>JASCPF010000170.1 GCA_029959325.1 Microbacteriaceae bacterium PS02068
GTGCTGCGACGGACCGGCCCGGCCGACGTCGACCTCGACGATCGGATCGTCGACGGGGGGCGGGTCGTCATCGACATCGATCGTCACACGGTCGCCCTCGACGGCTCGGTGATACCCATGCCGCTGAAGGAATTCGAGCTGCTGGAGGTGCTCATGCGCAATGCCGGGCGTGTGCTGACCCGCGGGCAGGTGATCGACCGCGTGTGGGGGAGCGACTATTTCGGCGACTCGAAGACGCTCGACGTGCACATCAAGCGGATCCGCTCGCGCATCGAGCAGAACCCATC
>JASCPF010000171.1 GCA_029959325.1 Microbacteriaceae bacterium PS02068
GCAGGTGGCTCGGCCCACGCATTCGCTTCTCGCGCCTCGGCAGGCGGCTCGGCGAAGACAACTGGGCGCGTTCCGAGCTCTATCTTCGGCGGCGCGGCGGCCCCGCGCTCTTCCTGTCGCGATTCCTCCCCGTGCTGCACTCGCTCGTGCCACTCACCGTGGGGATGAGCGGCTTCTCGTACCGACGTTTTCTGGCGTGGACCGCGCCCGCGTGCTCCGTCTGGGCGATCGCGTATGTGAGCGTGGGCGCCGCAGCGGCCGGAACATATCGCGAGCTGTCGAACCA
>JASCPF010000172.1 GCA_029959325.1 Microbacteriaceae bacterium PS02068
GGCATAAGTCGAAGACGTGCGCGCCGAGACCGACATGAACGTCGTCGTGACGGGTCGCGGCCTGTTCGTCGAGGTGCAGGGCACGGCCGAGGGAGCCCCGTTCGACAAGCGCGCGCTCGATCAGCTGCTCGAGCTCGGCGTCGCCGGCTGCGCCGACCTGCGGGTGGCGCTGTCCGCCGCCCTCGCTGCCGAGCCCGCCACGCAGGCCTAGCCCGAACTCCTCCAATCGGAGCCGCATGAGCGCCAGAATCGTCCTCGCGACCCACAACCCGCACAAGGTGGAGG
>JASCPF010000173.1 GCA_029959325.1 Microbacteriaceae bacterium PS02068
TAGCTGGCCTCTGCGAGCTGAGCCCAGCCGATCTCCGGCGTGAACCACTGCACGACCGCGGCGGGTGCGTCATCCGCGCTGCGGGTCACCGCGAACCCGGCCTTCTACACCTCGCACACGAGGCCATCGCCGCCGATCACGAGGATCGTCGCCCCAGGCGCCACGCGCTCGCGCAACAGGCGCATCGCCGCTTGGGGGCTCGTGACGCCGTCATCAGGTCGCGTGCGAACGAGACCCAGCTCGCGCAGAAGCTCGGCGACGGTCGAATCTCGCCGTGATGCGT
>JASCPF010000174.1 GCA_029959325.1 Microbacteriaceae bacterium PS02068
GCCCGCACCGCTCGTCTTCGGCGCCGCCGCGGCGCCCGCGCTGTTCGGTTCGGCCACGCTGGCGACGGATCCCGACGGAGCAGTTGACGTCCGCGCGACCGGCCCGACCTTCGCCGCCTGGGCACTGCCGGGCGTGCGCGCGCCCGAGCCGAGCGCGCAGACTCACCCCCGCTCGGCAAGCACCGCCTGATACAGGGCGCGCGAGCTGAGTCCGGTCTGCCCGGCGACTTCTGCCGCGGGATCCTTGAGGCGCGTGCCGGATGCCTCGAGCGCCTGCACC
>JASCPF010000175.1 GCA_029959325.1 Microbacteriaceae bacterium PS02068
CTGTTGCGTCGTCATGGTCATGCCCTGCGGCACGATCGTGATGCCTTCGCCCGCCGCGAGCGCGTTCGTCACCTGATCGAGGATGCCGAAGATCTCATCGGGCATGTGACGGGCGTAGCCCTCGGGGTCGACGAGCGCAGCCTTGGACGAGTTCTGCGCGAGGAAGACCTCAAGCTCGCGCTTCAGCTCTGCGAAGTCGAGAATCTCCTCGCGGGCGCCAGCCTCGGGGAGATAGGTCTGTGCCTTGCGGGCACCGCGTGGAGTGTTCGTAGAGGTGCTC
>JASCPF010000176.1 GCA_029959325.1 Microbacteriaceae bacterium PS02068
ACGTAGACCTTCGAGGCGAACTTCGTGAGGAACGTCGCCTCTTCCATCGCCGAGTCGCCGCCGCCGACGACGGCGATCTGCTGCACACGGAAGAAGAAGCCGTCGCACGTCGCGCAGTACGAGACGCCGTGGCCGGAGAGGCGCGTCTCGCCCTCGATGCCGATCTTGCGTGGCGCAGAGCCCGTCGCGAAGACGATGCTCTCGGCCTCGTGCTCGGCGCCGCTGCCCAGCACGACCTTCTTGATGTCGCCGGTCAGGTCGAGGCTCACGACGTCGTCG
>JASCPF010000177.1 GCA_029959325.1 Microbacteriaceae bacterium PS02068
CCCTGCGACAGTGACAAGGCGTAGTCCGCGCGTCCCCGAGGTCAGAATCATGCGCCAGAAGTGCGCCATCAGCCGGCGATATGAGTATCCGGAGCGACGGCCGCCCTCCTCGCGGAGCCCAACAGGCGCTGTCACGATGCGCGCAGCAACCCAGCCGAGGGCGACGTCCAGGTAGACACCGGGTCCCGCGTAGGCTGCCACGCTACGACCGACTTCGCCCAGGATCAGACGGTAACTGTTGAAGCTCTCGGCGTCGCGGCCGCCGAAAACGGCCTCGAG
>JASCPF010000178.1 GCA_029959325.1 Microbacteriaceae bacterium PS02068
TGCCGCGGATTCGCTCAGGAGGGTGTTCATCGATCGGACCTCACTTGTGTGTCGAGGGCGGGCCTGCATCTCCCCGGGTGCGGGGCGCGGGGCTCGGGCTAGCGAACGGGTAGCGACCGCGGCCGCCACGCCTCTCGGCGCGCCTCGAACTGCGCGATCTTGTCTTCGTTGCGCAGCGTGAGCCCGATGTCATCGAGCCCCTCGAGGAGCCGCGACCTAGTGTAATCGTCGATGTCGAAAGCGACACGGAGATCGCCGAGCCGCGCCGTGCGCGCGGTC
>JASCPF010000179.1 GCA_029959325.1 Microbacteriaceae bacterium PS02068
GGCTACGAGCGACTCGAACTCGCGAACGCCCGTGCCTACGCCCGCGAGAGCGCGACCGACGACGCGCAGGTCGCCGAGATGGAGTCGATGCTGCACGAGCCGGATGCCCCGACCACCGGCCCCGTGCCCGCCACGGGCAGTCTCGGGCTCTCTGGCGGCGCGGGCGGCGGGACGCGCTACGTCGTGTCGGATGCGCTCGAGGGGCGGGCCGCGGCATCCCCTGGCTCACTGGAGATGCTCGCGACCAGTGAGGACATCGACCTCACGCAGCGCTCGCC
>JASCPF010000017.1 GCA_029959325.1 Microbacteriaceae bacterium PS02068
GCACGGGCCAGCCGCGTGCATGCGCCTGCGCGCCCAGCAGCAGCGCCCCGCCCGCCGCGCTGAGTGCCGGCACCCGCGTGTTCGCGTGCGCCATCGCGCCCCACAGCAGTGCCCGGCCTTCGGGTGTGCGCAGCCCCCGACCCGCCGCAACCTCGAGGGCGCGCAGCCCGAAGCGCGCCGTGACGCGTGGATGCCGGGGCGCCCGCAGCAGCTGATCGCCCGTGAAGTCCGCGACGGCGTCGGCGTGCCGCGCCAGCGGGCGCAGCATCGCGAGCCAGGCTCGCTCGTCCTCGCCGAGCGCCGCGGCGGTGCGCGCGATGTCGCGCCACGCGACCGCCGAGCGCCCCGGCTCGATCGCGTGCGCATAGGAGATCTCGGGGGTGAGCCAGTCCACGGCACCCGTCACCCCGAGCGCCGCGAACACGGGCGACGCGACCGCGCCGGGATGCACTGCCGACCCGAGGTCGTGCCGAAACCCCGGCAGCGTGAGCTCGCCGGTGCGCGCGCCGCCGCCCGGAGCATCGGATGCCTCGAGCACCCGCACCGCGTACCCGAGCCGCGCCAGCACGACGGCGGCGACGAGCCCGTTCGGGCCCGCACCCACGATCGTCGCGCGACGGCTCATGGGGTCCATCCTGACGTAGCCTGGACGTGGGGACGATGACATGACTGAGACTCGACAAGACGCCACCGCACGCGCCGGCATCCTGCGCGATCGACCGTACGCCGACGTGCTGATCATCGGCGGCGGGATCAACGGCATCGCGACCTTCCGCGACCTCGCGCTGCAGGGCGTCGACGTCGCTCTCGTCGAGCGCCACGACTACGTGAGCGGCGCCTCCGCGGCATCCAGTCACATGATCCACGGCGGCATCCGCTATCTCGAGAACGGCGAGTTCCGGCTCGTGCATGAGGCCGTCACCGAGCGGAACGCGCTGCTCAAGACCGCGCCCCACTTCGTGCGCCCGCTGCAGACGACGATCCCGATCTACTCGACGTTCTCGGGCGTGCTGTCGGCGCCGCTGCGGTTCCTGCGGCACGGCTCGGGGCGCTCGCGCGAGCGCGGCGCCGCGCTCATCAAGATCGGCCTCGTCATCTACGACTCCTTCTCGCGCGGCGGCGGGCTGCTCGGCACAGGCACCGTGCCGCGCCACGCCTTCCACGGCCGCAAGCGCTCGCTGCAGCAGCTGCCGAGTCTGAATCCGCGTGTGAAGTACACCGCGACGTACTGGGATGCCTCGCTGCGCGAGCCCGAGCGCCTTGCCGGCGACGTGCTGCGCGACGGCCTGCGCGACGGCCGCGCCCCGGGTGATGACCGCAGTGCCGACCGCGCCCGGGCGGCGAACTACACGGCCGCCGTCCGCGCCGACGACGGGCGCATCGTGCTGCAGGACGCGGCGGGCGAGTTCGCGTTCACGGCATCCGTCATCGTCAATGCCTCTGGGCCGTGGACCGACCTCACGAACCTCGCCCTCGGCGACCCGACGCAGTACATGGGCGGCACGAAGGGGTCGCACATCGTGCTCGACCACCCCGAGCTGCTCGCCGCGACCGGGGGGCGCGAACTCTTCTTCGAGCACTCCGACGGCCGCATCGTGCTGATCTACCCGCTGAACGGGCGTGTGCTCGTGGGCACGACCGACCTCGAGCACGACATGCGCGAGCCCGCGGTGTGCACCGAAGAGGAGATCGACTACTTCTTCGACCTCGTCGGGCACGTGTTCCCGCAGATCCCCGTCGACCGCGCGCAGATCGTCTATCGGTTCGCGGGCGTCCGCCCCCTGCCGGGCCACGGCGACGCCGCGCCCGGATTCGTCTCGCGCGACTACCGCATCGAGGCGCAGCAGCTGCCGGGCTCGGTCTCGGCGACCGTGCTGAGCCTGGTCGGCGGCAAGTGGACCACCTTCCGCGCATCGGCCGCGCACCTGACCGACCGCGTGCTCGAGCAGCTCGCCCGGCCGCGCACGCGCAGCACCAAGGGCGTGCCGATCGGCGGCGGTGCGGGCTACCCCACGAGCGAGCGCGCGCGACGGCAGTGGCTCGCGCCGTACGCCGACTCGATCGGCCTCGAGCGCGCCTCGCGGCTGCTCGAGCGGTACGGCACCACCGCGGCATCGGTCATCGCGGCGATCGTCGCCGACCCGGATGACGCGCCGCTGCGGACGCTGCCCGACTACAGCACGGCCGAGCTGCGTCACCTCGCGGCGACCGAGCAGGTCGTGCACCTCGACGACCTGCTGATGCGGCGCACGTCGATCGCCTTCGTCGGGGCGGCCACTGCCGAGGTCGCCGCGGACGTCGCGCAGGTCGTGGCGAAGGTGCTCGGGTGGGATGCCTCGGCGATCGCCGCCGAGACCGAACGCGCGCTCGCCAAAGTCCACGCGGCGGGCCCGCGGGCGGCGTCCGCGATAGCGTGAGGGTGCCACGCTCGTCGCCGGTGCTGCCGGTGTCGACAGCACGCGCGGGTGCCGGGCCATCCGGACCGCGCCCGCGCCCGCTCGAAGAGGAGATGACGTGCCGCATCACGTGATGGCGATCGACCAGGGCACCACCTCGACTCGAGCGATCGTGTTCGACGCCGGAGCCCAGATCGTCGCGACCGCCCAGCGCGAGCACGAGCAGATCTTCCCGCGTGCCGGGCGCGTCGAGCACGACCCGGTCGAGATCTGGACCAACACGCAGTGGGTCGTCGCGCACGCGCTCGCCGAGGCGAAGCTCACGGCCGCCGACATCGCCGGTGTCGGGGTGACGAACCAGCGCGAGACCGCGATCGTGTGGGATCGCCGCACCGGACAGCCGATCCACAACGCGCTGGTCTGGCAGGACACCCGCACGCAGCCGCGCATCGACCGCCTGATCGCGCAGCATGGTGTGAACGGATTCGCGGAGGTGACCGGCCTGCCGCTGGCGACGTACTTCTCGGCGTCGAAGATCGCCTGGATCCTCGACAACGTCGACGGCGCCCGCGACGCCGCGGCCGCGGGCGACCTGCTCTTCGGCACGCCCGATACGTGGGTCGTCTGGAACCTCACCGGAGGGCCGAGCGGTGGCATCCACATCACGGACGTCACGAACGCGTCGCGGACGCTGCTCATGGACCTGCGGACCCTCGACTGGTCGGACGACCTGCTCGAGGTGTGGGGCATCCCGCGCGCGATGCTGCCCGAGATCCGCTCGTCGTCCGAGGTCTTCGGCGAGGTGCGCGAGCCGTCCGAACTCGCCGGAGCGCCGATCGCCGGGATCCTCGGCGACCAGCAGGCCGCGACGTTCGGGCAGACCGCGTTCGAGGCGGGGGAGTCGAAGAACACCTACGGCACCGGCAACTTCCTGCTGGTCGGCACCGGCACCGAGATCGTGCGATCGAAGGCCGGGCTCATCTCGACCGTCGCGTACCGGCTCGGCGACGAGCCCGCCCACTACGCGCTCGAGGGTTCGATCGCGGTCACGGGGTCGCTCATCCAGTGGCTGCGCGACAACCTCGGCATCATCCGCTCGTCGGAAGAGGTCGAAGAGCTCGCCTCGTCGGTCGACGACAACGGCGGCGCGTACTTCGTGCCCGCGTTCTCGGGTCTGTTCGCGCCGTATTGGCGGCCGGATGCCCGCGGCGCGCTCGTCGGGCTCACGCGCTACGTGACGAAGGCCCACATCGCGCGCGCGGCGCTCGAGGCGACCGCGTTCCAGACGCGCGACGTGATCGAGGCCGTCGTCGCCGACGCGAAGCGCCCGCTCACCGAGCTGCGCGTCGACGGCGGCATGACGCGCGACGCGCTGCTCATGCAGTTCCAGGCCGACATCCTCGGCATCCCGGTCGTGCGCCCGAAGATCGTCGAGACGACGGCGCTCGGCGTGGCCTACGCCGCGGGGCTCGCCGTGGGCGTGTGGTCGTCGCTCGACGAACTGCGCGCGCACTGGCAGGAAGATGTGCGATTCGAGCCGCAGATGGATGCCGACGAGCGCGGCCGTCGCTATCGCCAGTGGAAGAAGGCCGTCGGCAAGTCGATCGACTGGGTCGACGACGACGCCCGCATCCTGATGCACACGGAAGATCCCGCCTGACCCCGGTCGTTGAGCGAGCGCGGCGAGTCGAAGCGGGCGGACCACCGCGACGGCCCGCTCCCGGTCGTTGAGCGAGCGCAGCGAGTCGAAGCGGGCTACTTCAGCAGCCGCGACAGCCGCCGGTCGGCGAGCAGCTTGCCTCCGAAACCGGCGAGACATACGGTGCCCTTCTCCGCGGCGAGGCAGCCCAAGCCGCCCTTGGGGTTGAGGGCTTCGGGCCAAGCGAGTTCTGGCCGGAGATTCGCTGATGGAGAATCCGCAGGTGGGCGATCTTGTGAGGAGCGGCAACGGGGCCGTGGCCTGGCGAGTCGTAAACGTCGGAGTAGTCGCGGTGACACTCTCGTCTTCAGAGTCCGCAATGTTCCGCTACGAGCTTGCGGCAAACCTCAGTCCGTACTGAGTGTAAGCGTCTACGAGACACTGAGGGTTGCAAGTGCTCAAATCGTTCGACCCTCGCGCCCTCAGTCGCGCAGATGCGCTCAGGAAGCCTCTGCGGGTGTCTCAGGGATCGCGAGTTCGATCGCGTGCGAATTGTAATCACCGCGAGCCGCGCGCAGCTTCGCGTTCTTCAACTCGTTGACGAGTTTCATCGCGTCTGCGGTCTTGCCCTTCTTCACTTCTAACAACCATTGAGCGCGCGTCTCGCCTCCGGGCGCGTCGAGCACGTCGATCAGTAGCCACCCGGCAGCGTTGGTCTGCTTCTTGGCGAATGCTCCGATGACCATCCCGAGCGGGCCGAGCAACACCCCGCCAGCGACAATGCGCGTTGCGGTCATTCGCTTCTCCGGGATGACCGCGCTGTACTCGACATCACCGAGGTCAGCAACGCCCACAAGGTCGCCTTGGTACTTGACAGTGCCTTCCTTGAGATCGACCTTGAACTGGTTTGGAGCTAGCCCAGTCGAGTTGATGGTGAGAAGGTTGATTCCCGCTTGCGCGCGTCGCTCGCCGTGAACACCCTCGCTATTGATCCACTCTTTGAAGCCCATGCGCTCATGCTACTTACACTCTGAGGGCGGATATATCCAAGATACTTGGAGAAAGTTGAGCGCGGTGAGCGCAACATCAGCGTGGACAGCATTCACCAGATAGCGGGCGCGTCGGCTGTGGCGCCCGCCGTCTTGCTCCCGAATCACCCGATAGCGTGAAGGCATGAGGCAGGGACTGGCACGTTGAGAAGCGCGTTTCGTGGGTACTATCGGCCAACAGATGCTGAACTCAAGGACATCTGGGACGACGGGCTTCTTGTCCTTGACACCAATGCTCTCCTAAATCTGTTCCGCTACTCCGCCAACGCACGAGAGGACTTCTTTCTCGCCCTGAATGCGAAGAAGGAGGGCCTTTGGATCCCCTACCAGGTTGGCTACGAGTTTCATCGGCGTCGCATCGAGATTGTGAACGCGCAGTCGAAGGCGTTTGGGGAAATCAGATCCGCTCTGCAGAAAGCTCGGGGCCAGGTCGATCAGGCCTTCAACTTGTACAAGCGGCATCCGTCGTTGGACATCTCACCGCTGCGAGACGAGTTCGGTGAGGCCATTTCAGCGCTGGACAACAAGCTGAGCGAAGCCAGCGACACGCACCTGGACGAGATGATCGGGAACGCCACATACGATGCCATCCTGACGCAGATATCTGACCTCTATGAAGGGCATGTGGGAGCTCAATTCACACCGGCCGAGTTGACGGCAATCTACGAGGAGGGCGCGAAGAGGTACGAGGCGAAGGTGCCTCCCGGTTACGAGGACATCAAAAAGGGCGAGCCAGACCGATACGGCGACCTGGTACTTTGGAAAGAGTTGCTTCGCTACGGCGCCGATACGAAAGCACCTGCGATCTTCGTGACTGATGATCAGAAGGAAGACTGGTGGTACACGGTCGACTCGCAACGCCACGGCGCACGCCCAGAACTGGTCGATGAATACTTTGTCGCTTCAGGCAAGCGCATCCACTTCATGACCTCGGACCTCTTTCTGAGATTCGCAAAGACGAAGCTAGATGAAATTCGTACCGAATCGGTTGACGAGGCTGAGAGATTGAGCCGCGACTCAGCGCATAGTTACGCGAGAGTCGCCACCGAACGAACCGCTCGGGAGATGGAGTTCCAGGCCGCGCTCCGCCGTGGAGCGTGGCGAGAGCTGGTAGATGATAGGAGGCTTGGTACCGCTCGCTTCAAAGAAGAGAGGTCTCGACTGCTAGCGGTTGACCCTGCATATGGGGCGGCTCGGGAAAACTACGCAAGAATGCAGCTTCTGCGCGAGCGAGCGGACGAGGATCTGACGACTCTGATCCGGTCCAACGCGTCAGATCTGGAGAATCCTGAAGTGGCACGCCGCGTCCGAGACGCACATCAGGCGTTGCGAGTCTCCGACGCTGAACTTGAGTCCGCGCGGGCAGCGGTCAACAATGCCATCCACGACTTCGACCTCGGGCGTTTCGAACGCAACGGCATTGCGCATGCGCAACTCAGCCGACTTCGGCGCCCGGAATCCATAGGCGACATCGTCGATGAGGCGCTCGGTATGCCGCCCCTCGACCTTGGCGACTATGACCGCGACCACGAAGCTGAGGCCGAGCGTAACCTCGAGCGGTGGATTCTTCGAAACGAGTTCGAAGAACGACTTCGCGAGCATGAAGACGGTCAGGACGCCGCTGACCGGTCCCAGGATGACTAGCTCAATCTGATTGGCTCGCGGCGGCCTGTGGGTCGCGCGTTCTCTGCGAGGCTCAGCGGCATGGCGCGTGCGGACCGCCGATCACGCGGGTCTGCTTCAGGCTCGTGTGGCTATTGCCGCGTCCCGCGCTTCGCGCTGGAGGATCCGGTTGACTGTCTGCGGAGTCGATTCCGGCGCGCCCTGCGCGGTGGGTACCTGGTCCGCCGTGAGGTTCTTCGCGATCCGGTAGGAGGTCACGCCCTCGCCGTGCTCGCGAACGATCCGCGCAACGATGTCATCGGGGGCCGTGCGAGGTCGACCGATCGCTTTCTTGTCGGGATTTGGGCGAGCGTGAACGACTGTTCCCACTGGGCAACCGAGATCAGAACGTTGAGCACCAGTTCGCCGTTCGCCGATGTCATGTCGATGTTGGGAGGATCACGACACCCCAGCCCTCGTTGCGCGAGGTCTCGAGGATGTTGCCGAAGTCAACGGTGGAACGTGACAGCCTGTCGAGCTTGGCAAAGACAAGGGCATCCGCGACGCCCTCGCGCACCGTGCCGAGCACTAGCGCGCCCTTCTCGCGCTTGTCGAGGTTGATCCCTCCGCTCACCTTCTCCTCGAAGTAGGCGATGACCTCCCATCCGTAGCACTCGGAGGCACGGCCAATCGAGGCACGTTGTGCTTCGATCCCGTATTCCTAATCGGTTGCGCTGATTCGGAGGTATCCGATCACTTCCACGATGCAACCTCCGGCATGATTGGCCCGTGGGCAACTTCGATAGGGATCGTGCGCTGGTGCTTGAGATCGCCAAGCGAATCAAAAGGGAACTGCACACCGGTCGCGTAGGAGTCCAGGTTCGCGACGGCCCCCGCGGTCAGTACCCCGTCGCAGTGGTCGAGGCGTTTGCTGACATCGGAGACCCGACCGCTCCGACTCAGTGTTTAGAGGCCTGGCAGGTGGATGGGTTCTGGTACACCGAGGTCTTGTTCTACGACCCTAACGGCGAGTACTTGCCCTATAACCAGGCGCGCGGAAGCATCGGGTGGCACAAAGGCCCAACCGAAGCCGCCGCGATCGCTACGATCCTGGTGCGGCAGTCCCGAGATTGGACCGCTGACTGGCGTACACGTGTTGGCAACGACGGCAGCATCGACGGGGATGCTCGCGCGCAGATTCGAGCGCGTTTGATTGCTCGCGAGTCTGAACTAAACGACGCTGCGACCCGACTTCAGGCGACACGCGAGGCAGAGCAAGGATTGGCATAGGGGACCGCTCAGCAGATGCGCGGTCGACCGCTGGTATGCGGTGAAACGACTTCAAGCGGAACGAGATCAGACGCACGAGTATCGCGGCATGATCTTGTGTATTACTTCAGCAGCCTCGACAGCCGCCGGTCGGCGAGCAGCTTGCCCCCGGTCTGGCACGTCGGGCAGTACTCCAGCGAGTTGTCCGCGAAGAACACAGACCGCACCTCATCGCCGCACACCGGGCATGCCTCGCCGCGGCGGCCGTGCACGGACATCCCGCGCCGCTTGGCATCCTTCAGGTCCGCGGGCGGACGCCCGGATGCCTGCGCCACGGCATCCGTCAGTGTCGCGCGCATCGCGTCGTACAACCGCGTGATGTCGCCCTCGCCGAGCGTCGCGGCGAGGGCGTACGGCGACATCTTCGCGGCGTGCAGGATCTCGTCGGAATAGGCGTTGCCGATGCCCGCGATCACCGACTGGTCGCGCAGCACGCCCTTGATCTGGGTGCGCCGCCCCTCGAGCAGCGCCGCGAGATCGTCGCGGCCGAAGCCGTCGCCGAGCGGATCGGGCCCGAGTCGCGCGATGCCCGAGACATCCTGCGGATCGCGTGCGGCGTAGACCGCGAGCGACTTCTTGGTGCCTGCCTCGGTGAGGTCGAACCCCGAGCCGTCGTCGAACCCGACGCGCAGCGCGATCGGCGTCTTGCCCGGCCGGATCACGGTCGCGGGCAGCTGCTCGTACCAGCGCAGCCAGCCGGCCTTCGCGAGATGGAATATCAGGTGGAGCGGGTGGTCGCCGGCATCCATCGTCAGGTCGATGAACTTGCCATGCCGGCTGGCCCTCGCGACGCGGGTGCCCGCGAGCGATTCGAGAGGTGGGTCGTAGGTCTTCAGCGCGGCGATGTTGGCGATCGTCGCCTTCGTGACGATGAGGCCGACCGCGCGCTCGCCGAGGAAGTCGACGAGTCCCTGTACCTCGGGCATCTCGGGCATGCCGTCATCCTGCCACGGGGGAGGGACGCTGGGGGCGGACGCGGGCGCCCGGGACCCACCGGATGCGCCGCTGGATCGCGGCGGGGGCCGAGCTGCGGGCTCAGTCGGCGAGCACCGACCAAGGCTGCGGCGTGGCGTCGTCGTCGGCGAGGAGCCCGGCGATCCAGGCATCCACGCGGCCCTTCTTGCCCGCGATGCCCGCGCGCAGCAGCCCCTCGTAGCGGAAGCCGAGGGTGCGCGCCGCGCGGGCCGACCCCTCGTTGCCGACGACGGCGCGCCACTCGATGCGCTCGAGACGCGCGCCATCGGGCGAGAATCCCCACGCCAGCACCGCGCGCGCGGCTTCGGTGAGCAGGCCCCGTCGCCGCGACCACGGCGACACCCAGTAGCCGAGCTCGCCGCCGCCCGCGCCGTCGAGGCGGTACAGCCCGATCATGCCGGCGAGCACGTCGCCCTCACGCATCGCCCAGGTCAGGTGCACGCCCTCGCTCCACTGCGCCGCGACCCGCGGCACGAAATCGGCCGCGTGCTCGTGGGTGTACGGCGAGGGCACCGTCGTGTAGCGCTGCGTGTCGCGGTCTTGGCATGCCTCGTAGATGGCCTCCACGTCGCTCTCGCGCGGCGCCGACAACTCGAGCCGCTTCGTCGTCAGGGTCACCGGTTCCATCCCCCGACCCTATTCCCGCGCCGCGCTGTCTCGGTTTGGCGACCGTCGCGGCCCCCCACACACGCCCCAGGTCGTCGCGGCCGTCGCCGTCCCGGCGCGGGCGTGTACCGATTGCAGGATCATTTGCCCCGCCGGCATGCCGCAGCCGCGGAATTCCGCGGCTCGCGGTGAGAACGCAGCGCAAGAATCCTGCAATCGGTACAGCTCGGCGTGAAGACGCGTGCGTGCGACGGGCTGGTTGCGACGTGGGCCCGCCATCGCCTCCTCCACAGGGGAGCGCCGCAGCGGATCCGTCCACAGATGGTCGAGATCGCCTGCCTGCCGACAGCCGCCCGCGCCAGGATCGCGCCATGTCCGTCGACTTCCTGACTCGCGCCGACCTGATCGCGCAGGGATTCACGCGGCGATCCATTCAGGCCGCGGTCCGCGCCGGCGCTCTCGTCCGGGCGCGGCGAGATCGCTACCTCGCTGGTGGCGTGTCCGACCTCATCGTCCGGGCGGTTCGTGTCGGCGGACGTCTCACCTGCCTGTCGCTGCTGGCGATGCTGGGCGTCTTCGTCTTCGAGAATCACCGGCTGCACGTGCAGGTCGACCCGACCGCCGGTCGTCTGCGTGATCCGGGCGACGCACGCGCGCGCGTTTCCCGGAAGGGGTGGCGGGCGCCCGTCGTGCACTGGAGCCCGCTCCGCGAGCCGGGTGGATCGTCGTGTGTCGTCGGCATCGTCGACGCAGCCGTGCATGCCGTTCGGTGCCAGGCGCCGAGGGCAGCCGTCGCCACGTTGGACAGTCTCGTCCATCTCGGTCTGCTGTCCGTCGAGGAGCTGCAGGACGTGTTCTCGCGCCTTCCGGCGAGGTTCCGCGTGATCGAGTCGCTGGTCGACGGGCGGGCGGAGTCAGGTCCCGAGACCTTCGTCCGCCTCATGGCGCGGAGGCTCGGATGTGACATCCGGCTGCAGGTCCACTTCGACGGGATCGGCCGCGTGGACCTCCTTCTCGACGGCTGGCTCGTCGTCGAGTGCGACAGCAAAGAGTTCCACGCCGAGTGGGAACAGCAGGAAGTCGATCACGATCGTGACCTCGCCCTGGCCGCCCTCGGCTACTGCACGTTGCGCCTCACCGCGTCGCGCATCATGTATCGCCCCGACGAGGTGTTCGCCGCGCTGCGGGGCCTGCTCGGCCAGCACCGGGAGGTGTGACGTAGTCACGGTTCGGCCAGCGCCGTGCGGCGTGACAGGTCGCGCGCGTACCGATTGCAGGACCGTTCCCGTCGGCGGGTGCCGGGAACGGTCGGTCGGACGGGAACGGCGTGGTCTGATCCTGCAATCGGTACGCGACACCACCCGAACGCAACGCAGACCGGCCCGTCCGGGCTCAGACGCGGCGGAGCAGACCGACCTTGTCGTAGACGTCGGCCAGGGTGGCGTCGGCGACCTCGGCGGCGCGGTCGGCGTTGGATGCCAGCACGCGGTCGAGCTCGGCGGGGTCGGCGAGCATCTCGAGCGTGCGCTCGCGCACCGGCGCGAACTCCGAGACGACGACCTCGGCGAGGCCCTTCTTGAAGTCGCCGTACCCGCGACCGGCGTACTCGTCCTCGATCGAGGCGACCTGTCGCCCGGTGAGCGCCGAGTAGATCGTCAGCAGGTTCGACACCCCGGGCTTGGTTTCGCGGTCATAGCGGACCGAGCCCTCGTTGTCGGTGACGGCGCGCATGACCTTCTTCGCCGAGACGGCCGGGTCGTCGAGCATCCACAGAATGCCTGCTTCGGACTCGGCCGACTTGCTCATCTTCGACGCCGGGTTCTGCAGGTCGTAGATGCGCGCGGTCTCCTTCTGGATCACCGGGATCGGCACCGTGAACGCCGTGCCGTAGCGCGAGTTGAAGCGCTCCGCGAGGTCGCGGGTCAGCTCGACGTGCTGCTTCTGGTCGTCGCCGACCGGAACGATGTCGGTCTGATAGAGCAGGATGTCGGCCGCCATCAGCACGGGATAGGTGAACAGACCCACGTTGGTCGCGTCGGCTCCGTAGCGCGCCGACTTGTCCTTGAACTGGGTCATCCGGTTCGCCTCGCCGAACCCTGTGATCGTCGACAGCACCCACGCGAGTTCGGCGTGCGCGCGCACGTGCGACTGCACGTAGAGCGTCGACCGCGACGGCTCGATGCCGGCCGCGATGTACTGCGCGGCGGTGCGACGGGTCATCTCGCGCAGGGCGGCGGGCTCGATCGGCTGCGTCAGTGCGTGCAGGTCGACGACCGAGAAGAACGCCTCGTATGAGTCCTGCAGCTCACGCCACTGCAGAAGCGCGCCGATGTAGTTGCCGACGTGGAGCGAGTCGGCAGAGGGCTGCATTCCGGAATAGAGGCGGGGCTTGGTCATCCCTTCAGTCTATTGAGTGGATGCCGAGGCGCCGGGCGACCCCTCGACAAGCTCGGGGACCGTCGCGGCTCGGGGGCCGGGCGGGCTCGGAGATCGGACGGGCGCGGGCTCAGAACGCGTAGTCGGCGACGACGGGGGCGTGGTCGCTCCAGCGGGTGTCCCATGACGGTGCTCGCACGACGCGATAGTCGGTGACCCGCTCGGCGAGGGCGGGTGTCGCCAGGTGGTAGTCGATGCGCCAGCCGGTGTCGGTGTCGAAGGCCTTGCCGCGATTCGACCACCACGTGTACGGGCCGTCGACCTCGCCCGCCCACCGTCGACCCACGTCGACCCAGCCGAGACCCGAGCCCTGTGACCCATCCACACCGGTCACGGCCGCACCGGCGGCACCGGTGAACCTGTCGAAGTACGCGCGCTCGCGCGGCAGGAAGCCGGCCTTCTTGACGTTGCCCTTCCAGTTGCGGATGTCGAGCTCGCGGTGCCCGACGTTCAGGTCGCCCGTGATCAGCGCGTGCTCGCCGAGCAGCGGCATCCGCGTTTCCATCGCGTCGAGGAACGCGTACTTCGCGACCTGCTTCTCGGTGCCGTCTTCACCCGTGAAGACGTACGCACTCACGACGGTCACGACGACCCCGTTCACGTCGATGTCGGCCTCGACCCACCGACCCTTGCTGTCCAGAGTTTCGTCGCCGAGCTCGACGCGCCAGATCTCGAGCGGCTCGCGCGCCGCGATCGCCACCCCGGCGCGACCCTTCGCGAGCGCCTCGTCGTTCACGATGTGCCACCCGGGCAGTGCGGCGGCGAGATCGGATGCCTGGGCGCGCACCTCCTGCAGGGTGAGGATGTCGACGTCGGCGGCATCCAGCCAGGCGTTCATCCCGTTGCGGACGGCGGCACGGATGCCGTTGACGTTGACCGAGGCGACGCGCAGGCGACCGGGGGTGGTGAGGGGCACCGAGCCAGCCTAACCGGCGGTCCGGACACGGCCTCGACGCGCCCTACTCGAACAGCGACCCGGCCGGCTTCGGGGGCGGGGGAGCGGCAGCCTCGACCTCGGCGAGCTCGCTCTCGGCCTCGCGCACCGCGCGATCGGCGGGCCAGACGCGGTACCACGGCGCCTGGGCGCGCGCATCGCGCGCGGTGCGCAGCCGCACGTGCGCGGCGAGCAGCAGAGCACTGTGCTCTTCGGCGAGGCGTTCCGCCTCGGTCTGCGGCAGCAGCGTGAGGTGATCGTCGCGCGCCGACACGGCGATCCAGGCTGCCGCGACGAGGATGATGACCCCGATGATGCGGAACCACAGCAGCAGTCCGATGAAGATCGCGAAGGTCGCCAGCAGGGGATTCGACGGGGTGTAGCTGAGCAGCCACCCGGCACCGACCTGCAGGACGGTGATGGCGCCGCCACCGAGCAGCGCGCCCGGCCAGATCTTGCGCCACGGCAGCGAGAGTCCTGTGAGAAAGCGCACGAGCGCCCCGAGGGCCGCGGAGAATATCGCGAACGAGACGACGATGCTCGCCGCCCGTACCGAGAGCTGGTACCAGATCGAGCCCGTGGTGCCCCAGCCGAGCATCGTGAAGAGCGCCCCCAGCGCCCACGTCCCGATCGAGGTGAGCGCGAACCCGAGGATGAGCGCGAAGCCGAACGCCATGGCCGCGAGCAGGTCACGCGCCTTCAGCAGAATGTAGCTGCGCAGATCGGGGCGGATGCCGAAGATGTCGCGCACCGCGCGGCGCGCGAACGTGACGAACCCGATCGCCGTCCACGCGGCGGTGCCGACCGCGATCAGACCCGTCACCGCGAGGACTCCGGTGCTCTGCGTGGCGATCTGGGTCACCTGGGCGACCGTGAACAGCCCGCCGTCGCCCTCCGAGATGAGCCCCGGAATGTAGCTGTTGATCACCGCGATCATCCCGGTGATCGCTTCCGGGCTGCCGCCGAGCCAGAGCCCGAGCGACGCGAAGGTGACGTACACCACCGCGAAGATCGCGAACAGCGCCTGGTAGCTCACCCCGGCCGCGAGCAGGAACCCGTTGTGCTGCAGGAAGTGCCGCCAGACGCGCACCGGAAACCAGGCGAGCGTGCGCCGGGTGAACGCGGTCGCGCGGCTGATCGGTTCGTCGAAGCGTTCGCGCAGGGATGCCTGTGTGGCATCCCATCTCTTGCGCATCCCCTCTTCCGTGGCGCGCGCACGCGCCGCGGCGTCATGCGGTTCTCCGGGGGGTTCGCTCACCTCGTCAGCGTATCGACCCTTCGACAGGCTCAGGGACCGCCCTTCGACAAGCTCAGGGACCGTCAGTGGCGGAGGATCGCCTGCTTGACCTCGGCGATGGCCTTGGTCACCTCGATGCCGCGGGGGCACGCCTCGGTGCAGTTGAAGGTCGTGCGGCAGCGCCACACGCCCTCTTTGTCGTTGAGGATGTCGAGGCGGGTCGTGGCCGCGTCGTCGCGCGAGTCGAAGATGAAGCGGTGCGCGTTGACGATCGCGGCGGGCCCGAAGTACTGGCCGTCGGTCCAGAAGACGGGGCACGACGAGGTGCATGCCGCGCAGAGAATGCACTTGGTCGTGTCGTCGAAGATCTCGCGGTCGGCGATCGACTGGATGCGCTCCTTGCCGGGTTCGGGCTTCGAGTTCGCGATCAGGAACGGCTGCACTTCGCGGTACGACGCGAAGAACGGCTCCATGTCGACGATGAGGTCCTTCTCGAGCGGCAGGCCCTTGATGGCCTCGACATAGATGGGCTTCGAGATGTCGAGGTCTTTGATCAGGGTCTTGCATGCCAGGCGGTTGCGGCCGTTGATGCGCATGGCATCCGATCCGCAGATCCCGTGCGCGCACGAGCGCCGGAAGCTCAGCGAGCCGTCGACTTCCCACTTGATCTTGTGCAGGGCGTCGAGCACGCGGTCGGTCGGGTACAGCTCGACGTCGTAGTCGACCCAGCGCGGTTCGGTGTCGGTCTCGGGATCGAAGCGGCGGATGTTGAAGGTGACGAGGTACGACTGGATCGGGGCCTCGCCCGTCGATTCCAGGACGGCGGTATCGTCGGCGACGAGCGTCATCAGTACTTCCTCTCCATCGGCGGGTAGTTGAACTCGCCCGCCTCGTTCTTCGTGAAGACGACGGGTTTCCAGTCCAGGCGGATGTGGTCTTCCGGGTCGGGTGAGTGCGGGTCGCCCGTCAGGTAGGCCATCGTGTGCTGCATGTACTTCTCGTCGTCGCGCTTCTCGTAGTCTTCGCGCATGTGGCCGCCGCGGCTCTCTTTGCGGTTGCGGGCGGCGTAGGCGACGATCTCGGCGAGGTCGAGCAGGAAGCCGAGCTCGACGGCCTCGAGCAGGTCGGTGTTGAACCGCTTGCCCTTGTCGTCGACGTGCACGTTCTTGTAGCGCTCGCGCAGGTCGTGGATCGTGCCCATGACGTTGGTCAGGGTCTCTTCCGTGCGGAAGACCTGCGCATTGGCATCCATCTCTTCCTGCAACGTCTTGCGCAGCACCGCGATGCGCTCGGTGCCCGGGTTGTTGCGCAGGCCCTCGATGAGGTCGCGCACGCCGTCGGCGGGGTTCTCGGGCAGCGGCACGAAGTCGGCCGTCTGCACGTATTCGACGGCCTTGCGGCCCGAACGCTTGCCGAACACGTTGATGTCGAGCAGCGAGTTGGTGCCCAGGCGGTTGGCGCCGTGCACCGAGACGCACGCGCACTCGCCCGCGGCGTAGAGGCCGGGTACGACGGTGTCGTTGTTCTGCAGCACCTCGCCGTCGGTGTTGGTGGGGATGCCACCCATCGCATAGTGCGCCGTGGGCATGACGGGCACCGGCTCGGTCACGGGGTCGACACCGAGATACGTGCGCGCGAACTCGGTGATGTCGGGGAGTTTCGTCTCGAGGACCTCGGCGCCCAGGTGCGTGCAGTCGAGGTAGACGTAGTCCTTGTTCGGGCCCGCGCCGCGGCCCTCGAGCACCTCTTTGACCATGCAGCGGGCGACGATGTCGCGCGGGGCGAGGTCTTTGATGGTGGGGGCGTAGCGCTCCATGAAGCGCTCGCCCGAGGCGTTGCGCAGGATCGCACCCTCGCCGCGGGCGCCCTCGGTGAGCAGGATGCCGAGGCCGGCGAGGCCGGTCGGGTGGAACTGGAAGAACTCGATGTCCTCGAGCGGCAGGCCCTTGCGCCACACGATGCCGACGCCGTCGCCCGTGAGGGTGTGGGCGTTCGAGGTCGTCTTGTAGATCTTGCCGAAGCCGCCGGTGGCGAAGATGACGGCTTTCGAGTGGAAGACGTGCAGGTCGCCCGTCGCCAGCTCGTAGGCCACGACGCCGGCGACCTGCGTGTTGCCGTCGTCGTCCTTCACGGTGATCAGGTCGAGCGCGTAGAACTCGTTGAAGAAGTTGATGCCGAGCTTCACGCAGTTCTGGAACAGCGTCTGCAGGATCATGTGGCCGGTGCGGTCGGCGGCGTAGCAGGCGCGGCGCACGGGCGTCTTGCCGTGGTCGGCGGTGTGACCGCCGAAGCGGCGCTGGTCGATCTTGCCCTCGGGGGTGCGGTTGAAGGGCAGACCCATGTTCTCGAGGTCGATGACGGCGTCGATCGCCTCTTTGGCGAGGATCTCCGCGGCATCCTGGTCGACGAGGTAGTCGCCGCCCTTGACGGTGTCGAAGGTGTGCCACTCCCACGAGTCCTCTTCGACGTTCGCGAGCGCCGCCGCCATGCCGCCCTGCGCCGCACCCGTGTGCGAGCGCGTCGGGTACAGCTTGGTGATGACCGCCGTGCGGGCGCCGGGGCCGGCTTCGATCGCCGCGCGCATGCCGGCGCCGCCGGCGCCCACGATGACGATGTCGAACTCGTGGTAGTAGACGCCGTCCTTGATGACCGCGTCGGGGTACTGGGTGCTCACGTGTGGGATGCCTTCGTCTTCTTCTTCGTCGTCTTCGTCGCGATCAGCGAGTGGTCAGCGTGATCACTGCGCCGAGCAGAGCTCGATGAGCCAGTCGGTGGTGGAGTTCTCGACGCCGAGGCACGGGTCGAACGTGAACACGACCAGCGTGCCCAGCACGATCAGGAACGCCGCCGCGATGCCGAGCGCCCAGACCAGCACCTTGCGTGGGGTCGCGCCGGTCACGTAGTCGTTCACGATCGTGCGCATGCCGTTCGCGCCGTGGATCAGCGCGAGCCACAGCATGGTGACGTCCCACCACTGCCAGAACGGCGAGGCGTACTTGCCGGCGACGAACGCGAAGTCGATGCCGTGGATGCCTTCGCCCAGCATCAGGTTCACGAACAGGTGCCCGAAGATCAGCACGACCAGCAGCACGCCCGAGG
Organism: Microbacteriaceae bacterium PS02068; assembly: GCA_029959325.1. GTDB lineage: Bacteria > Actinomycetota > Actinomycetes > Actinomycetales > Microbacteriaceae > Microbacterium. Next base: position 17,303 of record JASCPF010000017.1, read on the forward strand.
CGCGCATGTAGATCCAGCCCCACTTCTCGAGGTTGGCGCCCTTCCGGCGGACGCCCCCCTCGGGAGTGCGGGGGCTGCGCGGCGCGGCGAGAGTCTCGGCGGTCATCAGTGACCCCCTCCCATCGACGAGAAGACGATCGAGAGGTGACGCGGCGCGAAGCCGAGCATCGTCACCGCCCAGAGGCCCAGGACGCCCCACCACAGCTGACGCTGGTGGCGGGTCGCCCACGGCCACAGGTCGACCGCGATGATGCGCAGGCCGTTGTAGGCGTGGTAGGCGATCGCCGCGACGAGGACGGTCTCGCCGAGGCCCATGATCGGGTTCTTGTACGAGCTCATCACCGCGTCGTACGCCTCGGGTGAGAGGCGGATCAGCGCGGTGTCGAGCACGTGCACGAGCAGGAAGAAGAAGATGGCGACGCCGGTGATGCGGTGCAGCACCCACGACCACATGCCCTCGTTGCCGCGGTACAGAGTGCCCCGCGGCGTCTTCGAGGTGGTCTGTGCTACCGACGGTGTGACGCGTGCTGGTGCAGACACGGTCGTCCTCCCTTGGTGTGAACGGACGCTACGCGGCGGCGGAGCCTGATCGGCCGGATCACCCGATCCTGGTTCGTCGCACACGGGCGCATTCTTATCCTAGGTCGCACTTCGCGGGCGGGCGACGTAGGAAGCCCTAACTTCTCTCGATATCGAGAGAACCGCAGAAAACCTCCTTCTTTCGGGGGGACGGTTACGCTCATTCCATGGCCCAGCCGATCGAAGACTTCTATGCAGTCATCCCCGCCGGCGGTGTCGGCAGCAGGCTGTGGCCGCTGTCGCGCGCCGACGCGCCGAAGTTCCTGCACGACCTCACCGGCTCGGGGCACTCGCTGCTGCGCGACACGTGGGACCGGCTCGAGCCGCTCACCGGCCACGACCGCATCGCCGTCGTGACGGGCCGGGCGCACCGCGCCGCCGTCGAAGAGCAGCTGCCCGGCATCCTCGACCTCAACGTCATCCTCGAGTCCGAGCCGCGCGATTCGGCAGCCGCGATCGGGCTGGCAGCTGCGATCCTGCACCGTCGCGAGCCGGGCGTCATCATCGGCTCGTTCGCGGCGGATCACGTCATCCGCGGCACGCGCGTGTTCGAGTTCGCCGTCCGAGACGCCGTCGAGGTCGCGCGCGCCGGGTACATCTGCACCATCGGCATCTCGCCGTCGGAGCCGTCGGTCGGTTTCGGCTACATCAAGCGCGGCGGCGAACTGATCGTCGACGGCGCGCGGGATGCCTCGCTCGTCGACCGGTTCGTCGAGAAGCCCGACCTCGAGACCGCCAAAGAGTACGTCGCCGACCGCGACTACCTGTGGAACGCGGGCATGTTCATCTCGCGCGCCGACGTGCTGCTGGCCGAGATCGAGGCGAACAGCCCCGAGCTCCACGCGGGTCTCATCGAACTCGCCGAGGCGTGGGACGACCGCGACCGTCGCGGACCCGCGGTCGACCGCATCTGGCCGAAGCTGCAGAAGATCGCGATCGACTACGTCGTCGCCGAGCCCGCCGCAGACAAGGGGCGCCTCGCGGTCGTGCCGGGGCACTTCGATTGGGACGATGTGGGCGATTTCGCGAGCCTCGCGAAACTCAACTCGGGCGGCCGCAAGAACGACCTCGCGATCCTCGGCGAGGACGCGCGCATCCTCTCCGACGCCGCGAGCGGCATCGTGGTCAGCCACACGAAGCGCGTCATCAGCCTGATCGGCGTGAAGGACATCGTCGTCGTCGACACCCCCGACGCGCTGCTGGTCACGACCAGCGAGCACGCCCAGCGCGTGAAGGGCGTTGTGGATGCCTTGAAGCTCACCGGCCGCGGCGACGTCCTCTAGCGTCACGGGCCCCCGCCGGTCCCCGAGCTTGTCGAGGGGTCGCGCGCGATGATTGCGTCTTTGTAACCATTCGCCTGCATAGCCCCGCTCGGCGTGCAAGCGCCTCGTCACAGTAGGTAACTTCGACAGAGTGCGCCCGCGAGATCCGCGGGTCTATCAATGTGGAGGCTGCATTGACCATCTCGACCACCAAGAAGCTCGCCGGCATCACTGCCGCTGCGGGGCTCATCATCGCTCTCGCCGGCTGCGGCTCGGCTCCCGACGCATCGACGTCCGGAACCCCCGGCGCCGGCGGCGCCGTAGACGGCTTCCTGCCCTGCCTCGTCTCGGACGCCGGCGGCTGGAACGACAAGTCGTTCAACGAATCCGCCAAGAACGGCATGGACAAGGCCGCGAAGGAGCTCGGCGTCAAGCCGCTCGAGTTCGAGTCGAAGAACGACAACGACTACGCGCCCAACATGGACCAGGCGGTTGCCGAGGGCTGCAGCCTGATCATCGCGGTCGGCTTCAAGCTCGCCGCCGCCACGGTGAAGACGGCACTGGCCAACCCCGAACTCGACTTCGCGATCATCGACGACTACGCCGACGGCACGACCACGGGCGCCGACGGCAAGCCGGTCTACGACGGCAAGCCCGATGCTCCGAACATCAAGCCCCTCGTGTTCAACACCGCTGAGGCCGCGTACCTCGGCGGCTACGCCGCCGCGGCGTGGTCGGCAGAGGCCGGCGTGAACAAGGTCGGCACGTTCGGCGGCATGCAGATCCCGTCGGTCGCCGTGTTCATGGACGGCTACGAGATGGGCGTCAAGAAGTACAACGAGGACAAGGGCGCGAACGTCCAGGTCTTCGGGTGGGACAGCGCGGCGCAGTCGGGATCGTTCACGGGCGGATTCGACGCGAACGACACCGCGAAGCAGACGGCTCAGGGCGTTCTCGACCAGGGCGTCGATGTCATCCTCCCCGTCGGCGGTCCGATCTACCAGAGCGCCGCCGCGGCGATCGCCGACAGCGGCAAGGACACCCTCATGCTCGGTGTCGACAGCGACCTCGCCGTCGCCGACGACTCGGTCAAGGACATCACGCTGGTGTCGATCATGAAGGCCATCGACGTCTCGGTCTACGACACGACGATCGCCGCGTCCAAGGGCGAGTTCGACCCGACCCCGTACATCGGCACGCTGAAGAACGAGGGCGTCAAGCTCTCGAGCTTCCACGACTTCGAGTCGAAGCTGCCGTCGGGCCTGGCCGACGAGCTGGCGGCGCTGCAGAAGCAGATCATCTCGGGCGAGATCGTCGTGGAGTCGGTGAACTCCCCGGCCGGCTCCTGATCCATCCCTCACTCGCTCGGGGCGGGCAGCCGACGGCTGCTCGCCCCGAGCGCTGTGCCCCGAACACCGCGCCGCGGGTCAGGCCTGACCGCGCGCTGACCGACCCCGGTAAGGTGCAGATATGAAGCTCGAGCTCCGCGGAATCACCAAGAGATTCGGCAGCCTCGTCGCCAACGACCACATCGATCTGGTGGTCGAACCCGGAGAGATCCACGCTCTCCTGGGCGAGAACGGCGCCGGCAAGTCGACGCTCATGAACGTGCTGTACGGCCTGTATCGCGCAGACGAAGGCGACATCCTGCTCGACGACGTGCCGCAGCATTTCCGCGGGCCCGGCGACGCGATGACGGCCGGCATCGGCATGGTGCACCAGCACTTCATGCTCATCCCCGTGTTCACCGTCGCCGAGAACGTGATGCTCGGGCACGAGCAGACGAAGGGGCTCGGGCGCCTCGACCTGGCATCCGCCCGCCAGCACGTGCGCGAGGTCGCGCAGCGCTTCGGCTTCGAGATCGACCCCGACGCGCTCGTCGGCGATCTTCCCGTCGGCGTGCAGCAGCGCGTCGAGATCATCAAGGCGCTCTCGCGCGACGCGAAGGTGCTCGTCTTCGACGAGCCGACGGCCGTGCTCACTCCGCAAGAGACCGACGAGCTGATGGCGATCATGCGCCAGCTGCGCGATGAGGGCACCTCGATCGTGTTCATCACCCACAAGCTGCGCGAGGTGCGCGAGGTCGCCGATCGCATCACGATCATCCGGCTCGGGAAGGTCGTCGGCGAGGCATCCCCGACGGCGACCAACAGCGAGCTGGCCTCGCTCATGGTCGGCCGCGCCGTCGAACTCACCGTGCACAAGGCACCCGCCCAGGTGCGCGAGGGCAGAGGGCTCGAGGTCAGCGGACTGCGCGTGCTGACGCCGGCCGGCGCCGTCGTCGTCGACGGCGTCTCGTTCCATGTGCGCCCGGGCGAGGTGCTCGCGGTCGCCGGCGTGCAGGGCAACGGCCAGACCGAGCTGGTCGAGGCCATCATCGGCCTCGCGGCTCGCGCCGAGGGCTCGATCACCCTCGACGGCACGGAGCTGCTCGGCAAGAGCGTCCGCGGCATCCTCGACGAAGGCGTCGGATTCGTTCCCGAAGACCGCAAGGAAGACGGACTGGTCGGGGGTTTCTCGGTCGCCGAGAACCTTATCCTCGACCGCTCGTCCGATACAGAGTTCTCGCGCTGGGGCACCCTGCGCCGTGGTGCGCTCGACGAGTTCGCCCGCGATCGCATCAGCGAGTACGACATCCGCACCCAGGGCCCGGAGACCCTCGCCGGCACCCTCTCGGGAGGCAACCAGCAGAAGGTCGTCATCGCTCGCGAGATGAGCCGCGACCTGCGGCTGCTCGTCGTCGCACAGCCCACCCGCGGCGTCGACGTCGGGTCGATCGAGTTCATCCACACCCGCATCATCCAGACCAGGGATGCCGGGGTGCCGATCGTCGTCGTCTCCACCGAGCTCGACGAGGTCTCGGCGCTCGCCGACCGGATCGCGGTCATGTACCGCGGCACGATCGTCGGCATCGTCCCCGGCGACACCCCCCGCGACACACTCGGTCTGATGATGGCCGGCGCGACCGACCCGGAGGTGGCCGCATGAGCACCGTGACCCCCGGCGCAGACGACGCGCGCCGCCCTTCCGAGGGAGAGGATCAGCTGCCGAAGGTCGGCGGTCCCCTCACCGGCGATCCCCTTCCGCCGGACCAGGAGCCGACGCGGTCGGGCATCTTCATCCGCGAGCTGCTGCGGGGGAGTGCCGTGACGACCTTCCTCGCGATCGTCCTCGCGATGATCGTCGGCGGTGTCCTCATCGCCTTCACCAACGAGGATGTCCAGACCTCGGCCGGCTACTTCTTCGCGCGCCCCGGCGACACGATCGTCGCCGCGTGGAACGCCGTCGTCGGAGGATACGAAGCGCTGTTCCGCGGTGCCGTGTTCAACGCGCGTGCCCAGGACTTCGCGACGCAGATCCGCCCCCTCACCGTCTCGCTCGGCTTCGCGGCGCCGCTGATCGCGGCCGGCCTGGGCGTCGCCCTCGCGTTCCGCACCGGGCTGTTCAACATCGGCGCCCGCGGGCAGATGCTCATCGCGGCGATGTTCGCCGGGCTGTTCGCCTTCAACCTCGACCTGCCGATGTGGCTGCACCTGCCTCTCACCCTCATCGTCGGCATCGTGGGCGGCGCGCTGTGGGGCGGTCTGGTGGGCCTGCTCAAGGCGAAGACCGGCGCGCACGAGGTGATCCTCACGATCATGCTGAACTACGTCGCGTACTACCTGCTGCTGTGGATGCTGCGCACGCCCGGCCTCCTCCAGGCCGCCGGCAGCAACCAGCCGCAGTCGCGGCCGACGCCCGCGACGGCGCAGTTCCCCGATCTGCTCGGCCCGCGCTTCCCGGCCCTCGACTGGGGGTTCGTCGTCGTCGTGATCGCCACGATCATCGTGTGGTGGGTCGTCGAGCGATCGAGCCTCGGCCTGCGCCTGCGCGCGGTGGGGGAGAACCCGAGCGCGGCGCGCGCCGCCGGCATCAGCGTCGAGCGCATCTACGTCTACGCGATGCTGTTCGCGGGCGGGCTCGCGGGCCTGGCCGCGATGAACCAGATCCAGGGCACCGTGACCACCGGGTTCGGTGCCACGATCGACGCCGGCATCGGGTTCGATGCGATCACGGTGGCGCTGCTCGGGCGCAGTCGTGCGTGGGGGACCTTCGCCGCAGGCATCCTGTTCGGCGGGCTCAAGGCGGGCTCGTTCGCGATGCAGGCGCAGGGCATCCCCGTCGACATCGTCCTGGTCGTCCAGTCGTTGATCGTGCTGTTCATCGCGGCGCCGCCGCTGCTGCGCGCAGTGTTCTTCCTGCCGAAGACCGACGCCGAGAAGGCGGCCAAGGCGCGAGCGCGCGCCGCGAAGAAGGCGGTGCACGCATGAGCGTCCTGACCGGCCCCGACACCGCGCCGCAGAGCGAGAACAGCGACGGGACGATCCACCTCGCGGTCGTGCGCGAGCGCCACTTCAAGGCGCCGGGCGTGCTGGCTGCGGCCGTCGTGTTGCTTGGGCTACTGTTCGCGCTGGCGCCGCGCGACGGGGTCTCGACCTTCCGACTCGGCGATGCGTCACAGTCCTTCGCCCTGCCCGACCTCGACGTGCCCACCGCCGTCACCTGCTGGGTGGTCGTCGTGCTCCTCGCGCTGCTCGCCGCGTGGTCGTTCGTGCTGGCATCCCGCTACCGGCCTCAGCCGCTCTGGCTGACCATCGCCTTCAGCGTGCTCGGGGTGTTCGCGTTCCTCGTCTGGGCCGGGGCCGGTGGACTCGTCCCCGTGCCGAGTCTGCTGTTCGGCGCCGTCTCACTGTCGGTGCCGCTCGTCTTCGGAGCGCTCGGTGGTGTCATCGGCGAGCGGGTCGGTGTCGTCAACGTCGCCATCGAGGGCCAGTTGCTGCTCGGCGCATTCTCTGCGGCCCTGCTCTCCAGCATCACGGGAAACCCCTTCGTCGGGCTCGTCGGGGCGATGATCGGTGGGGTGCTGGTGGCCTTCGTGCTCGCCGCCTTCGCCATCAAGTACCTCGTCGATCAGGTCATCGTGGGCGTCGTGCTCAACGTGCTCGTGACGGGGCTCACCGGGTTCCTCTACGGCGCTCTCCTCGTGCCGAACGAGCAGCAGCTGAACCGCCCCGAGCGGTTCGGGCGCATCCAGATCCCCGGGCTCAGCGAGATCCCGGTGATCGGCCCGGTGCTGTTCAACCAGACCTTCATCGGCTACCTCATGTTCATCGCGGTCGCCGCCGTCGCGTGGGGGCTGTACCGCACCCGATGGGGGCTGCGGCTGCGCGCCGTCGGCGAGCACCCGCAGGCCGCCGACACCGTCGGCATCAAGGTGAACACGTCGCGGTTCTGGAATGTCTCGCTCGCCGGCGCGATCGCGGGCATCGGCGGGGCGTACTTCACCCTGGTGTCGGTGCCGCAGTTCGGCAAGGACATGACCGCGGGCCTGGGCTTCATCGCCCTCGCGGCTGTCATCTTCGGACGGTGGGACCCGATCCGTGCGACGCTCGCGGCGCTGCTGTTCGGCTTCGCGACCAACCTGCAGAACCTGCTCACGGTGCTGAAGACGCCGATTCCCAGCGAGTTCATGCTGATGCTGCCGTACGTCGTGACGATTCTCGCCGTCGCCGGTTTCGCGGGGCAGATACGCGGCCCCGCGGCATCCGGCAAGCCCTATATCAAGGAGTGACCCGGTCATGACCGACATCGATTGGGACGAGCTGCGTCTCGCCGCCACCGACGCGATGCAGCGCGCATACGCGCCGTACTCGCGCTACCGGGTGGGCGCTGCGGCGCTCGTCAGCGACGGTCGCATCGTGTCCGGCTGCAACGTCGAGAACGCGTCGTACGGCGTGGGCCTGTGCGCCGAGTGCGCCCTCGTGGGTGACCTGCACATGTCGGGTGGCGGCGAGCTCGTGGCGTTCGTCTGCGTGAATGGCGACGGCGAGACGATCATGCCGTGCGGCCGCTGCCGCCAGCTGCTCAACGAGTTCGCCCTGCCGGGCATGCTGCTCGAGACTGTGTCGGGCATCCGCACGATCGACGAGGTGCTGCCGGATGCCTTCGGCCCCCGCGATCTGGAGTCGGCCCGATGACCGCCGCATCCGCCGCGGCACCCGAGCCGTTCGACGCCGTCGACGTCATCCGCACCAAGCGCGACAAGGGCGTCGTGCCCGATGTCGCCCTGCGCTGGATGATCGACGCCTACACCCGCGAGTACGTCGCCGACTCGCAGATGGCCGCGTTCGCGATGGCCGTGCTGCTCAACGGCATGACCCGCGACGAGATCCGCGTGATGACCGACGCGATGATCGCGTCCGGCGAGCGGATGAGCTTCGCGGGGCTCGGCAAGCGCACGGTCGACAAGCACTCGACCGGCGGCGTCGGCGACAAGATCACGCTGCCGCTCGCGCCCCTCGTGGCGTCCTTCGGCGTCGCCGTGCCGCAGCTCTCGGGTCGCGGCCTCGGTCACACCGGCGGCACGCTCGACAAGCTCGAGTCGATCCCGGGGTGGCGCGCGGCGCTCTCGAACGACGAGATGAACGCCCAGCTGCGCGGCGTCGGCGCCGTGATCTGCGCCGCGGGGTCGGGCCTGGCGCCCGCCGACAAGCGGCTGTATGCCCTGCGCGACGTGACCGGCACGGTCGAGGCGATTCCGCTGATCGCGTCGAGCATCATGTCGAAGAAGATCGCCGAGGGCACCGACGCGCTCGTGCTCGACGTGAAGTTCGGCTCGGGCGCGTTCATGCAGGACGTCGAGCGGGCGCGCGAGCTCGCACGCACGATGGTCGCGCTCGGCACCGACTCTGGCGTCGCGACGACGGCCCTGCTCACCGACATGAACACCCCGCTCGGCCTCGCGATCGGCAACGCCAACGAGGTGCGCGAATCGGTCGAGGTGCTGGCCGGCGGCGGCCCCGCCGACGTGGTCGAGCTCACCGTCGCGCTCGCCCGTGAGATGCTCGCCCTCGCGGGCCAGCCCGATGCCGACGTCGAAGCGGCCCTGCGCGACGGCCGGGCGATGGATGCCTGGCGCGACATGATCCGCGCGCAGGACGGCGACCCCGACGCGGCGCTGCCGACCCCGCGCGAGACGCACACCGTGGTCGCCGCGTCCTCCGGGGTCGTCACGCGCATGGACGCGCTGCCGTTCGGCGTCGCCGCCTGGCGGCTCGGCGCCGGCCGCGCGCGGGCGCAAGACCCGGTCATCCACGCGGCGGGCATCGACCTGCACGTCAAACCCGGCGATTCCATCACCGCCGGACAGCCGCTGTTCACCCTGCTGGCGGATGATGAGAAGCGCTTCGCGCGCGCGCTCGACGCCCTCGAGGGTTCGTACGAGATCGGGGCGGATGCCCCGGCATCCCGACCGCTCGTCCTCGAGCGCATCACTGCCTGACCACGACGGTCCCTGACTTCCACCGGTCCCTGAGCTTGTCGAAGGGCCGACCCACCTCAGAACTCCACCCGAAGGAGCCCCTCATGGCCATCGACCAGCACGGCGACACGAAGCTCGACGGCGTCTCGATCCGCTCGCTGCCGAAGGTGTCGCTGCACGACCACCTTGACGGGGCGCTGCGGCCGCAGACGATCATCGAACTCGCCGACGCGATCGACCTCGACGTTCCCTCCGACGACGCGGACGACCTCGCCGACTGGTTCGAAGACCAGAGCGATTCGGGTTCGCTCGTCGAGTACCTGAAGACCTTCGACCTGACGACCGCGGTCATGCAGACGGCCGACGGCCTCCGCCGCGTCGCCAAAGAGTTCGTTGAGGATCTCGCCGCCGACGGCGTGATCTACGGCGAGGTCCGCTGGGCGCCCGAGCAGCACCTCGGTCGCGGACTCTCGCTGGAAGAGGCCGTCGAAGCCGTGCAGGAAGGCATCGAAGAGGGTGAGGATGCCGCCTCGGGTGACATCCGCGTCGGGCAGCTCATCACGGCGATGCGGCACACCGACCGCTCGCTCGAGATCGCCGAGCTCGCGGTCGCGTTCCGCTCCCGCGGTGCCGTCGGCTTCGACATCGCCGGCGCCGAAGACGGGTTCCCGGCGTCGAATCACCGCGCGGCGTTCGACTACCTGGCATCCCACTTCTTCCCCGTCACGGTGCACGCGGGTGAGGCGGCCGGTCTCGTCTCGATCCGCTCGGCGCTGATCGACGGACGTGCCCTGCGGCTCGGCCACGGCGTGCGCATCGCCGAGGACCTCGAAGTCGTGCAGCAGAAGGGCGACGAAGTGCTCGTCACCTTCGGCGACCTCGCGCGCTGGGTGCGCGACCGCGAGATCCCGCTCGAGCTCTCGCCGTCGTCGAACCTGCAGACCGGGGCGATCGCGCGCTGGGGCACGACGATGGAGGACCACCCCTTCGACCTGCTGTACCAGCTGGGCTTCGCCGTCACGGTCAACGTCGACAACCGCACGATGAGCCGCACCTCGCTCACGCGCGAGCTGGCGCTGCTCGCCGAGACCTTCGACTATCGCCTCGAGGACCTCGAGGCGTTCCAACTGAACGCCGCCGCGGCGGCGTTCCTGTCTGTCGAAGAGCGCGAGGAGCTCATCGAGCTGATCGGCGAGGGCTTCGGCGGCTGACCGCCCGCGGCGGCGCCGTGTGGCCCAGGTCCTGCCGAGCCCAGTGCCCGAACTCCTCCATTTCGCCGCGTGCGCGCACGGATTGCCGTCCGTAGCGTGAAATCCCCGCGCATTGGAGGAGTTCGGGTTGCTGCGGAGCCCGGCGGAGCCCGGCGCTCGGCGCTCGGCGCTCGGAGCTCGGAGCCCGGAGCCCGGCGCGGGGTGGGCTGAGGCTGAGCCTGCGTCAGAGCACCCGGGTGCTCAACGAGCACCCGGGTGCTCAGCGTGCACCCGGCGGGTGTCTGGGAAGGCTCAAGATCCGCGCGGCGCAGTGCGCCCGAACTCCTCCGCCCCGCCGCTCGACCCGGCCGGACGGCGGCTGCCGGCGCGGATTCGGCGAGTTTTGGAGGAGTTCGGGACGCGCACAGCCTGACGTGGTGCCGGGCGCGGGTGGCTCAGGATGTCCCGCATCGTCGCGACCATCTCGTCGTGGTCGAGCATGATGTCCGCGGCGGTCGGGCGCACGCTCGTGTATCCGAGGCGGGCGGCGGCGAGATCGCGTCGCAGGTCTTTTTGCCGCGCCGACCACTCTGCATGGAACTCACGGCTGTCGCACTCGACGATGAGCCAGCCGTCGACGAGCAGATCGACGCGACCGACCCCGCGGATCGTCACCTGCACCTCGACGTGATGGCCGAGCGCCCGGAGCAGCAGCCGCATCAGCGTCTCTGTGCCCGCCTCGCTGCGTGGGTCGAGCAGGGGACGCAGCGGGGCGAAGCGCTGGGGGAGGCGTCGGAAGATCTCCGCGATGTCGCGCTCGTCGACCAGACCGTGATGCCATGCGGAGTCGAGCGTCGCCACGGCATCGCGCGGGGACTGGCACGGCACCGCGAGCACGAGCGCATCGACGACGCACGTGCTCAAGGCATCGCGACCGCTCTCGCCGCCGTGCTCACGCCAGTGCGTGACGACTGTCCTGTCGCGTGCCGGCAGGCGGCTGGCGCCGCGGTCGACCTGGAGGTGCAGCCCTTGCTCGAGCCGCACGAACACGTCCAACGCGGACAGCAGCGAGACGCAGCTCAGCCGGCCACCCAGACGCGCGGCTGCGATCAGACGCGCGTCGGTGTTTCCCGCCACGTAGCGGCCGGTCCGCACCCGCACGAGGCCACCGGATGTGACCAGGCGGCGGACGGCGAGCTTCCCGACACCGTGTGAGCGGAGGTCCGCAGTGGTGCGCGACCGGGCCGGCAGGATCCGGGACGCGAGCTCGCGAGGGGTGGGTTTCGCCATGCGGCACAGCAGACCACTTTTGAGTGCCGCTGACGGGCTCCGCGCACGCATCGGTGGACGGATCTACACATCGGCGCGCTGGGGAGGAGGCCACGGCCTGGCCCGAACTCCTCCAATTCGCGGAGTTTGCAGAAGTTTCCGGCTCTCCGTCGCGCTCGCGCGCCGAAATGGAGGAGTTCGGGATGCCACCGGGACGCCGAGGGGACGAACCCGGGGCTGAGACCTATCCCGGGCACCGTCACGACCACAGGGCGAGGATGCCGCGCACCATCACCACGGCGGCGCCGGTCCAGGCGATGATGATCATCGCCGTGCGCGCCCTGGCGGGTGGGATCCACCGGGCGAGCAGCGTGCCGGCGACGATGCCCGCGACGGTCGAGGCGACCAGGATGCCGACATCACCCACCGGCTGAGACGGAAGCCCGCGCAACACCACCGAGACCAGGCTGAAGATCGCGAACATCACCTGCACGCTCGCGGCGAACGAGCGCTGCGGCCACCCGTCGCCGACGGCGTGGGCGGCCAACGGCGGGCCAGACAGACCGCTGGCGACGTGCATGAATCCCGCCGCTGCTCCGGCCGCGACCGCCCCCGAGCGCCCCGTGAGGGCCTCGGAGAACATCCGCACTCGCGGAGCGAGCAGGGCGAAGAAGGCGAGCGCGGCGACGAGCAGCATCAGCGCGGCGCTGGGCAGCAGGTGCACGACGAGCGCGCCGACTGGCGCGGTGATCAGGCCGGGCCATACCAGCCACCAGATGCGCGGCCAGGCGACGTCGCGCCAGACCAGGGGCAGGGCCGCGAGCGCGGCGACGAGCGCCAGCAAGACCGCGATCGTCACGCCCTCGAGTCCGCCGTAGATCAGGACGAAGGGACCGAGCAGCACGAGCACGAACCCGATGCCGGTGACACGCTGGATCACGGCGGCGACGAATGCCGCGAGGGCGGCCAGGAAGAGCAGCACGGGCGCAGAGTCTACGGCGCCGCGATGTCTCCCCGGTGGCACGCGATTGTCGGCACGGTGCCGCGGCGGCGCTCAGTGCCATCACCGGCGACGCGGCGGTGCTCAGCCGAGGACGCCGGCCAGCTCACCCACCTGCTGCACGACCACGGCCTCGACCTGTGCGTCGGTCGCGGTCGGCGTGCCGTCGCCCGGCTGCGCACCATAGTCGCCGAACGACGGGTGCGAGGCGCCCGGGATCTCGACCATCACCGCGTCGCTCGGCAGCAGGTGCCGCGCGTCGGCGATCTTCTGCGGCGTGGAGAGTCCGTCTTCAGAGCCGGCCAGGCTGAGCACAGGAAGGTCCGAGCCTGAGAGGTCGTTCGCGCAGTACGACGCGAACAGTACGAGGCCGTCGGCATCGGATGCCAGCTGGCACGCCTTCACGCCGCCGAGCGAGTGGCCGCCCACGAGCCAGCGGGAGACGTCCGGCGCGAGATCAGTGAACGCGGACAGCGGCCGCAGATCGAAGAACGCGAGGTTCAGCCACGGCTTCGTGATCAGGACGGTCATGCCGTCATCGGTGACGAGCCCCGACAGGATCGACGCGTAGGCCCACGGATCGACCTTCGCGCCCGGGATGAACACGAGCCCGACACGTCCCGTCGCCGGAGCGCTCGCGCCAGGCGCCGGTGCCATCACGATCGCCGCGGAGTCGTCGCTGATCACGATCCGGTCGTCGGCCCGCACGGCGGCGAGCGGATCGGGCTCGGCGGCCATCACGCCGACCTGGCTGTAGATCAGGATGCCGACGACCGCCGCGACCAGCAATCCGCCGACGACACCGAGGGTCCATCGCACGATCCGGCGGCCGCGAGAGCGCTTCTTCGTCACCGCGACAGTTTACGGCTCGCCCCGGTCCCCGAGCCCGCCCCGGTCCCCGAACCTACCCCGGTCCCCGAGCTTGTCGAGGGGTCGACGACCCTTCGACAAGCTCAGGGACCGGGTGTGGTGGGTGCTCAGGGACCGGGTGTGGTGGGTGCTCAGGGACCGGGTGTGGTGCGTGCTCAGGGAGCGGGGCGTGACGTGCGCTCAGGCGAGCTCGGCCTGGCGTGCGCGCACGACCTCCTCGACGGCGCCGAACAGGGGATGCCCGGGCTCGAGCCCCGTCACCGAGGCGGTGAACGCCGCGGCATCCTCGTCGCGCAGGCGCTGCTGCAGCTGCAGCGACTGTTCATCGTCCACCTCGTCGAACTCGAGCGCGGCACCCATCGCCGCGACGAGCGCCGTGGTCGACAGCCCGCGCTCGGCCGCCGCGGCAGCCGGCCCCACGAACCGCTCGTGTCGCGAGAGCTTGCGCAGCGGCTGACGCCCGACGCGCCCCACGGTGTCGGGCAGTGCGGGGTTAGCGAAGCGGCGCAGGATCGTCGCGCGGTAGTCGGCGAGGTCTGCGGCATCGAGACCGTGCACGGCCTCGAGCAGGGCCGAGGTCTCCTCCAGCGTCGCAGCGACCTTCGCGGCGATCGCGGGGTCGGCGAGGGCATCCGAGATCTTCTCGATGCCCGCTTGCGCACCGAAATACGCCGTGGTGGCGTGCCCGGTGTTCACCGTGAAGAGCTTCCGCTCGATGTAGGGCGCCAGGTCGTCGACGAAATGCGCGCCGGGGATGTGCGGCGGGTTGTCGCCGAACGGCCCCCGCTCGATCGCCCACTCGTAGAACGGCTCGACGGTCACGTCGACGCCCGAGCCCGGCGGCTGCGCCGGGACGATCCGGTCGACGGCGGTGTTCGCGAAGACGGCCCGGCCCGAGAGGGCATCCCATGCCTCGCCCGCCTGCGCGCGGATCTCGTCGCGCAAGGTGTCGGTCGCCCCGATCGCGTTCTCGCACGCCATGATCTGCAGCGGGGGAGCGGTCGGCTCGCGCAGCGCGAGCCCGGCCAGGATGTGCGGCGCCACGAAGCGCAGGATCGTCGGGCCGACCGCTGTGGTCACGACGTCGGCCGTCGCGATCTCGTCCACGACAGCCTGGGCATCCGTCGCGCTGTTGATCGCGCGGAATCCCGTCACGACGGTGTCGCCGCCCCCGTCGCCGACGGCGTGCACGGTGTACTCCGACACGTCATTGATCGCGTCGACGAGCGGAGCGGCGACATCCGAGAAGACGAGCTCGTACCCGCCTTCGTGCAGCAGCAGGCCGACGAACCCGCGGCCGATGTTCCCCGCCCCGAAATGAACCGCCTTCATCGCCTCAGCCGTTCACCGTCGAGAGCAGGGCGTAGAGCTCTTCGGGCGTCTGCGCCGTCTTGAGGCGGGCGACCTCGTCGTCCTCGGAGAAGATCAGCGCGATCTGCGACAGGATCTCGAGGTGCTCGTCGCCCTTTCCGGCGATGCCCACGACGAACGTCACCGGCTCGCCGCCCCAGTCGACGCCGCCGTCGTAGCGCACGAACGAGAGCGCGGAACCCAGGATCGTGTCCTTCGTCTCGTTCGTGCCGTGCGGGATCGCCAGCTCGTTGCCCATGTAGGTCGACACGGTCTGCTCGCGCTGCAGCATGGCGTCGAAGTAGCCGCTGGTCACGGCCCCGGCATCCTGCAGGATGCTCGCGGCTTCGCGCATCGCCTCTTCCTTGCTCACCGATCCGGTGTGGATGCGGATCTGTCCGACGTTCAAAACGCTCTGTGCCATCGTGTGCTCCTTCAGTCGTCCGCCCGTCCGGGCGGCCATGCAGATGCGAAGACCGCGTGGTCGGGGGCGCTATGCCGGCCCGACCACGCGGGGTCTTCGGGGGTGTCAGCTCTCGTGCTGACCGCGGACCAGATCCACGACCTCGTCGTACTTCGGCGAGTTCATGAAATTATCCACCGACACGTGCATCGCCTCGGGCGTGCGCTGCCGCGCGCGATCGGTGAGCTGGTTCTGCGTGATGACGAGGTCTTCGCTGCCGTCGAGGTTCGCGATGGCCTTGTTGGTCACCGAGACATCGTCGAAGCCGGCCTTCTTCATCTTGTTGCGCAGCACGCTCGCGCCCATCGCAGACGAGCCCATACCCGCATCGCACGCGAAGACCACGTTCGCGATCTTCTTGGTGGCGAGACCGGCCGTGCCGCCGGCGATCGCGTCGGCCGCGAGATCGGCCTGCGCGGGCGTCTGCCCGGCGCCGACGGAGGCATTGGATGCCGCGCCCGCGCGGAGGCCCGCGAGGGCCTCGGAGCTCTTGCCCTTGTTCGCCTCGGTCTGTGCGATGGCCGACTCGAAGGTGCCGCCGCCGGCAGCCTCAGCCGCGAGGTCGCGCTTCCGCGACGCCCGCAGGATCACTCCGGCGACGAGGAACGTCACCGCCGCCGCGAGGATGACCGACAGGTAGACCACCAGCAGGTTGCCGACGCCCGGTCCGATCGCCGCGGCGCTGACGGCGATGATGCTGCCGGGCGCTGCCGGGAACGCGAGGCCACCGCCGAGCAGCATGTTGGTCGTGACGCCGGTCGCGCCGCCCGCGATCAGGGCGAGGATCGTCAGCGGCTTGCTGAGGGCATACGGGAAGTAGATCTCGTGGATGCCGCCGAAGAACTGGATGATGATCGCGCCCGGGGCCGAGGCCTTCGCCGCGCCGACGCCGAAGAACGTGAAGGCGAGGAGCAGACCCAGACCGGGGCCGGGGTTCGCCTCGATGAGGAACAGGATCGACTTGCCCGTCTCCGTCGCCTGCTCGATGCCGAGCGGCGTGAACACGCCGTGGTTGATGGCGTTGTTGAGGAACAGCACCTTCGCGGGCTCGACGATGATCGACAGCAGCGGCAGCAGCTTCAGGCTGACGAGCCACTCGACGACCGTGCCGAGCACGGTGCTGACGCCCAGCATGACGGGGCCGAAGACGAAGAACCCGACGATCGCGAGGATCATACCCAGGATGCCGGCGGAGAAGTTGTTCACCAGCATCTCGAAGCCGGGCTTGATCTTGCCGTCCCAGAGCTTGTCCATCTGCTTGGTGATCCAGCCGGCGAGCGGTCCCATGATCATCGCGCCGAGGAACATCGGGATGTCGGTGCCGACGATGACACCCATCGTGGCGATCGTCGCCACCACGCCGCCGCGGGCGCCGTAGACCATGCGGCCGCCGGTGTTCGCGATGAGCAGTGGCAGCAGGTAGACGACCATCGGGCCGACGAGGCCCACGTAGGCCTGGAAGTTGTTGCCGTCGGCGCTCGCGAGCGCGGTCATCGCGCCCTTCCAGCCGATCTTCGCGGCGTCTCCGCCGCCGCCGATGATCTCGGCGACGGGGTACCAGTGCCACTTGAATGGGCTCTCGGCGCCGAAGAAACCGGCGGGGATGAAGAGCATCGTGATGAAGCCCCACGCGATGAACGCCGCGATGTTGGGCATGATCATGCCGGAGAGGAACGTGCCGAATCGCTGGACCGCGACTCGGGCTCCTCCCGGCTTCTGTGCTGTGGCTGACGCCGTTGTCATGTGTGTTTCTCCTTCGGGTGAACCGCGTCTACGCGGCGTTCTGGGCTGCTGCCTGGGCGGCAGCACGGGCTGATGCCGCGTCATCGGCGGCGAGGGCGGCCTCGGCGATGCGCCGGGCATCGTCGAGGTCGTGCTGCAGAAGCGACGCGCGTACGTCGGCGAGCGCCGTGGGGGCCATCGACAGGCTCGTCGCACCGATGCCGACGAGCACGACCGCGAGCAGCGGATCGGCGGCGGCCTCGCCGCAGATGCCGACCGGCTTGCCGTTGGCCTTGCCGCCGTCGGCGGTGGCCTTGATGAGCTGCAGCACGGCGGGATGCCACGGATCCTGGAAGCTCGCGACCGAGCCCAGCAGGCGGTCGGCCGCCATCGTGTACTGCGTGAGGTCGTTCGTGCCGATCGAGGCGAAGTCGGCGATCGCGAGCACCTTCTGCGCCATGAGCGCCGCCGAGGGGATCTCGACCATGACGCCCGCGGTCTTGATGCCGTACTCCTTGGCGAGCTCGACGAAGTACGTCGTCTCTTCGACGTTGGCGACCATCGGCGCCATGACCCACAGGTCGGCGTCGCTCGCGGCATCGGCGTTCGCCAGTGCCGTCAGCTGCTCGCGCAGGATGTCTTCGCTGGCGCGCAGCGCGCGCAGGCCGCGCAGGCCGAGCGCCGGGTTGTCTTCGTGCGCGTCGTTGAGGAAGGCGAGGGGCTTGTCGGCGCCGGCATCCAGTGCCCGCACGACGACCTTCTTGCCGGGGAAGGCCTGCAGCAGCTCGGTGTAGGCTTTCGTCTGCTCTTCGACCGTCGGCGCGTTCGTCGCCGAGAGGAAGAGGAACTCGGTGCGGAACAGGCCCACGCCCTCGGCGCCGAGCTCGACGGCCTCCGCTGCGCCGCCCGGCTTGCCGAGGTTCGCGAGCAGCGGCACGGCGGTGCCGTCTTTCAGCGCGCCCGGAGTGAGGGGAGCGGATGCCGCGGCGGCGCGGGCATCGGCGCGGTGCTGCGCCTGAGCCAGCTCCTCGGCGGTTGGCGAGGTCGTGACGACACCCTTCGCGGCATCCACGATCACCGTCTCACCGTCGACCAGGTCCTTCGCGGCCGCCGCTCCGACGATCGCGACGATCGACTTCTCGCGGGCGAGGATCGCGGTGTGCGAGGTCGGGCCGCCGTCGGTCGTGATGAGGGCGAGCACCTTGTCGAGGTCGAGCAGCGCCGTGTCGGCGGGTGCCAGGTCTTTCGCGACGAGGACGAAGGGATGCCCCGGGTCGGGCACACCCGGTGCGGGCAGCCCGCGCAGGCGAGCGATGACGCGCTGTGCCACGTCGTCGAGGTCGGCGGCGCGCTCACCGAGGTAGCCGCCCATCGCGGCGAGGGTGTCGCGGAAGCTCGCGAAGGCGGCGTAGACGGCGAACTCGCCGGTCTTGCCTGCGTTCACACGCGTCTCGACCTCGGCGTCGAGCGAGGGGTCTTCGGCCATCATGGCCTGCGCCTCGAGCACTTCGCGGGCGAGGCCGCCCGCGGCGGCGCCGCGCGCTTCGAGCTCGCGCGCCACGGCAGCGACGGCCTCGCGCACGCGGGCGATCTCTTCGTCGGGGCTGAGGGTGCTGGGGGCGTCGTCGGGTGCCGGCGACGGTTCGGCCATGCGGGCGACGGGCCCCTGGGCGACGCCGAGTCCGATGCCCACTCCGCGCAGTTCAGTCATGTCCGTGATCTCCTTCGATTCAGTTGTCGTGCGATTCAGTTGTCGTGCTCGGTCGTGGTGCGTCGTGCGCCGTGGAAAGCGCGGGGGGTCATTCGTCGAAGTCGGTCGTCAGCAGGTCGGCGAGCGAGTCGAGCAGCTCGACCGCGTTGTCGCCGTCGGCGACGAGGGTCACGTAGTCGCCCTTCTCGGCGCCGAGCGAGATGACGCCGAGAATGCTCGCCGCGTTCACCGGTGCGCCGGATCCCTTCGAGATCGTGACGGCGACGCCCGAGTCCTTCACCGCTTGGGCGAACAGCTTTGCGGGGCGCGCGTGCAGCCCGTTCGACGATCCGATCCGAATGGTGCGGGTGGCCTCGGTCATGACGGGTTCCTCTCAGCGGTATCGGGCGATGCGGGCAGTGCGGCGTCGACGAGCGCGAGCGTGCGCGTGCCGTCGAGGTCGGTGAAGACGTCGGTCGGCAGAAGGACGACCGCGGCGCCGCGGGACGACGCCTCTCGGGTGATGCGGTCCAGCGCGTGGTGCAGATGGGGTCCGACGAGCACCACGTCCGCGGCATCCAGGTCGATCGGCAGAGACTTCTCGGTGCCGGCGACCGCGCTCAGATCGCGGCCCACCGCGTGCGCGGCGTGCCGCACACGCTGCGCCACGAATGTGCTCGACGCTCCCGCGCCGCACACCACGAGGATCCTCATCGACCCGTCTCCATGCCGCCATTCTTGTGAAAACGCTGAGAGGGGACAACCACTCTCGCTTCCGCGGGGGCGGAAACCGTTACCGCGCTGGAGGAGATCGCCGCGCGCGACCGTGATTGACTGGACCGATGAACAGAGCGCGCCAGGATCGGGTCATCGGCCTGCTGGCGCGCGAAGGCGAATGGGTCACCGCCGCCGAGCTCGCCGACGTGGTCGGCGTGACGCCGCGCAGCATCCGCAGCTACGTCACCGCGCTGAACGCACGGGTGCCCGGCGGGGCCGTCGTCGAGTCGGGTCCGCTCGGATACCGTGCCGGGGCGGATGCCGGGGCGGCGCTGCGCCAGGCATCCGACGCCGACTCGCCGCGCGAGCGGGTGCATCGCCTCGTGCGGTCGCTGCTGGCCGACACCGATGGCATCGACGTCTACGAGGCGGCGGAGCGCTTCCACGTGAGCCCGGCGACCCTCGAGGGCGACCTCGCCCGGGTGCGCGCGCTGCTGGGCGGCACGGGGCTCGTGCTCGAGCGCACGGCCTCTCGGGCGCGCCTGCGAGGCACCGAGATGGCGCAGCGGCGGCTGCTGTCGACGCTCGTGCACGACGAGACGGACACCGGCGCCTTCGACCTGGCAGCCGTGCGGCGCACGCTCGGCGAGGGATCGGCGTCGGCCGCGGCGCTCGGTCCGTTCAAGGCCGATCTCGTGGCCGGGCTCGGCGAGCAGGGGTATTTCGTCAACGAGTTCAGCATCGGCGATGTCATGCTGCACATCGCGATCACGGCCGACCGCGTAGCCCACGGGCGCGCGCTCGACACGACGCTGGAGGGCGCGGCGAGCGCGACACAGGAGCAGGTCGGCGCCCTGGTCGACGCGCTCGCCGAGCGGCACCTGGGGCTGCGCCTCGGCGCGGGCGACCGGCGGCACCTCGCGGAACTCGTGCTCAGTCGCGTCGTCGCCCCGGGAGCGAGCGAAGCGGCATCCGACATCCGCTCGCGGCTCGAGCCCGAGGTCGAAGCCGCGGTGCGCGACGTCGTGCACCGCGCGGCCGTCGCATTCCTGGTCGACATCGACCACGAGGACTTCGTGCTGCGCCTCGCGCTGCACGTGCAGAACCTGCGGTTGCGCGCGCGCGAGCAGGCGTGGTCGCGCAACCCCCTCACCCGGTCGCTTAAGTCGACGTACCCGATGATCTTCGAGGTCGCCGTCTTCATCGCCGACGGGCTGCAGGGCCTTCTCGGCATCCCCCTCATGGACGACGAGATCGCCTACATCGCGATGCACGTCGGCGGGCGCCTCGAGCGCAGCCGGCGAGCCGGAGCCGTGCTGACGGCGACGATCGTGTGCCCCGGCTACTACGAGCTGCACGAGCTGCTGCGCTCGAGCGTCGACCGTTCGCTCGGGCAGGCCGTCGACGTCGTCGGCGTCGAGACGCGGGTCGACCCCGACTGGGATGCCATCGACACCGACCTCATCCTGACGACGATCGACGCCCCGGTGGTGTCGGAGCGGATCGTGCGCATCCAGCCGTTCCTGACCGAGAGCGACATCGACCGCGTGCAGACTGCGGCGGGCCGGGTGCGTCGGGGTCGGCGTCTCGCGCGCCTGCGCGACGAACTCGGACGCTACTTCTCGGCCGAGGCCTTCATCGGGCGGATCGAAGGCGCCGCGTCACCCGACGACGTGATCCGTGCGCTGGGCGCTCGCCTCGTCGCGCAGGGGATCATCGACGATGACTACGTGGCGCGCACGCTCGAGCGCGAGCGGCTCTCGTCGACCGCGTTCACCGATGCGCTCGCCGTGCCGCACGCCCTCGGGATGACCGCGACGCGCACCGCGATCGCGGTGGGCATCGCCGACCCGTCGATGCCCTGGGGTGAGGGGCGGGTGCAGGTCGTCGCGATGGTCGCATTCTCCGAGAGCGACCGCGAGGCGTTCCAGACCGTGTTCGAGCAGCTCGTCGAGGTGTTCAGCGAGCGCGAGAGCGTGCAGCGCATCGTGCGCCGCGGCACGACCTTCACGGCGTTCCTCGACGAGCTCGTCGCCGTCGTCGACGGCTGAGCTCGGAGCGTTTCGACTCGCTCGGCTCTGCGTTTCGACTCGCTCCGCTCTGCGTTTCGACTCGCTCCGCTCTGCGTTTCGACTCGCTGCGCTCGCTCAACGACCGGTCTCGTGGGCGCGGGCGAGGCGCGCCTCGAGGCCGCGGCGTACGCCGGGCCACTCGTGGGGAAGGATCGAGTACACGACCGTGTCGCGCAGCGACCCGTCCGGGCCGATGCGGTGGTTGCGCAGCACGCCGTCCTGCTTCGCGCCGAGCCGCTCGATCGCGGCCCGCGACTGCCGATTGTGCCAGTGCGTGCGGAACTCGACGGCGATCGCGTCGCACGCATCGAAGGCGTGCCCGAGCAGCAGCAGCTTCGCGGCGGTGTTGACGCTCGTGCGCTGCACCGTGGGCGAGAGCCAGGTGTAACCGATCTCGACGTGCCGGTTGTCCTGATCGATGTTGCAGAAGGTCGTCATCCCGACGGCGCGACCGCCCGCGATCACCGCGAACGGGTTCATCCGCCCGGCATCCCGCTCCGCGAGCCGCCACGTGATCTCGTCCGGCACGGATGCCGGCACCGAGGTGTACCACGCGTACTCGAGCCCCTCTCGAGCGAGCTCGAGATCGTCCGCGTGCGCGGCCTGCAGCGACTCGAGCCGGACGTGGGTGTTCTCCAGGACGACGGGGTCTGTCAGCAGCACGAGTCCGAGCCTACGGCGTGTGGGCGTACCGTTTGCAGGATCGCTGCGGGTGCTCGGGCGCCCGCGGCCCGTCGTTTCGCGGAGGTCGCGACTGACGGGCGACGGCGATCCTGCAAACGGTACGCAGGTGACGGCGAACGGGCGACGCCGTCAGGCCTGCGCGGCGGCGATCAGGGCACGGGCGCCCGCATCGAGCGCGGCCAGGCGGGCTGCGGCATCGGCGGGCGAGTCGCCGCGCACGTCGAGATAGGCCTTGAGCTTCGGCTCGGTGCCGCTCGGGCGCACGATCACGCGGGATCCGTCGGCGAGCCACAGCCGCAGCACGTCGCTGGGCGGGAAGCCCTCGACGCCCGCGAGCAGATCGTCGGTGCGGTCCACGGCGACGCCGCCGATCTCGCCGGGAGGGTCGGCGCGGAGGGCGGCCATGATCCGCCCGATGATCGAGACGTCATCGACGCGCAGCGAGACCTGACCCGACTCGAAGAATCCGAACGTCTCGGCGAACTGTGCGAGCAGATCGGCGAGCGTGCGACCCTGTTCGCGGGCCTCGGCGATCATCCCGAGCAGGGCGACGGCGGCCGAGATGCCGTCCTTGTCGCGCACGGTCTCGGGATTGACGAGGTAACCGAGCGCCTCTTCGAAGCCGTAGCGGATGCCCGGGGCCCGAGAGATCCACTTGAAGCCGGTCAGGGTGGTGTGGAAGTCGAGCCCGTAGTGCTCGGCGACCGTCTGCAGCCCCGGCGATGACACCAGCGAGCACGCGAGCGAGCCGGTGGCCGCCACCGCGCCGCCCGACCCCGAGCCGCCCGCCTCCGATCCGCTCGGCTCAGCCGCGCGTTGCGCGGCCCGCCAGCCGAGCAGCAGCCCCACTTCGTTGCCGGTGAGTCGGCGCCAGCCGCCCGCGGCCGACTCGTCGGGGATCGCGACCGCGAGGCGATCGGCGTCGGGATCGTTCGCGAGGATGAACTCGGCGCCGGCATCCCGTGCGGTGTCGAACGACAGATCCATCGCGCCGGGCTCTTCGGGGTTCGGGAAGGCTACCGTCGGGAAGCGCCCATCGGGCTCGATCTGCGCCTCGACGACGACGGGCAGGGGATATCCGGCGAGTTCGAGGATCGAGCGCAGCGTCTCATATCCGACGCCGTGCATCGCGGTGTAGACCCAGGTCATGCCCGCCGCGCCGGCGGGAGCCGGTGCGACGGTTGCCGTCGCGGCGACGTAGGCCTGCACGACAGCCTCATCGGCGATCTCGTATTCCCCGCGCGGCATATCGCCGACGCGCACCGACGCGGCGACCCGCTCGATGTGCGCCGCGATCTCCGCGTCGGCGGGTGCGACGATCTGCGAGCCCTGCTCGTCGCCGCCGAGGTAGACCTTGTACCCGTTGTCGTCGGGCGGGTTGTGCGACGCCGTGACCATCACGCCGGCCGCGGCGCCGAGGTGGCGCACGGCGAACGCCAGCACGGGGGTGGGCAGCAGCCGCGGCAGCAGCACGGCGCGCAGCCCCGCGCCGGCGAAGATCTCGGCCGAGTCGGTGGCGAACACGTCGGAGTTGCGCCTGCCGTCGTAGCCGATCACGACCGTCGGCGTGGCATCCTGCTCGGCCTTCTCGCGCAGATACGCGGCGAAGCCCGCGGCCGCCTGCGACACGAGCACCCGGTTCATGCGGTTGCTGCCGGCGCCGAGTCGGCCGCGCAGCCCCGCCGTGCCGAAGGCGAGGCGCGCACCGAAGCGGCCGCTGAGGTCGGCGGATGCCTCGGCATCCCCGCTCTCCGCCGCCGCGATCAGGGCCGCCAGCTCGGCGCGGGTGACCTCGTCGGGGTCCTGCGCGAGCCACGCGCGGGCGGCGTCGAGCGCGCTGTCCGCGCCGCCGCGCCCGCCGCTCACAGCTGCCCGATCACGCGGGCGAGCAGGTCGGAGATCACGGGCTCGGCCGCCTGGCCCGCCTCGATGACCTCGGCATGGCTGAGGGGCGTCGTCTGGATGCCGGCGGCGAGGTTCGTGATCAGCGAGAATCCGAGGATCTCCATGCCCGCCTGGCGTGCGGCGATGGCCTCGAGCGCGGTCGACATGCCGACGATGTGCCCGCCGATGGTCTTCGCCATCTGGACTTCCGCGGGCGTCTCGTAGTGCGGGCCGCGGAACTGGCAGTAGACGCCCTCGTCGAGGCTCGGGTCGACCGTGCGCGCGAGGTCGCGCAGCCGTGCCGAGTAGAGGTCGGTCAGGTCGATGAAGGTCGCGCCCTCGAGGGGAGAGTCGGCGGTCAGGTTGATGTGATCGCTGATCAGCACGGGCGTGCCGGGCGTCCACGAGGGCTTGATGCCTCCGGCGCCGTTGGTGAGCACCATTGTCGTCGCGCCCGTGGCGGCCGCGGTGCGCACGCTGTGCACCACGCGACGCACGCCGTGGCCCTCGTAATAGTGCGTGCGTGCGCCGATCACGAGCACCCGCTTGCCGCCGGGCGTCAGGATCGACCGCAGCGAACCCACGTGACCCTCGAGGGCGGGCTTCGAGAAGCCGGTGACCTCGGTGGCCGGGATCGTCGCGGTGGTCTCGCCGATCAGCTCGGCGGCCTTGCCCCAGCCGCTGCCGAGGGTGAGGGCGATGTCGTGACGCGGCACGCCGGTGAGGCGGGCGATGTCGGATGCCGCGGCGGCGGCGATCTCGAACGGATCGGCCGTGGGGTCATCGAGCGGGTTGAGGGAGATGTGGGACATGCCTCCACTCTAGGAAGTGCACCCGCGTCGTGGGAACGGGCACGCGGCTGGAAGAATGGAGCCCATGACCGCGAGCTTCGTCCATTCCCAGTCGGTCGCCGTCCTCGGGGGCGGCCCCGGCGGCTACGAAGCCGCGCTCGCCGCCGCGCAGCTGGGCGCCGAGGTGACCCTCGTCGAGCGCGCCGGTGTCGGCGGCGCTGCCGTCATGACCGACGTCGTGCCGTCGAAGAGCCTGATCGCGACGGCGGATGCCGCGGTCGCGATCTCCGAGGCATCCGATCTGGGTGTCGAGTTCTTCGCGAAGGGTGAGCGCGGCACGCCGCTCAAGCCCCAGGTCGCGATCAACCTCGCGGCCGTCAACAAGCGTCTGCTCTCGCTCGCCCGCCAGCAGTCCGACGACATGCGCGCGCAGCTGGTGGATGCCGGGGTGCGCATCATCTCGGGCCACGGCCGCCTCGACGACCACCACTCGATCATCGTGGCGACCGGCCCCGGCGGCACCGACTTCGACCGCGTCGAGGCGCACACCCTCGTGGTCTCGGTCGGTGCGTCGCCGCGCGAGCTGCCGAGCGCGAAGCCCGACGGCGAGCGGATCCTCACGTGGACCCAGCTCTACGACATGAAGGCGCTTCCCGAGCACCTCGTCGTGGTCGGGTCGGGGGTCACCGGCGCCGAATTCGCGTCGGCGTACATGAACCTCGGGGCGAAGGTCACGCTGATCTCCAGCCGCGATCAGGTGCTGCCCGGCGAAGACCGCGACGCCGCGCTCGTGCTCGAGAAGGTGTTCACCCGCGGCGGCATGACCGTGCTCTCGCGCTCGCGCGCCGAGCGCGTCGAGCGGGTCGGCGACGGCATCGTGGTCACCCTGTCGGACGGGCGCACGATCGAGGGCAGCCACTGCCTGCTGGCGGTCGGGTCGATCCCGAATACGGCCGGCATCGGGCTCGCCGAGGTGGGGGTCGAGCTGACCGAGTCGGGGCACATCCGGGTGAACCGCGTGGCGCGCACCTCGGTGCCGAACATCTACGCGGCCGGCGACTGCACGACGTTCGTGCCGCTGGCATCCGTCGCGTCGATGCAGGGCCGCACGGCGATCTTCCACGCGCTCGGCGACACCGTGATCCCGCTCGAGCGCCGCCGCATCACCGCCAACATCTTCACGGCGCCCGAGATCGCGACCGTCGGCCGGCAGGAGAAGGATCTCGAGACCGGCGCCGTGAACGGCGACGTCTACAAGCTGCCGCTCGCGGCCAACGCGCGCGCGAAGATGATGGGCATCACCGACGGGTTCGTCAAGATCATCGCGCGCGAGGGGTCGGGCACCGTCATCGGCGGCGTGATCGTGGCGCCGCGTGCGTCAGAGCTGATCTATCCGATCGCGATCGCCGTCGAGCGCCGGCTCACCGTCGATCAGGTCTCGCGCGTGTTCGCGGTGTTCCCGTCGCTGACGGCGTCGATCACGGATGCCACGCGCGCGATGCACCAGGTGAATCGCGACGACGACTTCTTCGGCTGAGACGACCGCCGGCCCGCTCAGCCGCCCGCTGCGGGGTCGCTGAACTCGACCGAGGTGCTGTCTGGTTCATACGGGGTGAAGATGATCGCCGGATCGTCGACGAACAGTGACTGCTGGGTCGCCGCTCCCCACCGGTCGTCCGTGCACACCGTGAAGGTCAGCGTGTAGAAGCCGCCGGCCAGAAAGCGGACTCTACGGGTGGCGGCACCGTCGGCGTCGAGGGTCAGCTCTGCGCGCTGACCGGAATCGGACTCGACGCACAGGGTGCCTCCCGGCGACCCGTGCGCCGTGAAGACGATTCCGGTCGAGGATGCCTCGTCGAGAGCGAAGTCGCTCGTGTTGTCGAAGCCGGCGACCGTCGGGGCGAGCAGGGTGAACGAACCCGTGCTCCGCGCGCCCGCGGCGCCGGAGTCGCTGACCGCCCACACCTCGTAGTCATGCGCCCCCGCGGCGGTCGTCGCGCGTGCGGCGTCGAAAGCCCAGGCGCCGGACGCCGGGTCGAGGTCCGCGGCGTACACCCGCGTATCGAGGGCGACATAGACGGCGGCCGCTCCCGGCGCCGTCCCAGAGATCCCCGGTGCGACGTACGTGTCGCGGGGAACGCCGTCGACCACCACAGCGGGCCCCGCCGGGGCGTCTCCCGCGGGGATGTCGATCTGCATCGGCGGGGGTGCAGGAGCAGACTCGCGCGGCGTCACGATCGTGTTGAAGTCGAACGCGACGTCGAGGTAGGGCACCTCGGGTGACGTGTTGCCTCTGCCCGGGGCCACGGGTGCGGGGGTCTGCTCGGCGGGCGTCTGCGGCGTCGGAGTCTCCGCAGTCGGGGAGTCGACGGCCTGCGGCGGCGACGGCCGTGGCGTCGTCGCCGGGGCCGCCGAGATGGCGGGATGGTCCGCGGTGGCGACTGCCTGGCTGGGGGTGCTGGGGCCGCTGGCGATGAGCGCGACGGCGACACCGCACGCCGCAAGGAAGGCTCCCGCGCTGACGGCGCCTCCCGTCGATCCGAGCACGGCCAGGCCCACCGCGGCCACTCCGACGGCGGCTGCGGCCGGCGCGGGGGCGCTCGTCGGCAGCGTCACCCCGAGCGCGGCGAAACCGACCGCGGCGAGCGTCGCCTTGCGCATCCGGCGGTACGAGTTCTCGAGGTCACGGTGCACATCGCGGCACGACGCGCACGTGGCGAGGTGCGCCGCGATGGCGGGGCGCGCGACCTCGAGAGGGGCGTGGGCGACGTAGTCCACGAGATACCGCGCGGCATGCGCCGGGTCGTCTCGCAGTGACACAGGCACGAGCCGCGTCAGCCACTCACGTCGCAGGCCCTCGCGAGCTCGGCGCGTGAGCGCCGAGACGGCGTTCGGACGGATGTTGAGGGCGCGTGCGATGTCGGCGCGCGGCGCCCGCTCGACCTCGCCCAGCCAGAGCGCCCGCTGCCACCGCTCGGGGAGGGATTTGAACGTGGAGAGCAGGTGCGCAGCGTCTTCGGCGCGTGCGACGAGCGTCATCCCGTCTTCGGTGTTCACCGAGTCGACCTCGGCGTCGACGTCCAAGATCGCGTCGACCCGGGCCTTCTTGGCGGCGGCGTTGCGGATGATCGTGAACAGGTAGGCGCGAAAGGCCGAATCCGGGCCCTTGCCGGCGACGGCGATCTGCTCGTACGCGGCGATGAAGGCCTCGGAGACCAGATCTTCGGCGTGCTGCGGGCTGTAGCGACGCGCCAGTCGCAGCGCGGCACCCACGTGTGTCGTCCACAGCGCCTCATACGCCGTCGTGTCGCCGGCCCGAAGTCTCGCAATCAGGTCTCGATCGGTCGGAACCTCCGCCGCCTCGCCGGCGCCGCGCGCCATCGCCTTATCCACGTGCTGCCCCTCGCTACGTGCACTGTGTGACCCCCACTCAGTGCGGGACGCGCTACCCGAGCACAGCACACCCCACATGGGGAGAGTCGGGTCCGCGTCAAGAGTGACGCGGCAACGCGCAAATCGTGACAAGAAAGTGGATCTTGGGCGAACTCCGTCGAATCGCGTCACTTTGGCCTTTCCATTCTCTCTCATCAGTCGGGCACCCCGTCTCGAACGGGCACTGCCGTCCCGACCTGAATGCTGAAGAAAGAGAACACATGGATTCCGAGCCCCGCGCCGCGCGCGAGCGATCGCGCACACACCCAGATCACCCGCGGAGAGCCGTCCGATCGGTCGCCGCGGTGCTGACCGCCGTCCTGGCCGCCGGTGGCGTGACCCTGGCCGGAGCCGAAGCAGCATCGGCGGCCGTCGCCGTGTGCGACGCGTCGACCGTGTACGTGCAGAACAACACGGGCGAGGTCCGCTCGTTCGACGTCGACACGAACACCCTCGGCGACGTGCTCGTCTCGGGCCAGGAGACCAACGGTCTCGGCATCAGCAAGAGCGGTTCGACGATCTACACGCTGCACAACGGCGCCCCGGCCGGCGCTTCCAAGCAGCTGGCGATCCACTCCAGCGCGACCGGCACGATCACGAAGTCGATCGGTGACGCGAACGCACCGTCGACGATCATCCGCGGTGCGGTGAACCCTGTCGACGGGCTGTACTACTACAGCAGCACCGGTGACGCGACGGGCCACTACCTCGGTGTGTACGACCCCGCCGTCGGGACGGGCGTCAGGGTCGGCGCGATCACGGGCATGGCGGGAACGAACGGCGACTTCGCGTTCACCTCGAGCGGTGGGCTCATCGTCATCTCCGACCGGAACGTCTACAAGTTGGATGCCGCGGTGCCGACCACCGCCGGCAACCGCCAGCTCTCGACCACGAAGATCGCCGAGCTGCCGGCTGGCACCGAGGGCAATGGGATCGCGTTCGGCAAGAACGGGCAGCTGTTCATCTCGACCTCCACCGGAGGCAACCGCATCTTCGAGGTGAACCCGGCGACGGGCGCTCTCGTGAACACCACGTCGCTGGGCGCATTCGCGCCGAGCGACATGGCCAGCTGCTCCTACCCGAGCACGCTGAGCGTGCAGGTCGACGTCGATGGCCGCGCCAACGCGGGCGATCAGTTCACCGTGACCCTCGGCGGCCCCAGCTACGTGAGCGCGAACCCCGGCCACACGGCGACCACGACGGGCAGCGCCGTCGGCGTGCAGCCGACGGCGGCGGGGCCCGTCTTCGTCCAGCCGAACGACGCCCTCACGTTGACGATCGCGCCGGCCGGCTCGACCGACCTCGCCGACTACACCTTCGTGCCCACCTGCACCGATACGACCTCGGGTGCGCCGGTCTCGGTCACCGGGAACGGCCCCACCTGGACGATCACCCAGCCCCTGGGGTCCAACGGCAGCAACGTGGTGTGCACGGTCCGTGCGACCCCCGCGCCCGCCGAGGCCGACCTGACGGTGACGTTCGTCGACGAGCAGGGCAACCCGGTCGCCGCTCCCGTGACCTCGACCGGCACGATCGGGTCGGACTACTCGACCGACCCGAAGGTGATCCCCGGCTACGTGCTCGTCACGACGCCCGCAAACGCGGACGGCACGTATGCCGAAGGCGGCACGACGGTGACGTACGTCTACGCGAAGGCATCGGATGTGACCGTGACCTATGTGGACGAGCAGGGCAACCCGCTCGCCGCTCCCGTGACGTCGACGGGGAAGATCGGGTCGGCGTACTCGACCGACCCGAAGCAGATCCCCGGGTACGTGCTCGTCACGACTCCGGCGAACGCTGACGGCACGTATGCGAACGGCGCGACGACGGTGACGTACGTGTATGCGAAGGCGTCGGATCTGACCGTCACGTACGTGGACGAGCAGGGCAACCCGCTCGCCGCGCCGGTGACCTCGACGGGCAAGATCGGATCGGACTACTCGACCGACCCGAAGGTGATCCCCGGATACGCCCTGGTCGAGACCCCCGCGAACGCTGACGGCGAGTATGTCGAAGGCGGTACGACGGTGACCTACGTGTACGCGAAGGTCTCGGATCTGACGGTCACGTACGTCGACGAGCAGGGCAACCCGCTCGCGGCTCCGGTGACGTCGACGGGCAAGGTCGGGTCGGAGTATTCGACCGACCCGAAGCAGATCCCCGGCTACGTGGTCGTCACGACTCCGGCGAACGCCGACGGCACGTACGCCGATGGTGGCACGACGGTGACGTACGTGTACGCGAAGGCGTCGGACCTGACCGTGACGTACGTGGACGAGCAGGGCAACCCGCTCGCCGCTCCCGTGACCTCGACGGGGAAGATCGGGTCGGACTACTCGACCGACCCGAAGCAGATCCCCGGGTACGTGGTCGTCACGACGCCCGCGAACGCCGACGGCACGTACGCCGACGGCGCGACGACCGTCACGTATGTGTACGCGAAGGCATCCGACGTCACGGCGACGTACGTGGACGAGCAGGGCAACCCGATCGCGGCTCCGGTCACGTCGACGGGCAAGATCGGGTCGGACTACTCGACCGATCCGAAGCAGATCCCGGGCTACGTGCTCGTCACGACTCCGGCGAACGCCGACGGTACCTACGCCAACGGTGCGACGACCGTGACGTACGTGTATGCCAAGGCGTCGGACCTGACGGTCACGTACGTCGACGAGCAGGGCAACCCGCTCGCGGCTCCCGTCACGTCGACGGGCAAGATCGGGTCGGACTACTCGACCGACCCGGCGCAGATCCCGGGCTACGTGCTGGTGGCGACGCCGGCGAACGCCGACGGCACGTACGCCAACGGTGCCACGACGGTGACGTACGTGTATGCCAAGGCGTCGGACCTGACGGTCACGTACGTCGACGAGCAGGGCAACCCGCTTGCGGCTCCGGTCACGTCGACGGGCAAGATCGGGTCGGAGTACTCGACCGACCCGAAGCAGATCCCCGGGTACGTGCTCGTCACGACCCCGGCGAATGCCGACGGTACCTATGCTGCCGACGCCACGACGACCGTCACGTACGTGTATGCCAAGGCATCGGACGTCACGGTCACCTTTGTGGATGAGCAGGGCAACCCGCTGTCCGCATCGGTGACCTCGACGGGGAAGATCGGATCGGCGTACGCGACCGACCCGAAGGTGATCCCCGGGTACGTGCTGGTGGCGACTCCGGCGAACGCTGACGGCACCTATGCCGACGGCAGCACGACGGTGATCTACGTCTACAAGAAGGTCGCTGCCGCAGCCGCCGCACCGGCGGCCGCCGGGCCGAGCGTGAACACCGGCGGCGCCGGTGTGGCAGGCCCGGACGACATCTCGGGCTGGACGGCGATCTCTGCCGGGATCCTCCTGGTGCTTGCCGCGGGCGCCGCGTTCGCCCGGCGTCGGCGGGTGCAGTGATCCGGACTGACGTCCCGTGAGCGAGGCATCCTCGCTCGAGGCCACCCCCACCCGCCGTTCGCGTGGGTGGGGGTGGCTTGTCGTCGGGTTCGCGGCGCTGGTCGTGGCGGTCGCGCTGATCACGATGGGCATCGGGGCACTGAGCTCCGGCGCGCGGGCCGGCGACGGCCTGCGCGACATGAACGGCAACCCCGTGCAGTTCGACGCGGGAGAGACCCCCGCCCCGCAGCCGGCGCAGACCGCGGACGCGACGACGAACGGTCGATTCGCGGTGCCGTCTGTGGGGCTCGATGTGCCTCTGGGAGTGATGAGCGTCGTGGGTGGCGAGGTCGTTCCGCCCACGTTCGACAGCGCCTTCTGGGTGAGCGGCCTCGGCGTGAGCCCCGACCAGGCCGCGAGCGGCACGCTGTTCGTGGCGATGCACGCGCTGCGCAACGGTGCCGTCGGCCCCGGCAACTCGCTCATCGACATCGATGCGGGCCGCTCACGGCTCGAGGTGGGCACCAAGGTCTCGGTCGGAGCTCTGCGCTACGAGGTCACCGGCAGTGCCGTCATCCCGCGCGACGAGATCGCGGCGCGTGCCGAGGTCTGGGCCGACGAACCCGGTCGGCTCGTGATCATCACGTGCCTGCAGCGGCCCGACAACCATCCCGCTGTCGCCAATGTGGTCATCACGGCCCGGCTCGTCGCCGACGATCAGACCGGCGCAACCGACGGGCGCTGACGTCGGGCGTCAGCGCTGCGGGATCGCGACCCAGTAGCCCTGGCCATCCGGCGAGGTGGCGTTCGCGGCGATCGCGGCGAGTTCGCCGACCGCGGTGGGCACCGCGATGGGCGTCCGATATGCCCCGTCCGCGCAGACGATGTCTTGCGTGATCTGCGTCACCGCGCCATCCGTGCCGGTGTAGCGCAGCGTGAACGCCGCACGGTCGGTGCCTCTGCACCGCAACTCGACCGAGGTGAGGGCGGTCGGCGCGGCAAAGTCCTGACGGATGCCTTCGGTCGAGGCATCCTCCGACATCGTGCCGGCCATGCCATCGCTGCCGCCTCCGGCCGCGATGACCTCATCCGCCCACGCAGACAACGCGGAGTCGTCTTCGGCGGGCTGCGCGGGCGCGCACGCCGTCAGCAATGCGGCCAGCAGCCCCGCCGCGACCAGGGGCGCTGCCACGAGACGCGTGCGGGCGGGCCGGCGCATGTCAGGAGATCGTGAGCAGCTGGTGCCCGGCCGACACCGTGGTGCCGGGAGCCCCGTCGATCGCGCCGATGACGCCGTCCTTGTGCGCCTGCAGCGGCTGCTCCATCTTCATCGCCTCGAGCACGACGGCGAGATCGCCCTTGACGACCTGCTGGCCCTCTTCGACGGCGAACTTGACGATCGTCGCCTGCATCGGGGCCTTGACGGCATCGCCCGAGGCGCCGGCGTTCACGGTCGTCGCGTGCGAGCGGCGCGACGGGGGAGCGGCGGCGGGGCGGCCGATCTTCGTCGGCGCGGCCACGACGCGGTCGGGCAGGCTCACCTCGAGCCGCTTGCCCGAGACCTCCACGACGACCGTGTGCCGCGCCTCGGCCTCGGCGGGCGACTCGGCCTCGCCGTCCCACGGTGGGATGTCGTTCTCGAACTCGGTCTCGATCCAGCGGGTGAACACGCCGAACACGCCGTCCTCGGCGACGAATGCGGGGTCGCGCACGACCTTGCGGTGGAACGGCAGCACCGTCGGCATGCCGGCGACCTCGAACTCGTCGAGGGCGCGGCGCGAACGCTCGAGCGCCTCGGCGCGGTCGCGCCCGGTCACGATCAGCTTGCCGAGCAGCGAGTCGAACGCGCCCGAGACGCTGTCGCCCGCCGTCACGCCCGAGTCGAGGCGGATGCCGGGGCCCCCGAACGTCTTGAACTGGTGGATCCGACCGGGCTGGGGCAGGAAGTTTCGCCCCGGGTCTTCGCCGTTGATGCGGAACTCGATCGAATGGCCCACCGGCTCGGGGTCGTCGTAGTCGAGGGTGCCGCCTTCGGCGAGGCGGAACTGCTCGCGCACGAGGTCGATGCCGGTGATCTCTTCCGAGACCGGGTGCTCGACCTGCAGACGCGTGTTCACCTCGAGGAACGAGATCGTGCCGTCGGCGCCGATGAGGAACTCGCACGTTCCCGCGCCGACGTAGCCGACCTCTTTGAGGATCGCCTTCGACGACTCGTAGAGCGTGCGATTCTGCTCGTCGGTGAGGAACGGTGCGGGCGCCTCTTCGACGAGCTTCTGGTGCCGGCGCTGCAGCGAGCAGTCGCGCGTCGACACGACGACGACGTTGCCCGCGGCATCCGCCAGGCACTGCGTTTCGACGTGCCGCGGCTTGTCGAGGTACTTCTCGACGAAGCACTCGCCGCGCCCGAAGGCGCTGATCGCCTCGCGCGTCGCCGATTCGAACAGCTCGGGAACCTCTTCGCGCGTGCGGGCGACCTTGAGCCCGCGCCCGCCGCCGCCGTAGGCGGCCTTGATCGCGATCGGCAGGCCGACCTCGTCGACGAAGGCGAGGACCTCGTCGGCGCCGTCGACCGGCCCGGGCGTGCCGGGGGCCAGGGGAGCCCCGACCTTCTCGGCGACGTGGCGGGCGGTGACCTTGTCGCCGAGCGCCTCGATCGCCTCGGGCGACGGGCCGATCCAGACGAGCCCGGCGGCCTGCACGGCGCGGGCGAATTCGGCGTTCTCGGCCAGGAAGCCGTAGCCGGGGTGCACGGCATCGGCGCCCGAGCGGCGGGCGACCGAGAGGATCTTGTCGATCGACAGGTACGTCTCGGCGCTGGTGGCACCGCCCAGGGCATACGACTCGTCGGCGAGCTTCGCGTGCATCGCGTCGCGGTCTTGATCGGCGTAGACGGCGACCGAGGCCTTGCCGGAATCGCGGGCGGCGCGGATCACGCGCACGGCGATCTCTCCCCGGTTCGCGACGAGCACCTTGGTGATCCGGCGGCGCTCCCCGTTTTCAGAGACGGACGACGCAGTGAGGGGAGGCATGGATGCCAGCCTACCGAGGTGACCGCCGCCCTTTTTGGATGCCTCGCACAAGATCCACCCGAAAACGTGTGCGGAGCACTACGAGGTCGTCATCACTGAGTGGTCACTGAGTCGTGGCGGCGCCGTCGCGGTTCCACAGGTCGGTCCACG
Source organism: Microbacteriaceae bacterium PS02068 (assembly GCA_029959325.1). Lineage (GTDB taxonomy): Bacteria > Actinomycetota > Actinomycetes > Actinomycetales > Microbacteriaceae > Microbacterium. Next base: position 52,146 of record JASCPF010000017.1, read on the forward strand.
TCACGTCGAGCTCGCGGCACAGCCGGCGCAGGGTCGACAGCGACATTCCCACGACCGTCGACGGGTCGCCCTCCACCCGTTCGATGAAGGGGCCGCCGAGGCTGTCGACAGTGAAGGCGCCGGCGACCTGCAGGGGCTCGCCGCTGGCGACGTAGGCCGCGATCTCGGCATCCGTCACGTCGGCGGCGAACGTCACCGAGGCTTCGGCGACGGCGTGTGCCTCGCGCGCCGGCTCGCCGGGGACGATCCGGAAGACGCTGTGCCCCGAGTGCAGCACGCCGGTGCTGCCGCGCATCGCGCGCCACCGGGCCGTCGCGACCTCGGGCCGGTAGGGCTTGCCGAGGATCTCGTCGCCGAGGGCGAACATCGAGTCGCCGCCGATGACGATCCCGTCGAAACCCGGGTCATCCGCCGCGACCGCCGCCGCGACGTCCGCCGCCTTCCGGCGGGCGAGCAGCAGGACGTGCTCGTCGGGTGCGAGCGTGCGCCCTTCGTGTGCCTCGACGGCGGCGATCACCGCTTCTTCATCCACCTGCGGCGCGCGGGTCTCGGGTTCGATGCCGGCGTTCCGCAGCAGCATCAGGCGGGCGGGAGAGGTCGAAGCCAGGCACACGCGCATGCCTCCAGCGTAGGCGGCTAGCGTGGGGGGATGCAGGACGGCGACTTCATCGATCTCGACATCACCGACGTGGCGCACGGCGGTGTGTTCGTCGCCCGGCACGAGGGACGGGTCGTCTTCGTCGAGGGCGCGATCCCCGGCGAGCGGGTGCGCGCGCAGCTGACCGACGCCTCGAAGGCCGCGTTCTGGCGTGCCGACGTCGTCGAGGTGATGGATGCCTCGCCGCACCGTCGGCCGCACGTCTGGGCCGCGGCCGACGTCGCCGTGCCCCCGGCAGACCGCCCCGGCGGCGCGGATTTCGGTCATATCGATCTCGCCCAGCAGCGCATGCTCAAGCAGCAGGTGCTGAACGACGCGCTCACGCGGTTCGGCGGCATCGCCGAGCCGGTGACGACGATCTCGCCCGCGGGCGCACCGGGGGAATCCGGCGCAGACGGCGCGCACGAGGATGCCGAGGCGCTGCGCTGGCGCACCCGCGTGAGCCTGCACGTCGACGACGAGGGGCGCGTCGGCCCGTTCGCGGCGCGCAGCCACCGCGTCGTCCTGACCCCCGATCTGCCGCTGGCCACGGCCGAGATCGACGCGGTCGCGCGCAGTCTCGAGGGCTTCGCGCCGGGGCGCGTCGACCTCGTGCAGCCGGCCGACGGCCGCGTGCGCGTGATCGTGCGGCCGGCGAACGAGCGCGCGCCCCGCGATGGCTCGGCGGGCGAGAGG
>JASCPF010000180.1 GCA_029959325.1 Microbacteriaceae bacterium PS02068
GGTGCAGCGCCCCGAACACGACGCGTGCGGCGCCCGCTTCTCGGATGCGCGCGAGCGCGGCATCCAGGGCCGCCACCGAATCGGTCAGGTGCGGCAGGCCCGGCATGAGGAACACCGTCACGCGGAACCCCGCGTCGGTCGCCGCACGCACTGGCGCGAGGCGGGCGGTCGCCGTCGGGGTTCCCGGTTCGAGGGAGGCCTGCAGGGTGGCGTCGAACACCGCGATCGACATGGCGATGTGGATCGGCACGCGCGCCCGGGCATCCGCGAGCTGCGGC
>JASCPF010000181.1 GCA_029959325.1 Microbacteriaceae bacterium PS02068
GGCGCTCGGCTTGTGGCGCGCTCCGGACGGCGCGGACTTGCTGGAGGACATTCCGTTGTCCGAGAACTACATCCAGTGCGCGGGTTCGGCGGAGGCGCTCACGGTGGAGTTGCGTGTGGTGGATGCCTCCGGTGTCGCCCACCAGTACGTCATCGGCAAGCCCGGCGACCCGCAGGCCGGTGATCCGTCCGAGGTGATCCCGTGGGACGACGGACGCCGCAGCACCCGCGTCTACCCGAACGAAGTATTCACCGCCGACGA
>JASCPF010000182.1 GCA_029959325.1 Microbacteriaceae bacterium PS02068
AGGCGATCGACCGGAAGATGAACGGCGATGTCAGCAACGCGATGCGGGGACAGACCGGCCCCGCAACGCTCGGCGCGTGGACGGCGAACCGTTCACAGAACCTGCAGAAACTCGTCGACATCATGCCGCCGGCGGCGGTCGCGATGGATGTCGCGGGAGGCGCGATCACGGCACTCAAAGTGAAAGTGATCGTCGATGTCACCACCACCCTGGTGACCCTCGTCGCGATGCTCACCAACCCGGTCACCGCACTCGGTG
>JASCPF010000183.1 GCA_029959325.1 Microbacteriaceae bacterium PS02068
CACCGAGTGCGGTGACCGGGTTGGTGAGCATCGCGACGAGGGTCACCAGGGTGGTGGTGACATCGACGATCACTTTCACTTTGAGTGCCGTGATCGCGCCTCCCGCGACATCCATCGCGACCGCCGCGGGTGGCATGATGTCGACGAGTTTCTGCAGGTTCTGTGAACGGTTCGCCGTCCACGCGCCGAGCGTTGCGGGGCCGGTCTGTCCCCGCATCGCGTTGCTGACATCGCCGTTCATCTTCCGGTCGATCGCCT
>JASCPF010000184.1 GCA_029959325.1 Microbacteriaceae bacterium PS02068
GGGGGGGGGGGGGGGGGGGGGGGGGGGGGGGGGGGGGGGGGGGGGGGGGGGGGGGGGGGGGGGGGGGGGGGGGGGGGGGGGGGGGGGGGGGGGGGGGGGGGGGGGGGGGGGGGGGGGGGGGGGGGGGCGGGGGGGGGGGGGGGGGGGGGGGGGGGGGGGGGGGGGGGGGGGGGGGGGGGGGGGGGGGGGGGGGGGGGGGGGGGGGGGGGGGGGGGGGGGGGGGGGGGGGGGGGGGGGGGGGGGGGGGGGGGGGGG
>JASCPF010000185.1 GCA_029959325.1 Microbacteriaceae bacterium PS02068
CGACGTTGAGGGTGGTGTTGCTGGTGGTGGTGATGGTGAGGCGGAGGGTTGTTGTGGAGCGGGCGGCGAAGGTGATGGTGGTCGCGGTGCCGTCGTTGTTGAGTGCGGGCACGGGGACGGTGGTGCCATCGGAGAAGGTGAGGGTGCCGCCGGTGATCTGGTCGTTGCTGTTCGGTCGGTCGTAGAGCGTGACGTGGTCGAGTTGCTGCGGGGCGGCCCAGCTCAACTGGATCCAGGCGCCGGCCTGCTGGTTCA
>JASCPF010000186.1 GCA_029959325.1 Microbacteriaceae bacterium PS02068
GCCGCAGCACCCGCGTCTACCCGAACGAAGTATTCACCGCCGACGAAGCCGCCGACATCTTCTACGCCTACTTCCTCACCGACACCATCCCCACCACCTACCACCACCGCGAACTCCCCCTCGGATAACCCCGTGAAGTTCGACCCGGCTTGGGCGATCCTCGACGGGCATCGCCTCGACGGAACGTCGGCTGATCAGGGCCGTTACTACCATGGGCTGATGCGGAACACCGACGGCACCGACACGGGTATCGAG
>JASCPF010000187.1 GCA_029959325.1 Microbacteriaceae bacterium PS02068
CCGTCGACATCGCCGTCGAGCAAGTCATCAACCAGGTCGCGCCGATGGCGATCGAACCCCTCGCCGAGCAGCTACCCGCGATCATCGACGCCGTCCTCAGCGCCCCGATGGTCGAGGGAACAGTCGGTGACACCGACGAGTTCTACGCCGACCTCGCCGCGCTCGAAGACGCACAAGCCACGATGAAACTCCACGGCGCCGACATCCAGACCCTCACCACCACCTTCGTCAGCGACTTCTCCGCACTCAACTTCG
>JASCPF010000188.1 GCA_029959325.1 Microbacteriaceae bacterium PS02068
GCCGCAGCACCCGCGTCTACCCGAACGAAGTATTCACCGCCGACGAAGCCGCCGACATCTTCTACGCCTACTTCCTCACCGACACCATCCCCACCACCTACCACCACCGCGAACTCCCCCTCGGATAGCCCCGTGAAGTTCGACCCGGCTTGGGCGATCCTCGACGGGCATCGCCTCGACGGAACGTCGGCTGATCAGGGCCGTTACTACCATGGGCTGATGCGGAACACCGACGGCACCGACACGGGTATCGAG
>JASCPF010000189.1 GCA_029959325.1 Microbacteriaceae bacterium PS02068
GGGAGTTGGCGGTGGGGGTAGGTGGTGGGGATGGTGTCGGTGAGGAAGTAGGCGTAGAAGATGTCGGCTGCTTCGTCGGCGGTGAATACTTCGTTCGGGTAGACGCGGGTGCTGCGGCGTCCGTCGTCCCATGGGATCACCTCGGACGGATCACCGGCCTGCGGGTCGCCGGGCTTGCCGATGACGTATTGGTGGGCGACGCCGCTGGCATCCACCACACGCAACTCCACCGTGAGCGCCTGCGCCGA
>JASCPF010000018.1 GCA_029959325.1 Microbacteriaceae bacterium PS02068
CTCGCAACCGGCGCGCGCGGAAAGACGTTACGCCCGCGGGCGCCCCGCGATCAAGTCGGGGCGCCCGCGGACGGCTAGTACCGGCCGGTCAGGCCTTCGGTGCGTCGGGCGCGTCTCCGGGTGCCGCAGCGGGCGGCTCGGTCGTCGGCGGGACGACCGGCGGGGCCGCGGGAGGAGGCGCGACGGGCGGCTGGGCTGCGGGAGGCGTCGTCGGCGGCTGGTAGACCGGCGGCGCGGGAGGCTGGTAGCCCGCCGGGGGTGCCGGGGGCTGGTAGCCGGCCGGCGCGGCCGGAGGCTGGTAGCCGGCCGGCGGCTGGTAGCCCGCGGGCGGCGCGGCGTAGCCCGCCGCCGGCTGCACGGGAATGCCCTGCCAGACGGTCCGGTCGGCGAAGAGGCCGTTGGATGCCCACGGCGCGGGCGGCACGTTCGGGTTCCACCGCGACTTGTCGAACGCGTTGACGCCGAGCCAGACGATCGCGAGCGGCACGAAGAGAACGACCCAGATGACGTCCTTCTGCAGCTTGAGCCCGACGCGCCAGGCCGCCATCGCGGCGACCGCCAGCGGCAGCAGGCTGATGATGAAGCCGAGCACCGGAATCTGGCTCAGCAGCAGGCCGGCTCCGACGGCGATCAGCATCGCCCAGGGGCTCACATCGCCGAGCTTTGCGAAGACGAGGTAGTTGTACACGGGTACCCACGCCCGCCAACGACCCTGCACGCCGGCCTTGTCGAAGATCTTCATGAGGAACCACGAGCTGAGCACGTATCCCGCAACCGCGAAGAGAAAGAAGAGGAATCCGAATACGGCGAGGATCGCGAAGTATCCGGAGTCGGAGGAGCCGTACATGGCTGAGACCTTCCTGTCGTGACTGCGCGCCGATCGGCGCGAGCGGAGAGGGCAGACCGCCCCTCTGCTGTCATCGTAGGGGTGACGCCGGGCTCACGACCACACCGGGCTTCCTCGCGTGTCTGCGCCGCGGTCGATAGCCTGGCCACAGGCATCCCTCCGGAAGGACCACCATGACCGACGAGCAAACGCCCACTCCCCCTCCCCTGCCCGACCGCCCCGCAGCGGCAGCCGCCGCCGAGGCCGGCGTCGCGCCCGGCGACCTGGGGCCGACGCCGGGCATCGCGGGCGTCGACGACACCGGCGTGCGGCGCCTCACGGGCGACCTCGACGACATCGGTCGCGGCTTCCTGTCTGCGCTGTTCGACGTCAGCTTCACGCGGTTCATCACGCGCCGGCTCGCGAGCGTGTTCTTCCTGGTGGGACTCGTCGCGATCGGCATCGCCTTCGTGTCGACGTTCGCGGGCGGGATCATCTCGGGCATCGGGGCTCTCAGCTGGAACCCGGGCGGCGGCATCGCCCTGATCCTCTCGACGATCATCGTCGTGCCGGTAGTCGCCTTCCTCGCGGTCGTGCTGCTGCGCTTCGTCATCGAGTCGGGGGTCGCCCTGGTCGCGATCGCCGAGAACACCGAGCGCACCGCGCAGAACACCCGCACGGACCGGGGCTGAGCCGGGCCGGAACAGCGGCGGCCTCGTCAGACGACGAGGTCGAGCTCGCCCGGCGCGCCGGGGCGCACCGTGAGCCCGGCCTCCGCCGCCCAGGCGCTGAAGGCCCGTGCGCTCGCGACGCGGGGGCGCGCTTCGGCCAGACGCCGCACGAGCTCGCCCTTGGCGTGCTTGTTGAAGTGGTTCAGAGCGCGCACAGCGCCGCCTTCAGCCTCCGTGACGACACGCAGATACGCCGAGGGGATGCCTGCCGGCACGGGCCCCAGCGCGGCGTATGCCTCTGACCGCAGGTCGAGCACGAACCGCGGCCCGGCCTCTGCGAGCGCCTGCGTCGTGGCATCCGCCCACACGCGGCGGAGCGCCGGGATGCCCGGGAGTACCGTGCCTGCCGAGAGGCGGTAGGTCGGGATCGGGTCGAGCGCCCCGATCAGGCCGAACGGCGCCGACTGGATCAGGACGTGCGCGCCGAGCCACCGCCGCGCGGGGGCGGGGAGCGCCGAGGCATCCAGCGCGTCGAACAGCACACCCGTGTAGCGGTCGATCGCGGGCAGGGTCGGTGCCGTGCGCAACGCAGCGTTGTCCGCGATCTCGCCGCGTTGACGCTCGGAGAGCTTGAGGACGCGTGCCGCGGCATCCGCGTCGGCCGAGAGCGCGACGAGCGCGTCGACGACCGCCTCACGCTGCGCCGCGAGCTGCGGAAGCGCGAGCGCGGCGCCGTCGAGCGGACGCGCGCGCCCACCGGGGCGCTTCGTCTCGCTCGGGGGCAGCAGGATCAGCATGGAAAAGACGTCTCGCGCGTTTCGACTCGCTTCGCTCGCTCAACGACCGGTCCACGAGGTTCGGTCGTTGAGCGAGCGCCAGCGAGTCGAAACGCAGAGTCGAAACGCCTACTCCAGGGCGGCGTGACCGGCGACGATCGTGAGCTCGTCGGCCTCCATCGAGAGGAAGCCGTCCTGTGCGCTCGCGACGACCTTCGTGCCGTCGGTCTGCGTAATGCGCACCTGGCCTTCGGCGAGGATCGCCAGCACGGGCTCGTGGCCGGTCATGAAGCCGATCTCGCCCTCGACGGTCTTGGCGACGACGAGGGATGCCTCGCCGTGCCAGACCTCCTCCTCAGCGGAGACGAGGGTGACGGTCAGCGCCATGTCAGCTGTTCTCCTTCTGGATCTGCGCCCACTTCTCTTCCACGTCGGAGATGCCACCGACGTTGAAGAAGGCCTGCTCGGCCACGTGGTCGAAGTCGCCCTTGACGATCGCGTCGAACGACTCGATGGTCTCCTTGATCGGGACCGTCGAGCCCTCGACACCGGTGAACTTCTTCGCCATGTAGGTGTTCTGCGAGAGGAACTGCTGGATGCGGCGTGCACGCGACACGACGATCTTGTCCTCTTCGGAGAGCTCGTCGACACCGAGGATCGCGATGATCTCCTGCAGTTCCTTGTTCTTCTGCAGGATCTGCTTCACGGCGGTGGCCACACGGTAGTGGTCGGCACCGATGTAGCGCGGGTCGAGGATGCGGCTCGTCGAGGTGAGCGGGTCGATGGCCGGGTAGAGGCCCTTCGACGCGATCTCGCGAGAGAGCTCCGTCGTGGCATCCAGGTGGGCGAAGGTCGTCGCCGGAGCCGGGTCGGTGTAGTCGTCGGCCGGCACGTAGATCGCCTGCAGCGAGGTGATCGAGTGACCGCGGGTCGAGGTGATGCGCTCCTGGAGCACACCCATCTCGTCGGCGAGGTTCGGCTGGTAGCCCACGGCCGAGGGCATGCGGCCCAGCAGCGTCGAGACCTCGGAGCCCGCCTGCGTGAAGCGGAAGATGTTGTCGATGAACAGCAGCACGTCCTGCTTCTGCACGTCACGGAAGTACTCCGCCATCGTCAGCGCCGACAGCGCGACGCGCAGGCGCGTTCCCGGCGGCTCGTCCATCTGGCCGAAGACGAGGGCGGTCTTGTCGAAGACACCCGCCTCCTCCATCTCGCCGATGAGGTCGTTGCCCTCACGGGTGCGCTCGCCGACACCGGCGAACACCGACACACCACCGTGGTCCTGCGCGACGCGCTGGATCATCTCCTGGATGAGCACGGTCTTGCCGACGCCCGCGCCGCCGAACAGGCCGATCTTTCCACCCTGCACGTACGGGGTGAGGAGGTCGATCGACTTGATGCCGGTCTCGAACATCTCGGTCTTCGACTCGAGCTGGTCGAAGTTGGGAGCCTGACGGTGGATGCCCCAGCGCTCGGTGATCTCGACCTGCTCGCCGGGCTCGAGGTTGAGGATGTCACCGGTGACGTTGAAGACCTTGCCCTTGGTGACGTCGCCGACGGGCACCGTGATCGGGCCGCCCGTGTCGCGCACCTCCTGGCCGCGGACCATGCCGTCGGTCGGCTTCAGCGAGATGGCGCGCACGAGGTCGTCGCCCAGGTGCTGGGCGACCTCGAGGGTGATCTCGGTCGACTCGTCGCCGATGACGATGGTCGTCTTCAGCGCGTTGTAGATGTCGGGGATCGAGTCGTGCGGGAACTCGATGTCGACGACGGGCCCGGTGACGCGCGCGACGCGGCCGACGACCGTCGTGTCCGGCTTCTCTGCGGTGAGGCTCATGGCTTCTTCTCTTTCGTGTGGTCTGTGCAGTCGGCGTTACTTGCCGGATGCCAGGGCGTCGGCGCCGCCGACGATCTCGGCGATCTGCTGTGTGATCTCGGCCTGGCGCGCGTTGTTGCGCAGGCGGGTGTAGTCGGTGATGAGCTTGTCGGCGTTGTCGCTCGCGCTCTTCATCGCCTTCTGGGTCGCGGCGTGCTTGGCGGCCGACGACTGCAGCAGGGCGTTGAACACGCGGCTCTGCACGTAGGTCGGCAGCAGCGCGTCGAGGACGACCTCGGGGCTCGGCTCGAACTCGTAGAGCGGGTACACCTGGCTCGGGCCGGCGCCCGCCGACTCCACGACCTCGTCGGCTTCGACGACCTCGAGCGGCAGCAGACGCACGGTCTGCGGCTCTTGCGTCATCATGCTGACGAAGCGGTTGAAGACGAGGTGGATCTCATCGACGCCGCCCTCTTCGTCGCCGCCGCGGTCGTAGGCATCCAACAGCGCGCCCGCGATCTGCTCGGCGGTGTTGAAGTGCGGGGTGTCGGTGTCGCCCGTCCACTCCCCCGCCGCCGGCAGGCGACGGAACTGGAAGTAGCCCACGGCCTTGCGGCCCACGAGGTAGAACACCACGTCCTTGCCCTGCGAGCGCAGGAGCTCGGCCAGCTGCATGCCCTCGCGGAGGATCTGCGAGTTGAACGCGCCCGCGAGACCACGGTCGGAGGCGAAGATGACGACCGCCGAGCGGCGGATCACCTCACGCTCGGTCGTGAGCGGGTGCTGGACGTTCGAGTGCGTCGCCACGGCGGAGACGGCCCGCGTCACGGCGCGCGCGAAGGGAGACGACGCGCGGACGCGCGCCATCGCCTTCTGAATGCGCGAAGCCGCGATGAGTTCCATCGCCTTCGTGATCTTCTTGGTCGTCTGGGCAGAAGAGATCTTCTGCTTGTAGACCCGGAGTTGTGCGCCCATTGGTTTTCTGTGTCAGGTTTCCTGTCTCAGGTGCCGCCGGCCTCAGCCGCGGCGACCCTTGACGATCTGCGCCTGGTTGACGTCGTCCTCGTTCGCGGCGGAGACCTCTTCGTGACCCGGCTTGTTGATGGCCTGGCCCTTGCCGCCCTGGAACTCGAGGATGAAGGCATCCGTGACCTTGTCGAGCTCTGCCGCGGTCGCGTCGTCGAGGACGTTCGTGTCGCGCAGGGTGTCGAGGATCGTCGTGTTGCGCTTGAGGTAGTCGAGCAGATCGCGCTCGAAGCGCAGCACGTCCTCGACCTCGAGCGTGTCGAGCTTGCCGTTCGTGCCGGCCCAGATCGAGACGACCTGCTCTTCGACGGGGTACGGGTCGTACTGGGGCTGCTTGAGCAGCTCGGTCAGACGCGCGCCACGGGCGAGCTGGCGACGGGATGCCGCGTCGAGGTCGGACGCGAACATCGCGAACGCCTCGAGCGAGCGGTACTGGGCGAGCTCGAGCTTGAGCGTGCCCGAGACCTTCTTGATCGACTTGACCTGGGCGTCACCACCGACGCGCGACACCGAGATGCCCACGTCGACGGCGGGGCGCTGGTTGGCGTTGAACAGGTCGGACTGCAGGAAGATCTGGCCGTCGGTGATCGAGATCACGTTCGTCGGGATGTAGGCCGACACGTCGTTGGCCTTCGTCTCGATGATCGGCAGGCCCGTCATCGAGCCCGCGCCGAGCTCGTCGCTCAGCTTCGCGCAGCGCTCGAGCAGACGCGAGTGCAGGTAGAAGACATCGCCCGGGTATGCCTCGCGGCCCGGCGGGCGGCGCAGCAGCAGCGACACGGCGCGGTAGGCCTCGGCCTGCTTCGACAGGTCGTCGAAGATGATCAGGACGTGCTTGCCGCCGTACATCCAGTGCTGGCCGATGGCCGAGCCGGTGTAGGGGGCCAGGTACTTGAAGCCGGCCGGGTCGGATGCCGGGGCGGCGACGATCGTCGTGTACTCCATCGCGCCGGCGTCTTCGAGGGCGCCCTTGACGCCCGCGATGGTCGAGCCCTTCTGACCGATGGCGACGTAGATGCAGCGCACCTGCTTGTTGACATCGCCCGAGTCCCAGTTGGCCTTCTGGTTGATGATCGTGTCGATCGCGATGGCCGTCTTGCCGGTCTGGCGGTCGCCGATGATCAGCTGACGCTGGCCGCGACCGACCGGGATCATCGCGTCGATGGCCTTGATGCCGGTCTGCATCGGCTCGTGCACGCTCTTGCGCTGCATGACGCCGGGCGCCTGCAGCTCGAGGGCGCGACGACCCTCGACCGGGGTGACCTCGCCGAGGCCGTCGATCGGGTTGCCGAGCGGGTCGACGACGCGACCCAGGTAGCCGTCGCCGACGGGCACCGAGAGCACCTCGCCGGTGCGGGTGACCTTCTGGCCTGCCTCGATGCCGGAGAACTCACCGAGCACCACGACACCGATCTCGTTCTCGTCGAGGTTCAGCGCGAGGCCTTCCACGCCGTTGTCGAAGCGGACGAGCTCGTTCGCCATGACGCCGGGGAGTCCCTCGACGTGGGCGATGCCGTCAGCGGCATCCACGACGGTGCCGACCTCGGTCGCCGCGGCGCCGGTCGGCTCGTAGGCGGCGACGAAGTCTTTCAGCGCGTCACGGATGACGTCGGGGCTGATGGTCAGATCTGCCATGGTGTTCCTTCTGTTTTCAGCCAGCGAGGCGCTGGCGCAAGTCGTTGATGCGGGACGAGACGGTCCCATCGATGACGTCGTCGCCGATTTCGACGCGCATGCCGCCGAGCACCTGCGGGTCGACCACGACGTTCACGGTGACCGCGGTGTCGTAGCGGGCGCTGAGGGCGTCAGCGAGGCGCTGCTGCTGCGTGGCATCCAGCGCCGCCGCCACGCGCACGGTGGCGACGGTCTTGCCGCGCTGGTCGGCGACGAGGCGCAGCGCCCGGTTCAGCAGAGACCGCACGCGGCGCTCGCGGGGATTCTGCACGAGCTGCGCGGTGATCAGCACCGTCGCCTCGCTCGCACGTCCGCCGAGCAGCTTCTCGACGAGGGCTCCCTTGGCGGAGGTGTCACCGAGACGGCTGCCGAGCGCGAGTTCGAGCTCGGGGTTCGCCGCCACGGTGCGCGCGACCTGGAACAGCTCGCCCTCGACATCCGTCGTCGGCGCACCGAGGGCGGCCGCGCGGATCGCGAGTTCTTCGATGCCCGAGATCAGGTCGTCGAGAGACGACCAGCGCTGGGCGACCGCGGAGCTCAGCAGCTGCACGGCCACCGGGCTGTAGCCAGCGAACACCGACCGAGCGACCTGAGCGCGTGCCGCGCCGGGCGCGCCCCATGCCGAGAGCGCGCCGCCCAGCTGCGACGAGTCGGCGATCTCGCGCGCGGCCGCGAACAGCTCGCGGGCGACCGAGAGGTCCCTCACGGTCGCTGCCGTCAGCTCGGCGGTGGTCGTCGCCAGTGCCTGAGTGGTCGCGCTTCCCATTACTTCGCCTTCTCGAGGTCTGCGAGGAAGCGGTCGACGACACCCTTGGCCTTGGCGTCGTCGGAGAGCGACTCACCGATCACGCCGCCGGCCAGGTCGAGTGCCAGCGTGCCGACCTCGCTGCGCAGCGACACGAGTGCCGACTGGCGCTCCGCCTCGATCTGCGTGTGCGCGGCGGCCGTGAGGCGGGATGCCTCGACGGATGCCGAGTCGCGCGCCTCGGCGACGATCTTCTTGCCGTCCTCACGGGCGGCATCGCGGATCTCACCGGCTTCCTTGCGAGCCTCGGCCAGCTGCGCCGTGTACTCCTCGAGCGCGGCCTCGGCCTTGCGCTGAGCTTCGTCGGCCTTCGCGATGTTGCCCTCGATGGCCTCGGCGCGCTTGTCGAGCAGGTCCTTCATCTTCGGAAGGGCGACCTTCCAGAACACGAAGAGGATGACGAGGAAGCAGACCGACGACCAGATGATGTCGTACCACTCGGGAAGAAGCGGGTTGCGCGGGGCAGCCCCCTCTTCTGCGGCGTACGCGACAAGAGCGTTCAGCATCCTGTCTCCTTAACTCTGGTGGTGACGATCAGGTTGTGAAGATGAAGTAAGTCGCGATGCCGATGAAGGCGAGCGCCTCGGTGAAGGCGATACCGATCCACATCAGCACCTGCAGGCGGCCGGCCAGCTCGGGCTGACGGGCGACGCCCTCGATCGTCTTGCCGACGACGATGCCGACGCCGATCGCGGGGCCGATGGCGGCGAGGCCGTAACCCATCGTCGCGACGTTGCCGCTGAGCGCTGCGAGAACCGTAGTTGAGTCCACGGGGTTTTCCTTTCGGGGTTGTGGGCGGCCCTGATGGTCAGGGTGGGCCGACCGCTTAGTGCTCTTCTGCGACCGCGAGCTGGATGTAGACCGCGGTGAGGAGGGCGAAGACGTATGCCTGGAGGACAGCCACCAGGATCTCGAACAGGGTGAAGACGAAGCCGAAGGCGAGCGAGCCTGCGGCCAGCGCCGACCACCATCCGCCGAGGGTGAAGAGGAAGAACTGCGTCGCCGAGAAGAAGAGAACCAGCAGCAGGTGCCCGACCATCATGTTCATCAGCAGTCGCAGCGTCAGCGTGACGGGCCGGATGATGAACGTCGAGATGAGCTCGATCGGCGTGACGATGAAGTAGATCGGCCACGGCACGCCCGAGGGGAACAGCGCGTTCTTGAAGAAGTTCTTCGGGCTCTTCTTGATGCCGGCGTAGATGAACGTGACGTAGCTGACGAGCGCCAGCAGCAGCGGCACGGCGACGATCGCACTTCCCGCGATGTTCAGGAACGGGATGATGCCGGTGATGTTGAAGAACAGCACCATGAAGAAGATCGTGGTCAGGATCGGCAGGAAGCGCTGCCCGTCCTTCTTGCCGAGCAGGTCTTCGGCGATGTTGACGCGGACGAAGTCCAGGCCCATCTCGGCGATCGACTGGAAGCGACCGGGAACGACCTTCATGCGGCGCGTGCCGAGCCAGAAGATCAGCACGATCGCGGCCGTCGCCAGGAACTGGATCAGGTGGATGCGCGTGACGGGGATGCCGGCGATCTGGAAGAGCACTTCAGGGAAGAACTCATTGATCGACGGGCCATGGAATTGCCCGCCGTCTTCGGCGGTCTTTGCGATCAGTGTCGCGGTCTGGGTAAACAGCGCTGGCTCCAGCTTCGGGGCACCGGCGGAAACCGGGGCGACGATGGTCGGTGTGAGCGTCACTGCGCACGCGTTGCACACCTTGTGTGAGGCGGCGCGAACGGGCGCAGGTACAGCGTATCAGTCGCGGGGGGTCCCCGCGTCCGTCGGGAGATCTGCGGCCGAGGCATCCCCCTCTTCCGCCGCGAGCGGGGCGAGAGACGGGCGCCGCGCCTCGTCGATGACGTCGGCGAGCGTCGGCAGCGACACGTCGCCCACGTGCGGCACGCGCATCTTCAGCATCACGACGACGTCGATGACGAGGGATGCCACGACGCTCACGACCAACGCGACGAAGAACACCGTGTTGTTGAGCCAGGGCTGACCGCGCAGCACGAACAGGACGACGATGAACAGCGCGAACTTGATGATCCAGCCGCCCATCACGGCGCCGAAGAAGATCGGCACGTAGAGCGGATCGCCGTACCAGCGGTTGGCGATGAGGATCGTTCCCGCGGTGAGCGAGAGGAAGACCGCGGCGAGCAGGATCGCCACGAGCGCGCTCCACAGCCCCGAGGTGCCGGCGACCGCGAACCCGATGATCGCGCCGACGATCGCGAGCGCCGCGGTCACCACCGCCGACCAGATCAGGGTCGTGCGGAACAGCCGATTGCTAGAGACGTCGCGGCGCGCGCCGGACGTCGAGGGTGCGGGGGTCTCGGTCATGAGGTCCTCGGTTCGGGGAGGTCGGCGGCACTCACGCGAGCACGCGGCACCGTAGGGAGGAGGGTGACGGCGATGCACGCGGCGGCGCCGAGGATCAGGTAGCCCACGCCGAGCAGATACTCGCCGGGCCAGTCCTGCGTCGTGCCGAGATACATCAGCAGCACGCCGATCGAGATGACGGCGGTCCAGGCGTAGAAGACGAGCACGGCATCGCGGTCGCTGTGACCCATGTCGAGCATGCGATGGTGCAGGTGCCCCCGATCGGGCGAGAACGGCGACTTGCCCCGGCCCACCCGGCGGACGACCGCCATGCCGAAGTCGAGCAGGGGCAGCAGCACCACCACGATCGGCAGCACGATCGGGATGAACGCGCCGAGCAGCTGCGACCGCCCGAACACGTTGTTGTCGCTGACGAGATTCGGGTCGAGGCCGCCCGTGAACGTGATCGCCGAGACCGCCATCAGGAAGCCGATCAGCAGCGCGCCGGAATCGCCCATGAAGAGCTTCGACGGATTCCAATTCAGGGGCAGGAAGCCGAGGCAGACGCCGATCAGCACGGCCGCGATGAACGGCGCCAGGTTCGCGTAGCTCGAGGCGCCGAAGTCGCGCAGCACGATGTACGTGTACACGAAGAAGACGAAGTTCGAGATCAGTGCGACGCCCGCGACGAGTCCGTCGAGACCGTCGATGAAGTTCACCGCGTTCATGACGACGACGATCGCGAACATCGACAGCGCGAAGAGCACCCAGGGCGGCAGCACGAGCTGCCCGCCGATCGGGAGGTAGAAGATCTGCACGCCGCCGATCCAGACGACGGTGCCCGCGGCGACGAACTGCGCGGCGAGCTTGATCATCCAGTCGAGATCCCACAGGTCGTCGGCGACCCCGACGATGACGATCAGGGTCGCCGCGGCGAGGATCGACCAGTTCTGCGCCGGATCGGTCCAGATGATCGAGAAGTAGGGAACCTGCGACGATAGCGCGAACGCCGTCACGACACCGAGGAACATCGCGACGCCGCCGATGCGGGGCTTGGGCGTCGTGTGCACGTCGCGCTCGCGGATTGCGGGATACAGCTTGAAACGCAGTCCCACACGCCACATGATCGCCGTGAAGCCCAACGTGACCACCGCGGTCACGAGGACGGTGAAGACGTAGAACCTCACGGGCGCTCAGGCGGTCTCGTCGGGGACCGGAGCCGGGCGGTCGACCGGCCGCGCTCCGCCGTCGCCCGGCAACGGGGCATCCGGATCTTCGGGCTCGAGCAGGTCGCCGAGCACCGCGCGCAGGCGGTCGCGACTGATCGCGCCGTCGCGGAGCACGCGCGCACGTCGACCCGCGCCGGCGATGAGTCCGGTCGCATCGATGATCGTCGAGGCGACGCCGGTGTCAGAGGGGCCGCCATCGAGATAGACCGAGACCGAGTCGCCCAGCATCTCCAGTGCGCCGTGCACGTCGATCGCGGCGGTCCGCTTCGTGAGGTTCGCACTCGAGACGGCGAGGGGGCCGCATTCCTCGAGCAGCTCGAGGGTGATCGGATCGGCGGGCATCCGCACGGCGACAGTGCCACCCGTGTCACCGAGATCCCACGACAGCGAAGGCTGCGCGGGCAGCACGATCGTGAGGCCACCCGGCCAGAACGCCTCGACGAGGCGCTCGACGGGTTCAGGGACTTCGGCGACGAGCGCGCGCATCGTCGTGAGTCCGGCGACCAGGACGGGCGGGGGCGACTGACGCCCGCGGCCTTTCGCGGCGAGCAACCGTGCGACGGCCGACGCGCTGAAGGCGTCGGCCGCGATGCCATACACCGTGTCGGTCGGCAGAACGACGAGTTCACCGCGGCTGATGGCCTGGCGGGCCCGCCGCATGCCGGGCAGCACCTGCGCCGAATCGCGGCAGTCGTAGACGTCAGACATAACCGCCCCAGTCTACGGTGGTGCGTTTCGACTCGCTTCGCTCGCTCAACGAGCGGGAGCGCTACCCCGGTCGTTGAGCGACGAGCGCAGCGAGGAGTCGAAACGTCAGGGGCGAAGCGCCGTGGTGGCGCGGTCGCGCATCGTGAGGTCGGGGTGGGTCGCCGTCGCACGCCACCCGTCGGCAGTCAGCAGGCTGCGGATCGGCGCGCCCTGCCATTCGCCGTGCTCGATCACGAGCGTGCCGCCGGAGCGCAGCAGCCGCAGGCCCACCTGCGAGAGCGTCCGCACGACATCGAGTCCGTCCGCTCCCCCGTAGAGCGCCGACGGCGGGTCCCACAGCCGCACCTCGGGGTCGCGCGGGATCGCGTCGTCGGGCACGTAGGGCGGGTTCGAGACGAGCACCGCGACCTGTCCGTCGAGTTCGGGAAACGCGGATGCCAGGTCGACGAACGCCAGCCGCGCCTCGGGCGCGTGCGCGGCGAAATTCTCCTTCGTCCAGATGAACGCATCGACCGCGTTCTCGGCGGCGTGCACCCGCGCCTGCGGCACCTCGGTGGCCATCGCCAGGGCGATCGCCCCCGATCCGGTGCCGAGATCGACCGCGATGGGCGCCTCGTCGGGCACCACGCGCAACGCGTCGATCGCGAGCTGCGCGACCATCTCGGTCTCGGGTCTCGGCACGAACACTCCCGGACCCACCCGCAGTTCGAGGTGGCGGAACGGGGCGAGGCCGGTCAGATGCTGCAGCGGCTCACGGGCCGCGCGTCGGGCGATGAAGGAATCGAAAGCCTCGGCATCCGCCCCCGTCGGCGCGTCCGCTCCGCGGAAGGCCGCCGCCGCGAGCTCTCCCCTGCTGAGACCGAGCACGTGCGCCGCCAGCAGCTCTGCGTCGACCTCGGGGGTGGGAACACCGGCGGATGCCAGGGTCTGCGCCGCCTCGCGCAGTGAGTCGCTCAGCGTGCGGGGCTCTGCGGGCGCGCTGGAATCGTGCTCGGTACTCATGGCGCGTCCTAGCTTATCCGCGGCGTGGGGTGAGGCGACGTCGTGATGAACCGTCATATTCAGCGGGGGAATAGGGGGGCGCCCTAGGCTGGTTCCACTGTCTGATCCCGCTCCTCGAACCCCGCGAGGACCCACATCGTCGCCAGAAAGGCACCTCATGTCCGGCATCCACTCCGACATCACCAGCGCATTCGGCAACACGCCGCTCGTGCGACTCAATCGCGTGGCCGAGGGCCTGCCCGGCACCGTTCTCGCCAAGCTCGAGTTCTACAACCCGGCGTCGTCGGTCAAGGACCGTCTCGGCATCGCGATCGTCGACGCCGCCGAGGCGTCGGGCGAACTGAAGCCCGGCGGGACCATCGTCGAGGGCACGAGCGGCAACACCGGCATCGCGCTCGCGATGGTGGGCGCGGCGCGCGGCTACAAGGTGATCCTGACGATGCCCGCGTCGATGTCGATCGAGCGTCGTCTGCTGCTGAAGGCGTACGGCGCCGAGCTCGTCCTCACCGAGCCGCCGCTCGGCATGAAGGGCGCCGTCGCCAAGGCCGAGGAGATCGCGGCTTCGACCCCGGGCGCGATCCTCGCGAAGCAGTTCGCGAACCAGGCCAACGTCGAGATCCACCGGAAGACCACGGCCGAAGAGATCCTGCGCGACACCGACGGCGAGATCGGCTACTTCGTCGCCGGCATCGGCACGGGCGGAACGATCTCCGGTGTCGGCCAGGTGCTGAAGGAGCGCGTGCCGGATGCCAAGATCATCGCCGTCGAGCCCGCCGACTCCCCGCTGCTGACGAAGGGCACCGCCGGCCCCCACAAGATCCAGGGCATCGGCGCGAACTTCATCCCCGAGATCCTCGACCAGGGCGTCATCGACGAGGTCATCGACGTCGAGCTCGACGACACCCTGCGCGTCGCTCGCGAGGTCGCAACGAAGGAGGGCATCCTCGTCGGCATCTCGTCGGGTGCGGCCATCTGGGCAGCGCTGCAGGTCGCCGCGCGCCCCGAGGCCGAGGGCAAGAACATCGTCGTGATCGTCCCGTCGTTCGGCGAGCGGTACCTTTCCACGGTGCTGTTCGAGAACCTGCGCGACGAGCCCGCGGGCCTCTGAGCGTGCCCGGCATCCATCCCGACATCACGACGGCATTCGGCGAGACCCCGCTGGTGCGGCTGAACGCCGTCACCGACGGGGTGGATGCCGAGGTGCTCGCGAAGCTCGAGTTCTACAACCCGGGCCGCTCGGTCAAGTGCCGCCTCGGCTACGCGCTGGTCGAGGCCGCTGAAGCCTCGGGCGAGTTGCAGCCGGGCGGCACGATCGTGGAGTCGACGAGCGGCAACACGGGCATCGCGCTCGCCCTCATCGGCGCGGCGCGCGGCTATCGGGTGATCCTCACGATGCCGGGATCCATGTCGAAAGAGCGTCGCTCGCTGCTGAAGGCGTACGGCGCCGAGCTCGTGCTCACCGATCCCTACAAGGGCATGACCGAGGCGGTCGAGACGGCGCAGCGGATCGCCCGCGAAACCCCCGGCGCCGTCCTCGCGCACCAGTTCGAGAGCGCCGCGAACGCGGCGATCCACCGGGCGACGACCGCCGAGGAGATCTGGCGCGACACCGATGGCCACGTCGACTGGTTCGTCGCGGGCTCGGGCACCGGCGGCACGATCACGGGCGTCGGACAGGTGCTCAAGGAGCGCTCCCCCGCCACGAAGGTCGTGCTCGTCGAGCCCGCCGACTCCCCCGTGATCAGCGAGGGGCGCGCCGGCGGTCACCGCATCCAGGGCATCGGGCCGAACTTCGTGCCCGAGGTGCTCGACCGCTCGGTCGTCGACGAGGTGATTCCCGTCCAGTTCGACGACGCGATCGCGGTCGCCCGCGAGCTCGCGACGCGCGAAGGCATCCTCGCCGGCATGTCGGCGGGCGCGGCCGTCTGGGCGGCGCTGCAGATCGCCGCGCGGCCCGAGGCTGCGGGAAAGCGCATCGTCGTGATCGTTCCCGACAGCGGCGAGCGCTACCTGTCGACGGCGCTCTACGCGCACCTGCGCGAGGAAGAGGTCGCCGCGTGAGCGCGCTGTCGGGGCTGCGTCTCGCGGCCTCGCGCCTGCGGGAAGATCTCGTCGCGGCGAAGCTGCGCGATCCCGCGGCGCGCAGCACGTGGGAGATCGCCGTGCTCTACTCGGGGCTGCACGCCATCTGGTCGTATCGGGTCGCGCACGCGCTCTGGATTCGCGGGCTGCGCTTTCCTGCACGGGCACTGTCGCAGCTGACTCGGTGGCTGACCGGCGTCGAGATCCACCCGGGAGCGCAGATCGGCCGCCGCTTCTTCATCGACCACGGCATGGGCGTCGTGATCGGCGAGACCGCCGAGGTCGGCGATGACGTGATGCTCTATCACGGGGTCACACTCGGCGGCCAGACCCACGACGGCGGCAAGAGGCATCCCACCCTCGGCGACGGCGTGGCGGTGGGCGCGGGCGCGAAGATCCTCGGCCCGATCACGATCGGCGCAGGGTCGGCCGTCGGCGCGAACGCCGTCGTGACGAAGGATGCCCCGGAGGATTCGGTCCTCGTCGGCATTCCCGCCAAGGCGCGGTCGCGCCGCTCGGGCGAAGACACCCGCGCTCTGCTGAGCGCCCCCGACTACGTCATCTGACCGCAGCCGCCGCTCATCCGGCCGAAACCCAGGCCACCAGCCCGCGAAGCCGCGATTCGGGACGGATGAACCCGGCGAGGCATCCACGCAGCCGCCGCTCATCCGGCCGAGACCCAGGCCACCAGCCCGCGAAGCAGCGATTCGGGACGGTTGAACCGGCGAGGCATCCGCGCCCGCCGCTCATCCGGCCGAAACCCAGGCCACCAGCCCGCGAAGCCGCGATTCGGGACGGTTGAACCGGCGAGGCATCCGCGCCCGCCGCTCATCCGGCCGAAACCCAGGCCACCAGCCCGCGAAGCCGCGATTCGGGACGGATAAACCCGGCGAGGCATCCACCCCCGCCGCTCATCCGCCCGAAACCCAGGCCACCAGCCCGCGAAGCCGCGATTCGGGACGGTTGAACCGGCGAGGCATCCGCGCCGCCGCTCATCCGGCCGAAACCCAGGCCACCAGATCGCGAAGCCGCGATTCGGGACGGATGAACCGGCGAGGCATCCGCGCCGCCGCTCATCCGGCCGAAACCGAGGCCACCAGACCGCGAAGCCGCGATTCGGGACGGATGAACCCGGCGAGGCGGGTTAGCCGGGGCGCGAGCGCGTCAGGCGCGGCGGTCGGAGATCTTCTTCTTGATGAACAGCGGCGGCAGCAGCCAGGTCGCCAGAGCGGTGACGATCCAGACGATAACCGGCGCGAGGAACCACGCGACCGCGTCGGAAATCGACAGTCCCGCGTTCGGGACCAGCACGACGATCAGGATCGCCACGAACGTCGCGATGATCCCGATGCCGCCGAGCATCGCGGGCGCGTGCTTGCGCGTCATCTTGAACACCCACGGCGTGAGCACGCTCTGGATCACCGCGAAGATGACCACCGCGAGCACGAAGCCCCACCAGTCGCTCCAGTCGATGTGGAAGCCGGGCAGGATCAGGTCGGCCGCGATGAGACCGATGGCAGCCGACACGACGAAGATCGCGGCGCGGATGAGGAAGTTGATCACGGCCTGAGACTATCGCGTGCGCGCGGTCAGTCCCGGTATCAGTCGCCGCCGAGAGCGGCCAGCCGCGCCTCTTCGTCGGTCGTGATGGCCGACTCGACGATGGGGCCCAGCGCGCCGTCCATCACCTGATCGAGGTTGTACGCCTTGTACCCGGTGCGGTGATCGGCGATGCGGTTCTCGGGGAAGTTGTAGGTGCGGATGCGCTCGGAGCGGTCCATGCCACGGATCTGCGAACGACGGGCGTCGGATGCCGCGGCATCCAATTCCTCCTGCTGCTTGGCCAGCAGGCGGGCGCGCAGCACGCGCATGCCGGCCTCGCGGTTCTGCAGCTGGCTCTTCTCGTTCTGCATCGACACGACGATGCCGGTCGGGATGTGCGTGATGCGCACGGCTGAGTCGGTCGTGTTGACCGACTGACCGCCGGGGCCCGACGACCGGTACACGTCGATGCGCAGATCGTTCGGGTCGATCTGGACTTCTTCGGGCTCATCGACCTCGGGAAAGACCAGCACGCCCGTCGTCGAGGTGTGGATGCGCCCCTGCGACTCGGTCGCGGGCACGCGCTGCACGCGGTGCACCCCGCCCTCGTACTTCAGGTGCGCCCAGACACCCTGCGCGGGATCGCTCGAGGAGCCCTTGATCGCGACCTGGACGTCCTTGTAGCCGCCAAGATCCGATTCGTTGCGCTCGAGCAGCTCGGTCTTCCAGCCCTTGGACGCCGCGTACTGGATGTACATGCGCAGCAGATCGGCCGCGAACAGCGCCGACTCGGCGCCGCCCTCGCCCGCCTTGATCTCCATGATCACGTCGCGGGCATCGTCCGGGTCGCGCGGGATGAGCAGGCGCCGCAGCTTCTCGGCCGTCGCCGCGACCTGCTCTTCGAGCACGGGAACCTCGGCTGCGAAGGCCTCGTCCTCGCCGGCGAGCTCGCGCGCGGCCTCCAGGTCGTCGGACGCCGCGGCCCACGCATCGTGGGCCGCGACGATCCGGCTGAGTTCGGCGTAGCGCCGGTTGACGCGCTTGGCGCGCGCCGCGTCGGCGTGCACGGCCGGGTCGGAGAGCTCCTCCTGGACGGCCTTGTGCTCAGCGATCAGCGATTGGACGGACTCGAACACGTCAGCGGATGTTGTTCTCGTGCGTGTGGCTCGCGCCACCGGCAGGAGTCGGGATCGACTTCTGCATCTGCACGAGGAACTCGACGTTCGACGACGTCTCCTTGAGCTTGCCGAGCACGACCTCGAGCGCCTGCTGCGGGTCGAGGCCCGCGAGGGCACGACGCAGCTTCCAGGTGATCTTGACCTCGTCGGGGCTCAGCAGCATCTCTTCGCGACGGGTCGACGACGCGTTGACGTCGACCGCCGGGAAGATGCGCTTGTCGGCCAGCTGACGCGACAGGCGCAGCTCGCTGTTGCCGGTGCCCTTGAACTCCTCGAAGATGACCTCGTCCATCTTGGACCCGGTCTCGACGAGCGCCGTGGCGAGGATCGTGAGCGATCCGCCGTTCTCGATGTTGCGCGCGGCGCCGAAGAAGCGCTTGGGCGGGTAGAGGGCCGAGGCATCCACACCACCGCTCAGCACGCGACCGGACGTCGGCGCCGAGATGTTGTAGGCACGGCCGAGGCGGGTGATCGAGTCGAGCAGCACGACGACGTCGCGACCGAGCTCGACGAGACGCTTGGCGCGCTCGATGGCGAGCTCGGCGACCGTCGTGTGGTCTTCGGCCGGACGGTCGAAGGTCGAGGCGATGACCTCACCCTTGACCGTGCGCTGCATGTCGGTGACCTCTTCGGGACGCTCGTCGACGAGCACGACCATGAGGTGGACCTCGGGGTTGTTCGTCGCGATCGCGTTCGCGATCTGCTGCAGCACGATCGTCTTGCCGGCCTTGGGCGGCGCGACGATGAGGCCGCGCTGGCCCTTGCCGATCGGGGCGACCAGGTCGATGATGCGCTGGGTCAGCTTCTCGGGAGCCGTCTCGAGGCGCAGACGCTCCTGCGGGTAGAGCGGCGTGAGCTTGCCGAACTCGACGCGGTTCGCCGCGTCGTCGACCGACAGGCCGTTGATCGCGTCGACCTTGACGAGCGCGTTGTACTTCTGCCGGCTCGACTGCTCGCCCTCGCGGGGCTGCTTGATGGCGCCGACGACGGCGTCACCCTTGCGCAGGTTGTACTTCTTGACCTGGCCGAGCGACACGTACACGTCGCTGGTGCCGGGCAGGTAGCCGGTCGTGCGGACGAAGGCGTAGTTGTCGAGCACGTCGAGGATGCCCGCGATCGGGATCAGGACGTCGTCCTCGCCGATCTCGGTGTCGAACTCGTCGCCGGTCTGCTGGCCCTGCGGCCGGCGCTTGTTGCGCTGGCGGCCACGGCCCTGGCCCTGCTCGTCGCCGTCGTTGTCGGCGGCGTTGTTGCTGTTGTTGTTGGATGCCTCGGCCGCGGGCGCGTTCTGCGCAGCCTGCTGACCGTTCTGGCCGGCCTGGCCGTTCTGCGCCGCGTCGGACTTGCCACGGTTGCGGCTGCGGCTGCGCGAGCGGCTGCGGCCGCTCCTCGGCGTCTCACCCTCGGCTGCGGCGTCGCCCTCGGGCGTGGTCTCGCCGTCGGTCGGGGTCTCGCCCTCGGCGGGTGCCACGTTCTCGGCGGGGTCCACGTTGTCGGCGGGTGCGTCAGCCTGCTCCGCGGCCGGTTCGGCGTCGAGCTCGGCGGGTGCGCCGGCGTCGGCGGGTGTCTCGGCTGCGGCGGGTGCATCGGCGGCGGGCGCGTCGGCCTCGACCGGCGCTGCCTCGGCAGCGGCGTCCGCCACGAGCACGTCGGCGCTCTTCGCCCGACGCGGTGCACGCTTGCGGGGCGCCTTGACCGCTGCGACCTCTTCGACGGGCGCAGCCTCGGCGGCAGGCTCCTCGACGGGTGCAGCCTCAGCCGCAGGCTCCTCGACGGGCGCAGCCTCGGCGGCAGGCTCCTCGACGGGTGCCTCCTCAGCGACAGCGGTGTCCTCGACGGGCGCGTCAGCGGAGGGCTCCTCGACGGGAGCCTCCTCGGCGACGGGTTCCTCGACGGGGGCAGCCTCAGCGGCAGCGTCGTCGACGGGGGTTTCGGTGGGTTCGATCACGTCGGCCGCGGCATCTTCGCGCAGCGCGTCGGTGTTCTCGGTGTCGATCTCGGAGAGGGACTCCACGAGTTCTCCTTCAGGGGTGCTGTGGACAAGACGTATCCGCATAGACGCCGTCCACGACAGGCGGTGACCCAGGCACTTCGGACGTCCGACAGGGATGCCAGATGGTGCAGGGTGACTATGCGGGGGTTCGCAGAATTGCGACGGAGGCCAGATTCACGGATAAACCGTGGAACCCTCCGTATGGTCCCTCACTGTACCACCCTTGACATCGACGGCCAGCATGAGGGGCTCCCACGGAGTGTCCGACGAGCTCGCGGCCACGCGCGCCGCGTCGAGGCGGCGGCCGGGGCCGTCCGCCAGGACGAGCACGCTGGGCCCCGCCCCCGAGACGACGGCGGCGAAGCCCTCGGCGCGCAGTGCCCGCACGAGTGCATCGGTCGCGGGCATCGCCTGCGCGCGGTACGACTGGTGCAGCTTGTCTTCGGTCGCAGCCATGAGCAGTTCGGGGCTCTGCATGAGCGCGGCGATCAGCAGCGCCGACCGCGACACGTTGAAGACGGCGTCTTCGCGGGTCACCTGAAGCGGCGCGAGTCCGCGCGCGACCGTCGTCGACATCGTGAAGTTCGGCACGAACACGAGCGGCGAGACGCCGCGGTGCACCAGCAGCTTCTTGTGCTGCGGTCCGTCCTCGTCCATCCAGGCGATCGTGAGCCCGCCGAACAGCGCCGGAGCGACGTTGTCGGGGTGGCCTTCGAGCTCGGTCGCCAGCCGCAACAGGGTGTCGGCGCCGAACTCGACCTCGCCCGCGAGCAGTCCCTTGGCCGCGAGCAGGCCCGCGACGACGGCTGCGCCCGATGAGCCCATGCCGCGCCCGTGCGGGATCGCGTTGGTCGCCGCGAGCCGGATGCCGGGCAGCTCGCGCCCCACGGCTTCGAACGCGTAGGCCATCGAGCGGACGACGAGGTGCGAGGCATCCGTCGGCACTTCTCCCGCACCCTCGCCGGTGACCTCGATCTCGAGACCGGGCTCGGGCAATGCCGTGACGACGAGCTCGTCGTAGACGCTCAGCGCGAGCCCGAGCGTGTCGAAGCCGGGGCCGAGGTTCGCGCTCGTCGCCGGCACGCGCACGGCGACCGTCCGCCCCTCGACAAGCTCGGGGACCGGAACCGACGAGTTCGTCATGCCAGGTTGAGAACCGAGGCGACCTCGGAGGTCGACGCGTCGACGACCGTCGGGGTGACCTCGCTGCCGTCGGCGTTGCGCAGGGCCCACTGCGGGTCTTTGAGTCCGTGGCCGGTGACGGTGATCACGACCTTCGCGCCGGCGGGGATCAGGCCCGCCTCGACGCGATCGAGCAGCCCCGCGACGCCGATCGCCGAGGCGGGCTCGACGAAGACACCCGCGGTGGATGCCAGCAGCTTCTGCGCCGCGAGGATCTTGTCGTCAGAGATGGCACCGAACCAGCCGTCGGTGGCATCGCGCGCCTCGAGGGCGAGCTCCCACGAGGCGGGGTTGCCGATGCGGATCGCCGAGGCGACGGTCTCGGGGTTCTTCACGACCTCGCCGCGCACGAGCGGCGCCGAGCCCTCGGCCTGGAAGCCGAACATGCGCGGCACGGTCGTGGCGACGCCGCGCGCGGCCTCTTCGCGGTAGCCGCGCGTGTAGGCGGTGTAGTTGCCCGCGTTGCCGACCGGGATGAAGTGGAAGTCCGGGGCATCCCCCAGCTGCGACACGACCTCGTAGGCCGCCGTCTTCTGCCCCTCGATGCGGTCGGGGTTGACCGAGTTCACGAGGTGCACGGGATAGCCGTCGGCGAGCTCGCGCGCGATCTCGAGGCAGTCGTCGAAGTTGCCGCGCACCTGGATCAGCCGACCGCCGTGGATGACCGCCTGGCTGAGCTTGCCCATCGCGATCTTGCCCTCGGGCACGAGCACCGCGGCAGTGATGCCGGCGTGCGCCGCGTAGGCGGCGGCCGAGGCCGAGGTGTTGCCGGTCGAGGCGCAGATGACGGCCTTCGCGCCGTGCTCGACGGCGCGCGAGAGCGCGACCGTCATGCCGCGGTCTTTGAACGAGCCCGTCGGGTTCATGCCTTCGAACTTGATGTGGACGTCGGCACCGGTCATCGCCGACAGTGCCGTGGCGGGAATGAGCGGCGTGCCGCCCTCGCCCAGGGTCACGACAGTCGAGGCGTCGGTGACGCCCAGCCGGTCGGCGAATTCGCGCAGGACGCCCTGCCAGACATGCACCATTTCAGTCTCCTTCTACACGCAGCACCGAGACCACGCGACCGACGACGCCACTGGCGGCGAGGCGGTCGACGGTCTCGCTGAGGTCCTGCTCGAGTGCTCGGTGGGTTCCGATGACGATCCGGGCCACGCCCGGCTCGCCGTTTCCTTCTGTGATCACGGTCTGTTCCACGGTCGCGATCGACACGCGGCCGTCGCTGAGCGTGCCGGCCACGGTGGCGAGCACGCCGGGCTCATCCGACACCTCGAGGGTGATCTGGTAGCGCGTCGTCACGCGGCCGATCGGCAGCACGGGCAGGTTCGCCCGCGTCGACTCGCCGACGCCCACTCCCCCGGCGATGTGCCGGCGCGCGGCCGAGACGACGTCGCCGAGCACGGCCGAGGCCGTCTGCACGCCGCCGGCGCCCGCGCCGTAGAACATGAGGTTGCCGGCCGCTTCGGCCTGCACGAACACGGCGTTGTTCGCGCCGTGCACGCTCGCGAGCGGGTGCTCGCGCGGGATCAGCGCGGGGTAGACCCGCACCGAGATCGCCTCGCCGGTCGGCGACTCGGCGCCGTTCTCGAGAGGCTGCCCGGTGAGGCGCTCGCACACGGCGAGCAGCTTGATGACGAACCCGGCGTGGCGCGCGGCATCCATCATCTGCTTGTCGACCTGCGTGATGCCCTCGCGGTGCACGGCCTCGAGCGGCACCGCCGTGTGGAAGGCGAGGGATGCCAGGATCGCCGCCTTCTGCGCGGCGTCATAGCCCTCGATGTCGGCGGTCGGGTCGGCTTCGGCGTAGCCGAGCGCCTGCGCGTCGGCGAGGACGTCGCCGAAGTCTGAGCCCTCGCGGTCCATCCGATCGAGGATGTAGTTCGTGGTGCCGTTGACGATGCCCATGATCCGCTGCACGCGGTCGCCGGCGAGCGAGTCGCGCAGCGGCCGGATGATCGGGATGGCGCCGGCGGCGGCGGCCTCGTAGTAGACCGAGGCGCCGACCTGGTCGGCGGCGTCGAAGATCTCGGGGCCGTGCGTCGCGAGCAGCGCCTTGTTGGCCGTGACGACGTCGGCGCCCGAGCCCAGCGCGAGCAGGATCTGCTCGCGGGCGGGCTCGATGCCGCCCATCAGCTCGATGACGATGTCGGCGCCGACGATGAGCTCTTCGGCATCGGTCGTGAACAGCTCGCGCGGCAGGTCGACGTCGCGCGGCGCGTCGGGGTTGCGCACGGCGATGCCCACGAGGTCGAGGGCGGCGCCGGCGCGGTCGGCCAGCTCGTCTCCGTGCTTGCGCAGCAGCGCGGCGACCTGCGAGCCGACGGCTCCGGCTCCGAGCAGTGCCACGCGCAGGCGGCGGTAGTCAGTCATGCGGAATCCTCCGAGGTGTCGGCGGCGGAGATGCCGAGGTCGCGCGCCAGCAGATCGTCGATGGTCTCGGCGCGTACGATCACCCGCGCCTGGCCGTGCGAGACGGCGACGACGGGCGGGCGGGGCACGTAGTTGTAGTTGTTCGCGAGCGAGAAGCAGTAGGCGCCGGTGGCCGGCACGGCGAGCAGGTCACCCGGGGCGACGTCGCCGGGCAGGTACTCGGCATCGACCACGATGTCACCCGATTCGCAATGACGCCCGACGACGCGCGCGAGCGCGGGCGCGGCATCCGAGACACGCGACGCGATGCGCGCGGAGTACTGAGCGCCGTAGAGGGCGGGGCGTGCGTTGTCGCTCATTCCGCCGTCGACGCTCACGTAGAGGCGGGTGAGGTCGTCGGAGACCTGCACGGGCTTGACGGTGCCCACCTCGTAGAGCGTGACGCCGGCGCGGCCGACGATCGCGCGGCCGGGTTCGAAGGCGAGGTTCGGCAGCGGGATGCCCCGCACCTCGCATTCGCGCGCAACGGCGTCGACGATGGCGCCCGCGAGTTCCGCGATCGGCGTCGGAGTGTCGACGGACGTGTAGGCGATGCCGAATCCGCCGCCGAGGTTCAGGACCGGCAACTCGCCCCCGATGCGGATGTCGGCGTAGAGGTCGACGAGGCGCGCGGCCGATTCGGCGAAGCCCGACGTGCCGAAGATCTGCGACCCGATGTGGCAGTGCAGCCCGACGAGCTGCAGCGACGGCAGCTCGCGGATGCGGGCGACGACGGCGGGCGCCGCATCGAGCGAGAACCCGAACTTCTGGTCTTCGTGGGCCGTCGCGAGGAAGTCGTGCGTCTCGGCATGCACGCCGGTGTTGACGCGCACAAGCACCTTCTGCGCGGTGTCTCCGCTGCGGCCGAGGCGTTCGGCGATCGCCGCGAGCCGCTCGAGCTCGATCGTCGAGTCGATCACGATCGACCCGATGCCGAGTTCCACGGCGCGCTCGAGCTCGGCGACCGACTTGTTGTTGCCGTGCAGGCCGAGGCGCGCGGGGTCGACGCCCGCGGCGAGCGCGACGGCGAGTTCACCGCCGGTCGCGACGTCGACCGCGAGGCCTTCGTCGGTGACCCACCGCACGACCTCGGTGGAGAGGAATGCCTTGCCGGCGTAGTAGACGCGGGCGTGGATGCCATGGCGCGCCGTCGCGGCGTCGAACGCGGCCTTCACTTCGCGGGCGCGGGCGCGCACCGCGTCCTCGTCGAGGACGTACAGCGGAGTTCCGAACCGCGCAGCGAGCTCGTAGGCGGCGACTCCCCCGAGCACCAGATCGCCGCGCTCGTCGCGGTGCGCGGCGGGCGGCCACACCTCGGCAACGAGTGCGTTCGCGTCGTCCGGCGCGGCGAGCCACTCGGGAACGAGCGGGCGATCGGGTGAGGCGGACACGTGAAAGGGGACCAATCGGGTGGAATCACGGGCCGAGCGCTCGCGCGCCGCCTGCCCGGCGAATGTTCCTAGCAGTCTATGGCACCCCCGCATGCCGCCCCGCGCATGCCGCCCCGCGCATGCCCCCGGGTCGCCCCGCGAGCGCAGCCCCCAGTCGCCCCGCAAGCGCAGCGAGTCGAAACGCCTACGCCGCGCAGGCGCCCAGCTCTCTGCGCGACGGGTCGGTCACGATGGCGCTGTCGATCTCGAAGTCGGCGACGATGCTGTCGCGCTTCACCCCGACGCCCGTCAGTTCCAGCGCGCGCGGCAGGCGATCGGCGATGCAGACATCCCAGTCGCGCAGCACCGTCGACGCGATCGCTCCGAACTGCTGACGCAGCGCATCGGCTGAGATCTCGGCGCCGGCCACCGGCAGGCTCGAGGGGCTGAGCACGATGTCGCCACCCGAGGCGGTCGGCGTGAGGGCGACGCCGACGGGAACCTTCAGGGCGAACAGCTGCAGTTCGAAGTCGGCGGCGATGTCCGGTGCGTCGAGAGTGACGGTCGTCGCGGGAAAGCCGTCGATCTCGGCCAGCAGCGCCTGCACCTGTGTCTGGTCGAGGGTGACCGTCGCGTAGCCGCCGCTCCAGTCCCCGCCGTGGATGTTCACATCCTGAGCCGTGACCGTGATATCTGCCGTGACACCCCTCAACGGAACGTCATCGCTCGAGATCGTCACATCGGCGAGGCTGCCCACGATGAGCTGCGGCAGGATCGGCCCCGGAATATCGATGTCGATCTGCTGGTCGGCGGGCAGGCTGAGCTGGGTCGTGATCTGCTCGCGGATCGTGCGCTCGACGATCCCGCGCGCGATGTACTCCCCCGCGAACCACGCCGCAATCGCGAGCAGGGCGACCACGATCAGCGCGACGAGCCACGGCCAGCGGCGCTTGCGAGCGGGCGGCGCCGAGGCATCCGTCGACAGAACCCACCGCGCACCGGGGTCGGGCAGCGGAAGGGTCGGGTGCTGGTCGCTCATCGTCGCGGCGCCGTCGTCACATGCGCTCGGGCGCGCTGACGCCGAGCAGGTCGAGTCCGTTGCGCAGCACCTGTCCGGTCGCGTCGTTCAGCCACAGGCGCGTGCGGTGCAGGTCGGTGACCGGCTCGTCGCCGAGCGGCGTCACGCGGCATGTGTCGTACCAGCGGTGGTAGAGGCTCGCGAGCTCTTCGAGGTAGCGCGCGATGCGGTGCGGCTCACGCAGCTCGGCCGCGAAGGCGACGATGCGCGGGAACTCCTGCAGGGCGCCGAGCAGGGCCGACTCGGTCTCGTCGACGAGCAGCTCGGGGGCGAACGCACTGCGGTCGACACCCGAGTCGGCGGCGTTCCGCCCCACGTTGTGCGTGCGTGCGTGGGCGTACTGCACATAGAAGACGGGGTTGTCGTTCGTGCGCTTGGTGAGGATCTCGGGGTCGAGGGTCAGCGGCGAATCGGCGGGGTAACGCGCCAGCGAGTAGCGCAGTGCATCGGTGCCGAGCCAGTCGCGCAGGTCGTCGAGCTCGATGATGTTGCCCGCGCGCTTCGACAGTCGCGCGCCGTTCACCGACACGAGCTGCCCGATCAGCACCTCGATGTCGGTCGCGGGGTCGTCGCCCGCCGCGCCCGCGAGCGCCTTGAGGCGATGCACGTACCCGTGGTGGTCGGCGCCGAGCAGGTAGATCTTGTGGCGGAAGCCGCGGTCGCCCTTGTTGAGGTAGTACGCGGCATCCGCGGCGAAGTAGGTGTACTCGCCGTCGGACTTGCGGATGACCCGGTCTTTGTCGTCGCCGAAGTCGGTGGTGCGCACCCACACGGCACCGTCGGCGTCGAAGACGTGGCCCTGCACGCGCAGGCGGTCGACGGCCTCGTCGACGAGACTCGGCCCGCCGCCCTGGCCGGGTGCGTGGAGCGTGCGCTCGCTGAAGAAGACGTCGAAGTGCACGTTGAACTTGATGAGCGACTCCTGCAGATCGCCCAGCTGCAGCCGGTAGCCGCGATCAAGCGCCTCGGCGAGCTGCTCGTCGGCAGGCAGGTCGAGGATGCCGGGCAGCTCGGCCTGCACCCGCGCCGCAAGGTCGCCGATGTACGACCCCGGGTAGCCGTCTTCCGGCGTCGGCTCGCCCTTGATCGCGGCGAGCACCGAGCGCCCGAAACGCTCCATCTGCGAGCCCGCGTCGTTGATGTAGAACTCGCGGACGATCGTCGCGCCGGATGCCTGCAGCACGCGCCCGATCGCATCGCCGAGCGCCGCCCACCGGGTGTGCCCGATGTGCATGGGGCCGGTGGGGTTGGCGCTGACGAACTCGAGGTTGATGCTCTGCCCGCGCTGCGAGTCGTTCGTGCCGTACGCGGCGCCCGCGTCGACGATCGTCTTCGCGAGGGCGCCGGCGGCAGCGGCATCCAGCCGGATGTTGATGAAGCCGGGGCCGGCGACCTCGACAGACGCGATGCCGTCGGTGCCGGCGAGCGCCGTCGCGATCTCTTGCGCGAACTCGCGCGGGTTCGCACCCACGGTCTTGCCGAGCTTCATCGCGGCATTCGAGGCCCAGTCACCGTGATCGCGGTTGCGCGGGCGCTCGAGCGGCAGGTCGGCGGCGGTGAGTCCCTCGGTCGATCCCGCGCGTCGCGCCTCGGCGAGGGGCACGATGACGGCGAGCAGGGCGGCGGCGAGGGCATCAGGATTCATAACCCGTCGATTCTACGGGGGCGGGCCTGTGCCCCTCCTGCGCGGGGCGCCCGTCGACGAGACTGCGCCGGGCGGGGCTCAGGCGAGCTGGATGAGGTCGGCGAAGTCGTCGAGCGCGGGGTCGGATGCCGCGGCGGCGGCATCGACGGCGTCGAAGTCGGCCGCGTCGCTGGGCACAACGACGGCATCCACGTGCATGCGCTCGAGGCCCACGAAGCCGCCGTGGTAACTGAGGAAAGCGCAGTCCGCGGCATCCCGTCCGGTCGCGATGCGCACGAGCGACCGGCGATTGCTGAGCCGGGTCGCATCGATCACGTACCAGCTGCCGTCGAGGTAGGCCTCGGCGACCGCATGGAAATCCATCGGGCGCAGTCCGGGCGCGTAGCACGCGGCGTAGCGGGCGGGCATGTCCATGGCGCGCAGCAGCGCGATCACGACGTGGGCGTAGTCACGGCAGACGCCTTGGCCGGTCATGAGCGTGGTGACGGCCGAGTCGGTGCCCTGGCTGAGGCCGGGCGTGTAGGTGGTGCTCGTCGCGACGAACTCGCTCACTGCGATGATCAGGTCCATGCCGGACAGCCCGCGGAACTGACGACGGGCCTGCGAGAACACCTCATCCGACTGGCAGTAGCGGCTGGGGCGCAGATACGTGATGGCCTCGAGGTCGCTCGTGGCGCGCTGCGCGACGTGCCCTTCGATGAGCGCCTCGTACCGCACCTCGAGCAGCCCCGCTTCTGCGTGGAGGCCGTGCAGACGGCTGCCCGACTGGTCGACGATCTCGGTCGGCGTGTACACGCGATCGCCCTGCGTGAACGTCAATTCCTCGCGCAGAACGGGCGCCGGCTGGGCCGCCGCGATCTGGAAAATGAGGTCGACGGAGGCGCCCAGATCCAGGTCGAGTTCGGCGGTCACAATGCGTTGCACCGAAGTATCCTCGCACGCCGGAACGGGTGGTCGTGAACGGGTTGTGGGAACCCTCTTTCACAAACCACCGCGGCGTGACTTAGCCTCGACGCATGCGTGCGTTCGGACACCTCCTCAGGCGTCGTCGCGCGTGGGTCCTGCCGGCGCTCGCGCTGGCGGTTGCGGCCGTGGTCGGCATGTCGCTCTGGCGCCCGTGGGCGACCCCCGAGGCGATCGTCGCGGCAGGCGACGGCGCGGTCGTCGTGCCCTCCAATCCGGCGCCGCTCGAGCTGCCGGACGATCCGACCGTGCTGATCTTCGGCGATTCGTGGACGTACGGCTCCGCGGCATCCACCCCCACCCTCGGCTACGCCTACGTCGTCGCGGACATCGCCGGCTGGACGACCATCGTCGACGGCGTGCGCGGCTCGGGGTACCTGAAGCCGGGGCTCGACGGCCCGGATTTCGGCACGCGCATCGGGGCCCTCGACCCGTCGCTCGATCCCGACCTCATCATCGTGCAGGGGTCGATCAACGACCGCCGCGAGCCTGCCGCGGGCTACCGTGCGGCAGTGGATGCCGCGTGGGATGCCCTCGCCGCAAAATATCCGCGGGCGCAGATCGTGATCCTGGGCCCGGCGCCCCAGGTGCTGCCGGTCGAGGCGGCGACCGCGCGCATCGACCGCGACCTGCAGAGTGCGGCGGCGGCCCGTGGCTGGTGGTACCTCTCCCCCGTCCAAGACGACTGGATCACCCCCGAGAACTATGCGGCGGTGATCGACACCTCGGAGCTCGGCCACGACCATCCCTCGACGGCAGGGCATCGCTACCTCGCCGAGCGGCTCGCCGCAGCGGTCGCTGGGCTGGTTTCTCGCTGATTCCCGGTCTCTCGGTGAGGACCGGCGGTGATAGTCTCGATCGGTACGCCTCCGTAGCTCAGGGGATAGAGCGTTGGTTTCCGGTACCAAAGGTCGTAGGTTCGATTCCTATCGGGGGCACAGAGAGAACGGCGAAATGGCGGGGCCTTCGGGCCCCGCCATTTCGCTGCCGTGACAGCGTCCGCGTCGGCTCTGGGATCGGCTCCCCGGCCCCGATGTTCTGCGTATGGATGCCACTTCGCGCGACGACGTCGCCGCGATGGTCGCGGCTGCGCTCGAGGGGATCCGGGCGTGGTCCGACGGCCTGTGGCGTCGCGCGACAGCGGCCGCATGCGCGGGCGCGGACTTCACTCTCGCAACGACCGAAATCGCCCATATCCGACCGCTCATGCCTGAGCCGTTCGTCCCCGATCGCGTATCTCGGAGGGTTGTCGGCCTTCTCGCGTGAGGGTGCACGGGAAGCCCGCCAACACGCCGCGGCACTCCTCGCGCGGGCGACCGCCGACGTCCCGGGCTGACGCCCGACGTCGTGTCGGAAAGTGGTCGCCCGCCACGTCGATCGCGCGAGTGTCCGTATCCACGATCCGCTCCATCTAGTCGGCGATGCGCAGCACGACCGCTCAGTCGGCGATCGCGATCGCGCGGAGCCGGGCCCGCTATCATTCAAAGCCCGCAAGTCGATCCCTATCCGGGCGGCGCCCGTTAGTGGGACGTCAGCGGCCGAAGTGGATCCTTCAACGGCATCGTCGGACACCCTCCGGCCGGCAGTGCTAGTTGGCGCCTGGAGTGTCTTGCCGACGGTAGTGGCTGTTATCCGTTGCATTCATCACTGCATTGCGGACTGTGGAAAGCATCGTCATGACTTCGGTGTGAAGCAGCTCGTACCCCGGCTGATCTGTGCTCATCCATCTGCCGTGAGCGATGTCGTTCCGAACGCGGAGGAGGCTGTAGTCGATGAGTCCCTTCTTGGTCTCAAAAGGCGAGTAGTCGAGGCCGAGACAATCGAACAGTTCGCTGCATAGATCACTGTTCAGGTTGCCTTGAGTGTTCACCTCGCGGTTCGGAATTGAGGCCCGCGTGTCGCCTTCCGAAGCAAGTAAGCGGACCATCGCGGTTCTGCGCCGAGCGTCAGACAGGTTCCCGCGCCTGCGCAGTTCGTTTTCCACGGCCAGGCCCGCAAGACCCTCATGCAGCTCGTTCAAGCGCAACTTACGGCGCGAGACGAACTGCAGATACCGGGTCAGCGCGTTCTTTGTATAGCCCTCCCAGTGTGCGTACAGCAGAGCGATTCCTGCGCGCATTGCCGCTTGTTGGGATGGCCCTCTGGCCGACCGGACGTTCGACAAAAGGGCGTGAGCTTCGACGCGCCGCCAGGCAAGGTCGGAGTCGAGCTCATCTTCGAGATCGTGAGGAGTGCGCATCGTCTAGTTCGACACGAAGATTCGCTCACCGACCTGGACCATGTAGGGGATACGACGCTCGGCGGCCTTCCCGCCGCCTGACCGCTGGACGAATGTCTCGTCGGCCCACACAGTCGGAACCAACTCCTGAAGTCGGGTGGTACGACTCTCGGCGTCGAGGAGGCGCCACGAGTCCCAGTTTCGAGCGAGACCGCTCGCGACAGCTTCGAACGCGGACACGCTGAATCGGCCACTATGGCGCTTACGCACAGGGTCGAATCTGCGGAAGGCGTTTGGGCCTAGCGCGTCGTCGAGGGCCTCGAATATCTCGCGGAACCTGTTCTCCTGAGCTTCGCGGTCGAACTCGTCGTCGGCGATGAAGGCGCGCATCGAGCGCGTCAAGAAGTCGCCGACATCGCCCATCCGACTTAGTTGCTCGTCCGACGCCTCGACGATGGAGAGGAAGCGGAGCACACTCTCCGCGTCGTAAGCCTCTTCCTGCTGGCGTTCGCTGATGCTCATCACATTCGCGAAGTGGTCGTCGGCAGCAAGGTCGTCTATCCAGCGCGAGAAACTCGCATCGAGCATCACGGCGAGGCAGTTTCGTGCTTCCTGCTCGGACAGCCGCGTGCCGCTGTTCAAGCGCTGGAACAGGTCATACTTTGCCTGTTCGTCGCTCTCCTTCTGCACAATCTGAAAGTCAAGTCGAGCTCGCTTGAATAGGCGCCTCTGAGTGTCGTCGAGCGCGTGCGTCAATCCGTCGAGCGCACCGTCCGTACCTGATTCGTAATACAGCCCTTTCAGGCCCTCGAGATATTCGCCGGCCACCAACGGATCAGGCGAGTCGGGAGAGCCGTCCTCCTTCTTCAGCACACCCATGAATCTGAAGATCGTGGACAGTCGCTGAACTCCATCAACCACATCCCAAACGCCGTCCTTACGTGTCGCAACGAAGATTGGCGGAATTGGGATGCCAAGAAAGATGCTCTCGATGAGTTTGCTCTGCTGATCCAGGGTCCAACGAAAGATCCGCTGAAACTCTGGATGCACGTCCAAGTCCCCAGCCTCATACATCGCGGCTGCTTCGTTGATCGCCATGCTGTAGCTGTCGGTATGGATCTCCTGCGCACGCAGATCAATCTCTTCTTGAAGGCTCACGCCCATCTCCTCGGGTTGGGGAACGCTCTCACTCTGACCGAAGACTACTAAGAAGCCGCAACTCGCCGTGCCGAAGGTGAATCGGCCTGGACCCGCCTATCCGCGGCCCCTGACCGCACCGGCGTAGAACGGGCGTGTCCGCGTGGGACGGATGACGGCCCGTCACAGCGACAGCCGGCATTGCCTGACGGGATCCCTATCCGGGCGGTGCACGTTGAAGGGACGGCAGCGTTCGCGTGGTTGCTTGTGCGCGACTCGCCAACCGAGGCTGGCGCTGGCGCGTTCTGGCGCTGATTGCCGATGAACGATAATCGGCGTGTGTACGGGGAACGTCTTGCGCGCTGGGAGCGCGCAGTGGAATGGCCGCTGACGATCGCGGCGTGCGCGTTCCTTGCCGCTTATGCCACTCAGATTCTTGCCAAGCCTCAAGGCGTTCTCGAGACCATTGCCGAGGTCGCGCTGTGGCTCACGTGGGTCGTTTTCGTCGTTGACTACGTCGTGCGACTGACCCTTGCCGAGCATCGTTGGCGCTGGTTCTACCGCCACCTGCTCGACCTCGCCATCGTCGTGCTGCCGATGCTCCGTCCGCTGCGTCTGATGCGATTTCTCACGGTCCTCGCTCTCATCCAGCGCACGACCGGTTCGATGCTGCGCGGCAAGGTAGCGATCTACACCGTCGGCGCTACCGTTCTCACGGTCTTCCTCGCGGGGCTTGCCGTGTTCGATGCGGAGCAGAACAGCGGTGGACCGATCAAGAACTTCGCCGACGCGATCTGGTGGGCGTTCGTCACCATCACGACCGTGGGCTACGGCGACTACTATCCCGTCACCGTCACGGGAAGAATCGTCGCAGTCGGTTTGATGATCGGCGGGATCGCGCTGATCGGCGTCGTCACGGCGACCCTCGCATCGTGGATCGTCGAACGCGTCTCACTCGAAGCCGAGAAGACAGCCACCGCGACCGAGTCCCAAGTCGAATCGCTCCGCGCCGAGGTCGCCGAACTCAAGGACATGATCCGGGCCCTCGACGCAGCCCAATAGTTATCAAGAGTTGGGGATCCCTATCCGGGCGACGCTCGGCCCGGGCGTAAGCGAACATGTCGCCCCGTTGGCTTATGCTCGCGATTGATGCGCACCGTTACGACCGCACCAAAGCCCGACTTATGGCTAGTGGCTTCTGAGCTCACGATCACTCCAACCGGGGATGACCTCGGCTCGCGCGCTGCGCGGCGTCTCGTGCGCCTTCGCCGGCGGCGAAACTGGTGGTGGTTCGGAGGCGCGACGGTCGTCGCCGTAACGGCCGGTATCTTCGCCGCACTCCTCCAACACCCCGTCGCGAACTCAGCCCTCACTGTTCTAGCCACACTCGGCGGCACGATTGCCGCCGCTGCCTGGACTGTGCAGTTGCGCGCGGGAACCTACAGGCGTTTGACGTCGCGGATGAGGCGAGGTGCCACCCCCGCGTGGTGGGTGTTCACTTCGCTTGCGTGGGCCGCAGTCCTCTCAACGGGTGTGGCCTCCATCATCACCGTGACGTCCGAGGGGGCGTTCACCTCGCTTGACTCCCTCGTGTCAACCAAGCTGACGGCTTTTGCGCTCAGCTTCGTGGGCATCTTGCTCAGCGCAGCGAGTTCGGCATCGGTGCCGCCGTTGCTGTCCGCCTCTCCCAAACCGCGACCGTATCAAGCGCACTGGAGCCAGCTGACCTGGACCGCGTCGCTACTCGCAGCGACTCTCAGCGCGATGTCACTCGTTCTTTATCGCGGCCAAGACAGCTGGGTCGTCGAAGTGACGGTCACGATCGGGTTCGCCGTCATCGCGGCCCTTCTCGCCTGGCACGCACGGGCGCTTCATAACCTCCGGTCTCAACGAGCGCGACTGCTCGATGGATTGGCGGCGGCCTACGAGTTCATGACTGAGAGCGGCAATACAGACGCCGCCGCAACCCGCGCGCTACTCGCACTCCGCGCACTCACCGTGCCGGACCCGTTTCGCTCGCAGTCGCCTGCCGCGCCGCCTGCGGCAACCGGGTGGGAGATTGCAGAAGTTATCAGGATCTTGTTGCCTGCCTACGGGTACGGCGACATGCCGGAATCAGTCACCAGCAGGGCTCTGTTGGCGGACGAACTCGGGCAGCCCTTTCGCGATGTGCTGGGCGCGGAAAACGCAGAGCTGCGAGTCGCAGGACGCGATTTCATATCTCGGACGATCGAGTGGGCATCGCGGAACGCTGCGAGCGGTTAGCCGCTTGCCACGATCAAGGTCAGGATCGCTTTGCGCGCTCTGCACGATAGCAGCCCCAGTAGCGCCGCCTTCCGAAAGACTTGGTGAGCAATTCAGGCGCCGCTGTGGCTCGGTAATCGAGTCGACATTGAGCACGGCAAACCTTGAGTGAGGAATCACGAGGAACTCTCACAGGCCCACGCCTATAACCGGGTGTCGCATTCGGGCCGCAGCAGAAGTCGAGGGCGGTTCATCGACACGCACGACGCCACCGCACACGCGGGACTACAGCTCGCGAGCGCGTCGCTGCCCTCGCACGGTTACTTGCGCATGTGCCGCGCCGTTCAGGGTTCGCGAGGCCCGACCGATGAGACCTTCCAGCTCGAGGACATCCACCAGCGCGCCGACAGTTTCGTCGTCTGTAACGTCGAAACCTACGGTCGTCGAGTGGTTCACAAAGTGTGTGAGGAGCTGGTCGTGCAACTCGTCGACGTTAAGGCCTCGCGCGTTCATGGCGGCAAGCCACGCCCTCGGCCGCAACCTTGTGATTGACGTACCGCCGAAGCTCCTCTCGACTTCCACGGTGCGCTGCTCGGCGAGCGAAGATATGGCTTCTTCGACGAGCTCCGAGGTCAAGTCGAGTTCGGGCAGTTGTTCAAGCAGTTGCTCCGCCCCGTAAGCGCCGGCGCCGTTCTCGAGGATGAGGTCGATAGCCGCACCCAGGACAGCATCATCCACGGTGTTCGACACGAGCTGCGGCGAGCGACGTGAGTACGCCGGCGGAGCACCGACCGGAGGAGCGAGGTTTGAACCGAAGAGCGTGCCGACGATGTCTGCCACCGCGCCGTCGGACCCTAGCGCCGGCACGGAGACCCAACGCAGGTGCCGGAGCGCGGCGGGCACCTCCACATCGTCGATGAGAACGGGGATAAGTCGAGCTCCATCCTGAATCCGCCGGATAACTGCCGCGTCGAGCTCTTCGAGCACCCAGGGCTTCGAGACGCTGGTTTCACTGAGCACCACGATAAAGACGTCCGCCTCGTCAATGCCCTGCGAGAAGATCTTCCTGATGAGCGAGTCGCCAGCGCGGATCTCCCAAGCGTCTACCCAAGCATCGACTCCCGCCGCTCTGAGCTTCGTAGCGAACTCGATGACGAAGCAGCCCTTGTCCTCGCTTGCGTGGCTAATGAAGGCGCGGGGGCTGTCGGGCATGCGTTCAGGTTAGCGGTGGTTGTCGACAGCTCGGTCTTTCCGCCGTTGCCACACTTCTCAAACAAGCAGCCCAAGGATTCCTCAGCATGCCGTGCAAATGCCCGGAATTGGGATCATTGCGTGTAGTGCACGGCGTTCGTCCAGACTCCGATGGCGCTCCTGCTGTACTCGGTTCCGCACAGGACCGCGCCGGCACTCGCCAGCCGCCTTCGCCGCGCGGCCCGGGTACTTGCTGTCGACGGCTGTGCGTGACGTTGAAACATCACGCTTGAGCGGTGGACTAGACGACGGAGCAGGATCTGTTGGGTAGCTCGTTAGCTACACGTTGTCGGCGTCCCGAAGGTCGCGCCGTA
Organism: Microbacteriaceae bacterium PS02068; assembly: GCA_029959325.1. Taxonomy (GTDB): domain Bacteria; phylum Actinomycetota; class Actinomycetes; order Actinomycetales; family Microbacteriaceae; genus Microbacterium. The sequence continues at coordinate 35,460 of JASCPF010000018.1, forward strand.
GCAACTGCCGTCGGAGTCGTGTCTAACTGACAGGCGGGCGCTGCGACCTGCGAGAGTAGGAGCCGTCGAACATGCGGGTGGTCCCGACCGGGCACGGCTCGGGCCTGGATCGTGGCGCGTGCCAGCACGGTGTCGGCTTCCCCGCCATGCGTCTACCGTCTTGAAAGGTGCCGATCGTGGATATCGTCGCGTACAACCCTGGCCATGATGGCGCCGTCGCGCATGTGCGCGACGGCAAGCTCGTATCCTCGATCGAGGCGGAGAAGGACTCAAACTACCGATACTCACCGCTGGCGAGCTCCGACATGCTGGACGCGATCGCTCGCCTCGATCGAGTGCCCGACATTCTTGCGGCGGGAGGATGGTGGCCCCGCGAGGCACGCCCTACTGGGAGCGCGCGGAACGTCGGCTATCGCGGTCTCGATCGGAGCGAGATCATCATGCGCCGTAGCACCTTCATGGCGACAGACGTGGGTTACTTCTCCTCATCTCACGAGAGATCCCATCTCCTTAGCGCATATGGGATGTCGCCAATCCCTCAAGGCGAGCCTTGCTACGCGCTCATTTGGGAAGGTGCGATTGGCGCGTTTTATGAGATCGACAGCGATGTGAACATCGGGCTTCTCGCCAATGTAATGAATCAGCCGGGCAATCGATATGCGTCCATCTACGGCCTCGCGGACCCCACGTTCCCGAAAGATGCTCCGTTCTCACGGTTTTCGGATGCCGGCAAACTTATGGCGCTCGCTTCATTCTCCAAGAGGACCGACCCCACCGACGCCGAAGAGGAACTCATGAGGTTCCTCTTGGGATCCATCGACGTACGGCTTGACATGTACGACCAGTTGGACTCGTCGCCCTACTATGACGTTGGCGTCGACGATGAAGAGTTCCGAAACTTTGCGGGCATCTATAGCGATCGCATCTTCGACACCTTCGCGCGCTTCGCTGACGAGAACCTTCAACGGGGGCTTCCGCTCATCATCGCGGGTGGTTGCGGGCTCAATTGTGACTGGAACGCTAAGTGGCGAGCGACAGGACTGTTCTCCGACGTCTTCGTACCTCCAGTCCCTAACGACTCCGGGTCAGCAATCGGCACCGCGATAGATGCGCAATTCCACTTCACCAACAACGCGAAGATTGAATGGGATGTCTACTCCGGGCTCCCGTTCGTCATGGATGGGGCAGTCGTGGACGGGCGCTACGACGTCCACGACGTCTCGGCAGCAGATGTTGCGGGAATGCTGAGCAGCGGACTGATCATCGGCTGGGTGAACGGCCGATACGAAATTGGTCCAAGGGCGCTTGGCAATCGATCAATCCTTGCCGCCCCGTTCGATGAAGCGACGAGGATTCGCCTTAACGTAATCAAACAGCGGGAGCAGTTCCGCCCGATCGCCCCCGTCTGCCTGGAGGCTGACGCGGCGCGCTGGTTCGGTATGGATCGGCAAAGCCCGTTCATGCTTTACACGTCGCAGGCATCCACCGATGCGTTGCCGGCCGTGACGCATGTCAATGGATCGGCACGCCTGCAGACAGTCAGTGAGATTTCGAACCCCGCCCTTTTCGATCTGCTCGTGGAGTTCAAAGCGCGTACGGGCTTCGGTGTCCTCTGCAACACCTCGCTGAACTTCAACGGCAAGGGCTTTATCAACAACCTCGTCGACATGGACGCGTACGCGTGGGACCACGGCTTGGACGGATTCGTTGTGGACGGGAAGGCATTCCTTCGACGAGACTCCGGCGCATACATCGGTTTTCGTGAGCGCGCGCACCAATGAACTCATCGACCCACGCCCACCACAACGCCTCGTTGCTGCAGCCGCCAGTCGGGTTCGAGGAGGACGACAGCCTCCGCTCCGACTATATTCGAGCATTGACAATCGCTCAGATCTCCCGAGCCGCGACGCATGGCGTTGTTGATTCCATGGCTGCGCCATCGACTATCCCCCGTACGCTGGTCCGCTACTGGCACGACCCCGACGACATACCTCCGGACGTAGTCCGTTGCCTCACGACTTGGCTACCGCTCCACGACGAGGGTATTGAGTTCAGGTTCTTCGGGGACGACGCGGCGCGTGCTTACATCGCTGAGCACTTTGACGCCCGGGCAGTCGCCGCATTCGACCGGTGTCATCACCCCGCAATGCGAAGCGACTTCTTCAGAATGTGCTACATCCTCACCGATGGCGGACTGTATGTCGACGCCGATGATGTGCTTGTAGGAAACGAATGGCGCCTGATCTTCGATGATTATCGACTACTTGTGCAGCCGCTCGCATATGACCTGAATCTTGACTCGATGGTTCCCATGGAGGACTTGCCGAAGGTCGACTTACCGACGAGCAATCGAATCTTCTATCTGAATAACAACCCGATCGCAGCGCCGCCCGGCCACCGCGTGATGCAACGCGCGCTTGATCGCGCCATCGACACGCTTCTCCGCAACGACGCTGATCTCGAGATTCAATCGACCACGGGGCCGGGGAACCTCACAGCGTCCCTGGCTGCACACGCTCGCGTTCTAGCGATCGCCGGCGAACCGACGGACTTCCAGATACTGCTCGATTGGTACACGACCGCGGAGCCGTTCTGGGATCTCGAGTATCGGAACGATGGCCGCAACTGGCGCAACATCGGACACCGCTAGGCGAAAGGCTGCTCAGCTCGCATGAATCTCGCAGAAGCACTCGACCCGCTCAGGTCCACCGCATTCCGAGCATGGCGCGCAACTGTCACTGCAATTCCAGGTGGTCGTATCGAAGCCTTCGGGCATGAGGGCAATCGGATTGAAGCGATCTTCGTGATCAATCTGGATCGCCAGCCAAAGCGATGGCGACGTATCGCCAGGGAGCTTCGCCGCTTCACGACGGCCGACGGCGACAACCTGATGTCAATAGTGCGCCGCGTTACAGCAATTGACGCCCGAGATGGCCGCGCGGTAGCGGCAACGGCCGACGTTGACCCCGTCTACCAGATAGGTGATCAACTGTTCGTTCAGCCCGATGAGAGACTCGCGCGGTCATTCCCGGCAGACGAGCCGGTTCGCATGTCTCGACAGGAGATCGCCGTCGCAAGATCTCACATCGAGGCCTGGAAGGCAATCGCGATCGGCAATGATTCGCTGGTGCTGATCCTGGAAGATGACGCATGGTTCAAGCCCGGGGCGCGCGCTTCCATCGATGGAATATGGCGCGCGGTAGGCAAGCGCTCGACCGTCGTCGGAAATCCAGACATCGTGTTTCTGTCGTACGAAGACGCCGGAGGAACGGCGTCGCGGGAGGACGAGCACGGCGGCCTCTTTCGCCCAGTTCGTGGGCTGTGGCATTTATCCGGGTACGTGCTCACGCAAGCGGGTGCGATGAAACTACTGCGTTCCATGCCGGTCAAGGGTCCCGTCGATCTTTGGATGAACTACCGGTTGGCTGAGCTCGGCGCGCTTGCGATGAGTTCGCCCGCAATCGCTCAGAGACTCGACGGAAGGTCCGACAATGCGTACTCTGTGATGCCCTACTTGGCACGAGCAGGCGTCGTCGACGGAGGCCATGCGATCAAGCACGCCGGCGTCCTGGGATCCGAACGCGTGCTCGCCTGGACTCGTCGTGGCGACTACGAGAGCCTCGCGATGGCGCTTTCGATGCTGGGGCTAAGAGTCCGTGTGTTCGACTCACACGAGGCACCATTGTCACCGGCCGCGCTGCTTGGCGAGCTGCAACTCTTCGATGCCCTCGTCGACCCTCCACTGCAGCCGTCAGCGTTGATCGCTGCCATTGCCACGAACGAAACGAGGTTCATTCTCGAGAGCACTGACCTTGGCCCGGCCGCGACACTTCGCACGCGTGTCGCTCCTTCCCGGGTTGAAGTAGTTGATGCCACGAGTTCAGAAGAGGGTGCCTGGCCGGCATTGTGCGGCTTCCTGAAGATCGCAACCCCAGTCGAGGCCTTCCCGCTCGGTGCGTCACGCTCCTTTCGACTCTTCCGCCGCAACGAATGGACGCCTCGCGTGACGGATGGTCGGGTACCGCCCAAGTCGGTTCCGATGGATGATTCCCCGTGGGTGTTGCCACCGTCCGCGCGCTGGCGACCGACTGGACCGACCGAACGTTCCACAAGTTCCGGCGACGCGGTCATCGAGACATCGTCCATGACCAGCGCATCCGAGTCGTTCCCGAGCGTGACCGAGACGTTTCCAGGCAATCTGGCTTCGTTCTCGCCTGACTGCATGTCTTTCAGCGACGACGGCGTCCGCATTGTTCTCGACGAAGGAGCGGGCAATGGTCGACGGCTCATGTCTGGGGCGTTCGCGTCATCTCGGTCGTTCACGCACGGCTGGTTCCGAACAGAGATGCGCGCGGCGGCTGGACTGGGCCTGATCACAGGGTTCTTTCTGCACCGCGCTTCACCGCGTCAGGAGATTGACATCGAGATAGTCGGAGCTGATCCGACCCGCATGCTGACCAACGTCTTCTTCAACCCAGGTGAAGCGGGAACGGCCATGGAGTACGGTTACCGTGGCTCGCCACACTGGGTCGACCTTGGCTTCGACGCTACCCAGGACTTCCATGAATATGCCATCGGGTGGACCACCGACCGGATCGTTTGGCTGGTCGATGGTCGACCGGTGCATGAACGGGCGAGCTGGGAGCCGACGCCCATCCCGCACCTCCCGATGCGCCTCCACGCTAACCTCTGGGCGCCTCGGTCTTCAGAGCTCGCCGGGCGGATCGACTCCCAGGTTCTGCCAGCCTCCGCCATGTTCCGAAATGTCGTCGTATCGACGATGATGAGGGAATCGCGCAGGGTCGATCGGCTCCAAGAGCTCAATGAAGAACGCCCGGAGGTCACTGACAGCGTCTAAGTTGTGACCGCGCACCCGATTGATCTGCCCCGTCGTCGGTCTCATCGGTTCACGGGCGCACGGAAGCGGGTCGATCTGAGCGCGCGATCCGACTCGCGCCTCACCGCGATCATCAATGGACCCGACACGCACGCAAGACCCGCTCGCAGCCGCTCTCAAGAGGCGCACCTCAAACGAACGCGCCGTCCACTCGCGCATCGAGCCATAGAGAGCAGTGCACGCCGGCACCAAAAACTGATCGGCCCCGAGGCGATGAAAATACTAGGTTCGATCGTGTGACCAGCTCATCCGCCCGCCGCGTGCCCATCGAGGCGCAGAAAGTCGACGCGCCCCTCACCTCGAGTGCCGCGTTCCTCGTCGTGACGGTGAACGACGGGGAGGATGCCGCGAACACCGTCCGAGATGTCCTCAGCGGAATCGACGACATCACCAAGAACGTCGGCTTCCGCGACCTCGACGCACAGCTGTCCTGCACCGTCGGCATCGGCTCCGAGGTCTGGCCACGACTCACCGCGCGGCCCGCCCCACAGGGTCTCCACCCGTTCACAGAGTTCAGCGGCGCCACCCACACGGCGCCCCGCACGCCCGGCGACCTGCTGTTCCACATCCGCGCGAACAGGCAGGACCTGGTCTTCGAGTTCGAACGCCAGCTGCTCGACGAACTGGCCGGCGCGGTGACGGTCGTCGACGAGACGATCGGATTCCGCTACTTCGACGCGCGCGACCTGCTGGGCTTCGTCGACGGCACCGCCAACCCGGTGGGAACCGCTGTCGGCGAATCGACCCTCGTGGGTCACGAGGATGCCACGCACGCCGGCGGCAGCTACGTCGTGATCCAGAAGTATCTGCACACACTCGAGCAGTGGCAGGCCCTGACGACGGAGCAGCAAGAGGCGATCATCGGGCGAAAGAAGGCCGACAACATCGAACTGGACGACGCCGAGACCGGCCAGAAGTCGCACAAGACCCTCTCCACCATCGTCGTCGACGGCGTCGAGCACGACATCCTTCGCGACAACATGCCCTTCGGCAGCCCGGGCACGTCCACCTTCGGCACCTACTTCATCGGCTACTCACGACGCCTGTGGGTCACCGAGAAAATGCTCGAGCGGATGTTCATCGGCGACCCGCCGGGGCTGCACGACCGGATCCTCGACTTCTCGCGTGCGGTGATGGGCTGCACCTTCTTCGCCCCGTCCGCAGACGCGCTCCGGGGGCTCGGAGACGGCTGACGCCGGTCGACGCGGTTCGCGAAACCGCTCATCAGCACCGGATCGGGCCCGAATACGGTGCATCTGCGCGGTTTCGCGGGCCGCGGACGGATTCCGCCCGCGCGATGTCATCCGTGCGATGTACTCGCTTCCCCCCTCGGACCGATGCGACACGTCCCGCTCGCTTCGTAGCGTCGAAGCATGGCCACCGCGAGTCTTCCCCTCCCCCTCAGCACACGCCCCGCGCGCCGGCGTGCGCCACTGCGCGAACGCGCGTCAGGCGGCGTCGCGGCGGCTCTGTCTGTCCTCGGCATCATCGGCGTCTTCGCGATCGCGGCCCTCGGCGCGCTCGTCGTGCCCGTAGCCGCACTGATCGTCTTCGGGCCGATCGTCCTGAGCCTGATCTGAACGAAGGTGCCCGGCGCCGCCAGCGGCGCGAGGCATCCCCCGCTACCGTGGCATCCATGACCGACTCCACCGCGCCGGCCACCGCCCCACCCGAACGCGGCCGGGCTCGCCGCGCGCTGCGCCGCATCGTCGGCACAATCGCGCAGACGCCCGCCACCCTGATCATCCTCGCGGTGATGCTCGTCGCAGGCATCCTTTCACGGGGACTGTGGGAGCCGTTCGACCAGAGCGCCGGTATGCAGGTATGGGCATATGGCCTTCCCGCGTTCGACGAGGGACGCTGGTGGACGGCGATCACCGGCACCTTCCTCGTCCCGGCGCCGTGGGTGTACGTGCCGACGCTGATCGGCCTCTCGGCGCTCGGCGCACTCGAGTTCCTCCGCGGCACGCGCGTCGCGCTCGGGTACTTCTGGATCGGGCAGCTCTTCGGCATCTTCGCCACGGCGCTGCTGTTGGCGTTCCTCCGCATCTTCCCCGCCTGGGACTGGGCGCAAGAGACGGCGGCGGCGCTCGACGTCGGCCCGAGCGCGGGCGCCTTCGCGTGCATCGCCGCGCTGCTCGGAATCGTCGTCCCCCCGTGGCGCATGCGCGGCTGGCTGTTGCTGCTGGGGGTGGTGATCGTCGGCGTGCTGGTGCTCGGCACGGTTGCCGACCTCGAGCACCTGTTCGCCGTCGGGCTGGTCCTCGGCGTCGACCGCACGCTGCGCCCACAGCGCGCCTCGGTGCGCGAGCAGCGCCTCGTCGCCTTCTTCGGCATGCTCGTGTTCGTCGCGATCGAGGTGATCCTCGCGGCGATCCCGACCGACGGCCCGTTCGGCTCGACCGAGCCCCTCTCGAATTCGGTATGGTCGACGCTCTTCGACGTCGCCGTCGTGCTGCTCATCGCCAACGGGCTGCGACACGCGCGCCGCTGGGCGTGGGTCGTCGCGATCGTGCTGATGTCGATCAACGTCGCCATCGCGCTGCTGCTGCTCCTCCTCGCGCCGCTCGACGCGGGAGGCCAAGTCGATGCGTCGCTCACGATCACCACCGACGGCACCGCCGCGCTCGACACCGGCACCGGGCTGCTCTCGCTCATCATGCTGATCTACCTGATCATCGTTCGCGGCGCATTCGCGCGCCACCGCCACACGACGCTCGGGTCGGGCGACGAGCCGACCCGCGACGAGGTCGTCGCGATGATCCGAAAGGAGGGCGGCGGAACCCTCACCTGGATGAGCACGTGGGACGGCAACGACTACCTGCGCACACGAACGGGCATCGTCACGTTCCAGAAGCGGGCGGGTGTTGCGATCGCCCTCGCCGACCCGATCGGTCCAGCTGCGGGGCGCGCCGAGTCGGTGCGGCAGTTCATCGCCGCGGCCGAGCAGCTCGGGCTGGCCCCGTGCTTCTTCAGCGCCGGCGAGCAGACCCGCGCGGCGGTGCCGGACAGCTGGCGGTCGCTCGTCGTCGCCGACGACACGATCGTCGACCTGCCCGGGCTCGCGTTCACGGGCAAGTCGTGGAACTCGGTGCGCACCTCGCTCAACAAGGCGGGGCGCGAAGAGATGACCTTCCGCCTAACCCGCCTGCAGGACGAGCCGTGGGGCATCCGAACCCAACTGAACGCGATCTCCGAGGCGTGGGTCGGCGACAAGGAACTGCCCGAGATGCGGTTCACTCTGGGCACCCTCACCGAGGCCGAAGACCCCGAGGTGCGCATCGCGCTCGCGATCGACGCGCACGGCAGCGTCGACGGCTTCCTGTCGTGGCTGCCGGTCTACGGCGAGAACGGAGTGCGGGGCTGGACGCTCGACCTGATGCGGCGGCGCGAGGGCGGATTCGGCCCCGTCATGGAGTACCTGATCGGCAGCTCGGCGGTCGCGTTCCGCGATGAAGGCGCCGAGATCATGTCGCTGTCGGGTGCTCCCCTGGCTCACGAGTATCCGCCCGAGGCGCGCGTCATCGCGAACCTCAGTGCACGCCTCGCCGACGGTCTTGAGCCGGTCTACGGTTTCCAGTCGCTGCACCGCTTCAAAGCGAAGTTCCAACCGCGCTACGAGACGATGTACCTGCTCTTCCGCGATGAGGCCGACCTGGCCCGGATCGGCGCCGGGTTGACGAAGGCGTTCCTGCCGACCGCGACGACACGCCAGTTCGCCCGCGCCGGCCTCGAGCTCGTGCGCGGCAACTGACCGGCGCCTCAGCCGCGCATCGTGCGTGGGCGCCGCGGAGTCAGTGGTCGCCGACGAGTTTGAGCCCGACGACGCAGCCGACCAGGCCCAGGATGAGCAGCATCTTGACGATCGAGAACGCCTCGTCGCCGGTGATCATCGCGTAGGCGACGGTGAGGGATGCCCCGATGCCGACCCACACCGCGTACGCGGTGCCGGTCGAGATGTCTCGCATCGCCCAGGCGAGGCCGCCCATGCTGGCGAGCAGCGCCGCACCGAACACGATCGTCGGCACGAGCTTCGTGAACCCCTCGGACTTGCCGAGCGCGGTGGCCCAGACGGCTTCGAGGAGGCCGGAGATGATGAGGATGACCCACGACATGGCGTGACCTTTCGGCCAGTCTTGTCGCTCACCGGGTACTGATCCGTCGTCCGGAGACCTGTCGGGGTCTGCTCCCGACTGTAGCGAGGATGCCTGGGCACGGCCTGGGCAGCGCCTGGGCACCGCCAGGGCACGACAAACGGCACACCAAGCGGCTCGATCACCGGCTCACGGCGAGACGAGGAACAACCCGTCCAAGAGCCCCGGGTTGTGGGCGTGCACGAGCACGGCGAACACCACGGCATCGAACAGCAGGTGCACCGTCACGACGTACCCGAGTGACCGGGTCTTCAGGAAGATGACGGCCTGCAGCAGCGCGAACGGGATGGTGAGCAACGGCCCCCACGCGCGATAGCCGAGCTCCCACAGGAACGAGACGAACACGATCGCCTGCAGCACGTTCGCCGTGGCATCCGCCACATGCCGGCGCAGCAGCGCGAACACCGTGCAGATGAAGAACAGCTCGTCCCAGATGCCCACGGCGCCCACGCCGACAAAGAGCCGCGCGATGAGGCCCGGCTCGTTCACGACGGGCCAGTTGCGATAGACGCCCGACGTGATGAAGTAGAACGGCAGAATCAGCCACCCGAGGCCGAGCACGGCGACGAGCCACCCCCACTGCCACGGGCGCCAGCGCCCGCCCCCGCGCCACGGGAAGGCGATGGCGCGGTCGCGGAAGACCCACCGCGAGATCACGTACGGCACCGCCACCGCTCCCCCGAGCACGACGGTGAAGCGCACCATCGAGAGGTCGTCGAGCTTCGCCGCGAGCGAGATCGTGCTCACGATCGCCATGCCGACGGCGATGAGGCCGAGGTCACGGGTGAGCCAGGGAGTGGATGCCACGACGCCCCGCCGTTCGATCGCCGCAGCCGCGCCGACGCCGGCGAGCAGCAGCAGCCAGCCGAGCCATGGGTTCAGCAGGAGGAAGAAGGCGGGCGCGGCGAGGCAGACGAGTGCGGCCGGCGCCAGCGTCCAGCCGAACGCGGGGCGCGCCGCGACGTCGCGTTCCTGCGTCGCGGGCGCCACGGCCGGTCAGCCCTGGTCTGCCGGGCGCGGCGTACGGCGGTACGTGAGGTCGCGGATCTCGCGGCCTTTCGCGAGTCCCTTCCGTTCGAACGCCGTCATGGTGCGGCCGGCGAACCGCGGGGCCCAGTCGCCCTCGAAGGCAGGCGCGAAGTCTGCGGCATCCGCCATCACGTCGCGCATCTGCAGGGCGTAGTCCTCCCAGTCGGTCGCGAGGCGCAGCGTGCCGCCGTCGCGCAGCGCGCGGGCGGCGAGCGGCGGGAACGCGGGCGCGAGCAGGCGCCGCTTGTTGTGCTTCGACTTGTGCCACGGGTCGGGAAAGAAGATCCACAGCTCGTCGACGCTCGCCTCGGGCAGCAGGTGCTCGAGCACCTCGGGTGCATTCGCCTCGACGAGGCGCAGGTTTCGGATGCCCGCGCGGTCGGCGTCGAGCATCGTGCGGGCGAGTCCCGCGCGGAAGACCTCGACGGCCATGAAGTCGCGCTCGGGTGCCGCACCGGCGGCATGCACGATCGCGTGACCCTGCCCCGAGCCGATCTCGACGGTGAGCGGCGCGGTGCGGCCGAAGACGCCGGCCGGCTCGATCGTGCTGCCGGGCAGGATGCTCGTGGCCGCCGCGTCGCGCTCGACCTCGATCACATAGTGCGGCGCGAGGTCGGTCCAGGCGCGTTCCTGCCCGTCGCTCATCCGGCCGCTGCGACGCACGAACGAGACGGGCTTGTCGCGGTAGCGCGGGACATCACCCGCGGCGTCCTGGGTGTCCGGCGCGTCGGGGGTGTCCTGCGGCATCCCTCCAGATTACCGGGGGTGTGGGTTCCGGTTCACGCCGTGACGAAGTCGATGAGCTCTTCGACGCGGCCCAGCAATGCCGGGTCGAGGTCGCGATAGGTGCGCACCGACCCGAGAATGCGCTGCCACGTGCGGGCGATGTCGGCCTGATCGTCGGCGGGCCATCCGAGCGCCCGGCTCACCCCCACCTTCCACTCGATGCCGCGCGGCACGTCGGGCCACGCCGCGATCCGCAGCGCTTCGGGTCGCACGCACTGCCAGACGTCGATGTGGGGATGCCCCACGATGCGCAGGTGCGCGCCGTGCGGCCCGCGCCGCACGGCGTCGGCGATGCGCGACTCCTTCGATCCCGGCACGAGATGGTCGACGAGCACCCCGTAGCGGCGCTCGGCGCTCGGCGGCTCGGCGCGCAGCAGGTCGTCGAGCAGGTCGACGCCCTGCAGGTACTCGACGACGACGCCCTCGGCGCGCAGGTCGGCGCCCCAGACCTTCTCGACGAGCTCGGCGTCGTGGCGCCCCTCGACGAGGATGCGCGAGGCGCGCGCCACCCGGGCGCGGCTCTGCGGGGCCGCGAACGATCCCGATGCCGTGCGGGCGGGCGCCGCGGGGGCTGCGCGGGGCACCGTGAGCACGACCGCGTCGCCGTCGACGAGGAAGCCCCCGCCGAGGGGGAAGAGACGCCTACGTCCGAGACGATCTTCGAGCTCGACGGTGCCCGCCTGCACGCGAGTGATGGCGCCGCAGAATCCGTCGCCGGCGACTTCGACGACGAGGCCGGCGTCGGCCGCCAACTGGGGTACGACCCTGCGGCCCGCGTCGCGCCACCCGGGGGCGAGTACGTCACCGGCGTAGCGGTCGATCTCATCGTGATTCATGGTTCCTCCGAATCGGTCACGCTACCCGCCGCGGACCGCGGCCCCGGGCAGCGACTCCCGCTTTGGTGGTCGCGGGCCACCCGCCGAGGGGGCCCGCACTGTGCGCCGCGGCCAGCCATAGCCGTTTCCCTGCCGCGACCTATCCCCCCGCCCACCGACCCGCATAGGATCGGACGAGGGGCGGGGTACGAGACCTCGCAAAAGAGAGGGATGCCCCGTGCGCACGCGACTGGTTCTGGCAATCGCCGCCGCGGCGGCGATCGTTCTCGGCGGCGGGGCCGCCGCTTTCGGCGTCGACCCGGTCACTCTCGGCGGCACGCATATCCTCGACCAGTCGGACGTGCTGAGCACTTCGCAGCAGTCGACCGTCGACGACCGGCTGACCTCGCTCTCGTCGACCTCGGGTGTCGATCTCTGGGTCGCCTACGTGCCGGAGTTCACGAACCCCACCGACCCCGAGGGGTGGGCGAATGCCACGGCCGAGGCCAACGGACTCGGCCCCAACCAATACCTGCTGGCGATCTCGACCGACGGGCGGCAGTACTACCTCTCCGGCGACTCGTCCGGGCCGGTCGGTGAGAAGCAGCCGCTGGCGATCGAGCAGCAGCGCATCCAGCCGGCGCTGCAGGCGGACGACTGGGCGGGCGCCGCGACGGCTGCGGCCGACGGGTTGGCCGATGCCGTCAAGGGCGGCTCGGGAGGCACCGCGTCGGGATCGAACTCGGGAGGCGGCTTCTGGGGCATCCTGCTGGTGATCGTCCTCGTTGCGCTTGCCGCGCTCGTGGTCTTCATCGTGATCCGGTCGCGCCGCAAGAACACGCGCCCCGCCGTCGAAGGATCGGGCGGCCCCGTCGACCCGCTCGCCGGTGTCTCCACGGAAGAGCTGGCCAGGCGCGCCTCGACCGCCCTCGTCGAGACGGATGACGCCGTCAAGACGAGCGCGCAAGAGCTCGACTTCGCCCGCGCCCAGTTCGGCGACGAGACCGCGGCCGAGTTCGAGACGGCGCTCGCGCACGCGCGCCAAGACCTCGACGGAGCGTTCGCCCTCAAGCAGCAGCTCGACGACGAAGTGCCCGACACCGAGGCTGACGTGCGCAACTGGAACGCGCAGATCCTCGAGCTGTGCGCGCATGCCAACTCCGAGCTCGACGACAAGGCCACGGCGTTCGACGACCTGCGCCAGCTCGAGCAGAATGCCCCCGCTGCGCTCGTGAAGCTCCGCGCACACCGTGAGCAGGTCGGCGCGGAGGCGGCCGCAGCGTCCGCCGCCCTCGCGACGTTGCAGCGGTCGTATGCCCCCGAGGCACTCGCGACGATCGCCGACGACCCCGCGCAGTCTGCCGAGCGACTCGCGTTCGCCGATGAGCGCATGACCGAGGCGCAGCGCGCGATCGACGCGGGCGAGGGCGCTGCCGCCGCGGTGAGCATCCGCGCGGCCGAGGCCGCCGTGGGGCAGGCCGACCTGCTGCACAAGGCGATCACCGGGCTCGGCCGCGACCTCGCGCAGGGCGAGGTCGATGCCGCGGCGCTCATCGCCGACCTCGATCAGGACATCGCGACCGCCAGCGCCATGCCCGACCCCGACGGTCGCCTTGCGCCGGTGATCGCCTCGACGCGGCAGCAGGTCGACACCGCGAAGGCGCTCCTCGCCGGCACGGCGAAACGCCCTCTGGTGGCGCTCGGAAACCTCACCCAGGCCAACACGCAGATCGACGCTCTGCTCGCCGGGGTGCGTGACGCGCAGCAGCAGGCGGAGCGCGCCACCCAGCAGCTGAACCTGCTGATGACGCAGGCGCAAGGGCAGGTGTCAGCCGCCGAAGACTTCATCACGTCGCGCCGCGGCGCGATCGGCGCCGAGGCACGTACGCGGCTGGCCGAGGCCGGCGCGTCGCTCGTGCAGGCGCGCCAGCTGCAGCAGTCCGATCCCGCCCAGGCGCTGCAGTTCGCGCAGCGGGCGAACGACCTGGCATCCCAGGCGATCCAATACGCCCAGAACGATGTCGGCGCGTTCCAGGGCGGCGGCATATTCGGCGGCGGAGGCGGCGGCAACTCCGGCGGGGGCGGCAACATGATGGGCGCCATCCTCGGCGGCATCGTCATCAACTCGCTGCTCGGCGGGGGCGGCAGCCGCGGCGGCGGAGGCATCTTCGGCGGAGGCGGGGGCGGCGGCATCTTCGGCGGCGGCGGAGGCGGGGGCGGCG
>JASCPF010000190.1 GCA_029959325.1 Microbacteriaceae bacterium PS02068
CCGGCGCCTGGATCCAGTTGAGCTGGGCCGCCCCGCAGCAACTCGACCACGTCACGCTCTACGACCGACCGAACAGCAACGACCAGATCACCGGCGGCACCCTCACCTTCTCCGACGGCACCACCGTCCCCGTGCCCGCACTCAACAACGACGGCACCGCGACCACCATCACCTTCGCCGCCCGCTCCACAACAACCCTCCGCCTCACCATCACCACCACCAGCAACACCACCCTCAACGTCG
>JASCPF010000019.1 GCA_029959325.1 Microbacteriaceae bacterium PS02068
GCCGCCGCCCGTGAGCTGGCCGCCGCCCGTGCGCGGGCCGAGAAAGCGCGCCCCGAGCTTCGCCGCGCCCGCGCTCGCCGCCGGGCGCGGCTGACCGCGACCGTCATCGCGGGCCTCGCGCTCGGCTTCGCCGTGTGGGGCGGATTCCAGTTCGCCACAACGGGTTCGCAGCTGATGCTCTGGCCGGCTGTCGTCGTTGCGCTCGGTGCGTTGCTGGTGCTGCAGCGGATGAGCGTCGTGCAGCGCCGAGCCGTCGTGAGCGTCACCGCATCGGCGGCGCCGCTGGCGCGCGTCGCCGGCAGCGTGCAAGACGTGGCGCTGGCATCCGACCGCGTCGCCTGGACGCCCCGCGAGCTGCCTCGCCCGCTCACCGCCTCTGCCGGGTCGCGTGCCGCGACGGTGCTCGACGGGGTCGACGCCCGTGAGGCCCTGCGCCGCGCGGCGGTCGAGGAAGCCATGCGCGAGCGGGCCGAGCAGCTGCGCCCGCCGACGATCGCCGCGGCGCGAGCCGCGCGCCGCGACGAGGAGTTCGCCGGGGGAGCCGCCGCGGGCGACGACGCCATCGAAGCACACGTGCGACGCCTGCTCGAGCGCCGTGCGAGCGGTCAGTGACCCTCGCCGGTTCGATCGCACCGTGCCCGGCGTGATAGCCTGTCGGAGGTTCACGGGCCTATGGCGCAGTTGGTAGCGCGCCTCGTTCGCATCGAGGAGGTCAGGAGTTCGAATCTCCTTAGGTCCACCGAAACACAGAGAAAGAGCCCGGCGATGCCGGGCTCTTTCTCTGTCTGCATCAGGCGGAAGCGCTCACCAGACGGGGCGAGGGATCTCCTTCGTGGGAGTCTTCGCAGGCAGCTTCGACAGCGTGTAGAGGTGGAAGGCGGCGATCGCGACGAAGACGACCCCGGTCAGGTAGAACACGGGTGTGCTGAACACCTCGGGCATCGACAGCACCCACATGTTGAGTCCGGGCAGGAATGTGTTGATCGTCGCGATGAGGATCACGATCGCCAAGCCCATACTCGCTCCCGTTCGCGTGTTCTCTTGCGCACCGCGCTTCATCCAGAGCACTCCGGGGGCAGCGGCCATCAGCATGTTGGTGAACAGGAACCACTGCAGGACGCTGCCTTCGCCCATGAAGCTGATGAGGATGTTGACCAGCGCATAGAACACGGCGACCTGAAGGACGACGAACAGCACGGCCTGCCCGAGCGTGACGCGCCCCTTGACGACGCCGCCGAACACCTCCTGGCGCTCGATCGTGAGGACCTTGTAGATGTTGTAGACCTCGAAGACGTTCCAGACCATCAGTGCGAGACCGCACGCGGTCAGGAACCAGTTCCAGTCGTAGCGTGATGCGGCCAGAAGCATGATGATCGCCCAGCTGGAGTCGTGCGCGAGGTAGAAGGTGTGCATCCACACCGGAAAAGGTGCCCGCTTCTCTCTGCGGATCAAGGCGAAGGAGTACATGTACTCGAGGTAGCCCAGCAGGAACGTCACCGCCGCCGACACCAGCAGCGGCCAATTGTCCAGCGTGAACGCATCGATCAGCTGGTCATACCAAACGGGCATCAGTTTCTCCTCATCACCCATCAACGGAACTTACCGATCGATAACTTACCACTTAACTGAACGGGTGGTAAGTTGGTTGATGTGAGCGGCAATGGAACGGATGGCGCGGAGACCGACCCGAGGGCGCTCAAGCGCACCCGCGGAGGGCGAGAGCGTCTCCTCACGGCTGCCGCGGAACTGTTCGGAATCCACAGCCTCGCGGGAACGTCGCTGCAGATGATCGCCGACCGACTCGGGGTCTCAAAGCCGGCGATCTATCACCACTTCCGCTCACGTGATGACATCGTCACCACGCTGATGGAGCCGGCGCTCAGCGATGCGGGGGCAGCCCTGCAGCGTATCAACCGCCTGTCGGTATCGGATCGCAGCAAGGCGGCGCGCGCGTTCTACCAGGACTTCCTTGTCACTCATCGCCAAGTGATTCAGATGGTCTTCTTCGACCGACCCGCCCTGCCTGATCCTCTCGCGACGACCGTGGATACCCTCGTGGACAACCTCGCTCAAGCCCTTTCCGGCCCCGATGACGAACTCGACTCAGCCACCGTCATCATCTACGGTGCGGCGGCACTCGTGACGCGCCGCAACGCACTCAGCGACGATGAACTCCGTACTGTGATTGCCGGCACCTTGGGCAGTCTGGCGCCCGTGGCGCGGGCGTGAGCATTTCCCGTGGGTCCTGCGGCCCGTCTCACGGGCGCATGACCGGACCTAGACCTGCGCGGCCTCGCGGGCGCGCAGGTCCTTGCGCAGGATCTTGCCCGAGCTCGACTTCGGGATCACGTCGATGAACTCGACCCGCCGCACCTTCTTGTAGGGCGCGACGTGCTCGGCGACGAAGGACTTCACCTCGTCTTCGGTGAGCCCCGAGTCGGGGGCCGCGACCACGAACGCCTTGGGGATCTCTTCGCGCTCGTCATCGAGGACGCCGATGACCGCGGCATCCATCACCTTCGGGTGACTCAGCAGCAGGGCTTCGAGCTCGGCCGGCGCGATCTGGTAGCCGTGGTACTTGATCAGCTCTTTGACCCGCTCGACGATCGAGAAGTAGCCGCCCTCGTGATAGACCGCGACGTCGCCGGTGTGCAGGAATCCGTCGGCGTCGAGGGTCTCGGCGGTGGCATCCGGCCGGTTCAGGTAGCCGAGCATGACGTTCGGTCCCTTGACCCAGATCTCGCCCGGGGCGGTCTGGCCGTCGTCGCCGATCTCGGTGATCTCTTCGCCCGTCTCGGTGTCGACGAGCTTGTTGAGGGTGTTGGGCAGCATGACGCCCACCGAGCTCACCGGGATGTCGTGGCGCTGGTGCGGCATGGCGTGCGAGACCGGGCTCAGCTCGCTCATGCCGTAGCCCTGCATCATGCGGGCGCCCAGGCGCCGCGCGGCGGCCTCGCCGGTCTCACCGTCGAGGGGAGCGGCGCCCGAGAAGATCGTGTGCACCGTCGAGATGTCGTACTGGTCGACGATCGGGTGTTTCGCGAGCGCCACGGCGATCGGCGGCGCGATGTAGAGGTAGGTGCACTTGTACGTCTGGATCGTCTCGAGGAACTGCACGAGGTCGAACCGCGGCATGGTGACGAGCGTCGCGCGCTGCTTGAGTGCGAGGTTCAGCAGCACGGTCATGCCGTAGATGTGGAAGAAGGGCAGCACGGCGAGCACGCGGTCGGTGGGTCGCAGGTCGATGTTGACGCGGCACTGTGCGACGTTCGCGACGAGGTTGCGGTGGCTGAGCATGACGCCCTTGGGGATGCCCGTCGTCCCCGACGAGTAGGGCAGCACGGCGACGTGCGTCGCCGGGTCGAAGGAGACGTCGGGCGGCGTCCGACCTTCGGTCAGCAGCTCGCGGAGGTTCGGGTGGCCTTCCGCGCCGTCGAGCACGATCAGGTGGTCGTCGGCGATGCCGACAGCCTCGGCGGCGGCCTTCGCCTGCGGCAGCAGCGGGCTCACCGTGATGAGCCAGGTGGCCCCGGCATCCGTCAGCTGCTTCTGGATCTCGCCCGGCGTGTAGAGGGAGTTGATGGTCGTCACGGTCGCGCCGGCGCGCAGGATGCCATGGAACACCGTCGCGAACGCGGGGACGTTGGGGCACAGCAGCCCGAGGACCGTGCCCACCGCGACGCCGCGGGCAGCGAGTGCGCCGGCGAAGGCGTCGACCTGGGCCTTGAGGGCACCGTAGGTCGTCTCGGCGCCGGTCGCCGGATCGATGAGCGCGACGCGCGCGGCGTCTTCGGTGCTGAGACCTGAGAACAGGTCGTCGTAGATGCTGACCTCGGGGATCTCGACATCGGGGAAGGGGCTGGTGAACACGGGCGGTCTCCTTCGACGGCGTGACGGCCCGAGTCGGTGCCCCGGGCGCGGCCCGGCGGCGCTGCCGGGATGCCTCCATTGTGGCATCCCGAGCGGACCCAGTTCCACTGGTTGTGGAACTGGGTCCGAGCGTGCGGAGGTGCGGGCGGGTCGTCAGGCCGGGACGGGGATTGCGGCGGCGGCGCGCAGGCGCGCGGCGGCGCGCTGCTCCGCGGCATCCAGCGGTGTGATGCCCTGGACGCTGGCATCGTCGAAGAGCGCGCGCAGGGCATCGCCGATGCCGGCCACGCGGTCCATGATCTCGGCGCGCGTGCCGAGCTGCTTCGCCTCGAGGTCGAGGTAGATCACGCCGCCCGCGTTGACGACGAAGTCCGGTGCATAGAGGATGCCGCGCGCGGCCAGTCGCTCGGCGCCGCTGCGGTGGGCGAGCGGGTTGTTGGCCGGTCCGCACACCGCGCGGGCGGCGAGGGCGTCGATGACCTCGGCGTCGAGAAGGCCGCCGATGCCGGCGGGCACGAAGACGTCGGCAGTGACCAGGTGCTCGGTGCCGGGCTCTGTCCACTCGGCGCCGAGGTCGGCGGCGAGGTGGCGCTTGGCGGGGTTCACGTCGGTGACCGTGAGCTGGGCGCCCTCGGCGGCGAGGCGCACCGCGAGGCGGCTGCCGACCTGTCCGAGCCCCGAGATCGTGATGCGCCGACCGTGCACGTCTGCGCTGCCCGTGACCCGTTCGAGCGTGGCGCGCAGCGACTCGTAGACCCCGAGGCTCGTGGGCCCGGCTGGTTCGCCCGAGCCCCCCACGAGGTCGGGAAGGCCGACGACGTGACTCGTGCGCTCGCTGACAGTGAGCATGTCGTCGGTGGTCGAGCCCACGTCTTCGGCCGTGCGGTAGAGCCCGCCCATGCGCTCGACCGCGTCGCCGAGGTCGAGGAAGGCGGCGCGGCGCCGTTCGGCGTCGAGAGTCGTTCCCGGTGGCAGGCAGATGACCGACTTGCCGCCGCCGGCGTCGAGCCCCGCGGCGGCGTTCTTGAGAGTCATCGCGGCCGACAGGCGCAGCGCGTCGCCGACGGCGTCGCTCCAGTGCGGGTACGTCCACAGGCGCGCGCCGCCGAGGGCCGAGCCCAGGGCTGAGGAGTGCAGTGCGACGGTGATGACGAGGCCACTGCGCGGGCCCGTGGTCACCTCCACGCGCTCGTGGGTGAGATCGGGCAGGGGCAGGGTGTGCGTCATCGCATCCTCTTTCGGCTGGCCTTGTGGGCTGTGCTCGGCGGACATCGCGGCGTTGCGGCATCCACCGTTCATTCTGCCACGCGGGGTCGGGGCGGGTGGCGCGGGGTCTCTCACGGTCTGTGTCCCGTCGGCAGGCTGAATCGACCTCATCGCCCGTGTTGAAGCACCAGAACCGCGGTTCGCCCTGCTTTCGGAACGTTCAGTAGGGTCGAGGAATGACGTCGAACCTGTCGCCCCGCAGTGTGCTGGTGCACGACGCCCTCCGTGCGTCGGGCATCGGCGGCGAGATCGTGACTCTGCCGGATGCCGCGTCGACCGCAGCCCTTGCCGCGGCGGCACTCGGCGTCGAGGTCGGCGCCATCGCCAACAGCCTCGTGTTCTGGTCAGACGGCGAGCCGCTCCTGGTGATGACCAGCGGGGCGCATCGCGTCGACACCGCTGCCCTCGCGACGCGGCTCGGCCGCGCGAGCATCGTGCGCGCGACACCCGAGCAGGTGCGCGCCGCCACCGGCCAGGCCATCGGCGGCGTCGCGCCCACGGGGCATCCGGCGCCCCTTCCCACCGTGGTCGATGAGGCGCTCGCCGCGTTCCCCGAGCTCTGGGCGGCCGGCGGCACACCGCACACCGTCTTCCCGCTGACCTACGCCGAGCTGGTGGCGCTCACCGGCGGCACCATCGCGCGCGTCGACTGAGATCAGCGGCCCGACGACTCGCGCAGCACGTCCCATGCGGTGACGGCGCCAGCGGCTGACCACGCCTGCGGCCTGCAGGCCGCAGGGTAGGGCGCCGGTGCGGGCACGTCGGCTCCGGCATCGCCCGCGTGCAGCTCGGGCACGCGATACTCGAATGCCTCCGCGGCCGCGAGCATGCCGGACACGACGGTCGCGGCATCGCGATGCCGCCCCGCCCGCGCCATGCCCCGCGCGATGATCGCCGTGTCATGCGTCCACACGCTGCCGCCGTGATAGCTGAGCGGCCAGTATCCCGCCGCCCCCGTGGAGAGAGTCCGCACGCCGAAGCCCGACGACATGCTCGCGCTCACCAGCAGCGACGAGACCGCCGCCTCTTCGGCCGGATCGAGGATGCCGGTGCCCAGCAGATGACCGATGTTCGAGGTGAGCGTGTCGACGGCGTGCCCGTCGCGGTCGAGCGCGATCGCCGGATACGTGCCCTCGGGCGTCGTGACCCAGAAACGCTCCGCGAAGCGCTTCTTGAGCCCGGCCGCCCACGCACGCAGATCGTCGCCGCCCGGACGGTCGAAGCGATCGAGCAGCGCCGCGCCGCCGAGCGCCGCCTCGTAGGCGTAGCCCTGCACCTCGCACAGCGCGATCGGTCCCGCCGCGAGCGAGCCGTCGCGCCACTGGATCGAGTCGCCCGAGTCCTTCCAGCCCTGATTCGACAGACCGTGCCCCGTCTCGTCGACGTAGTCGAGGAAACCGTCATCGCCGGCGGCGTCGGTGATCCAGCCGAGCGCAGCCTCGAGAGCGGGGAGCAGCTCCTCGACCTCGCGGTCGCTCATTTTCGGCGCAGCCTCGGCGAGCAGACACACCCACAGCGGGGTGGCATCCACCGTGCCGTAATAGAGAGGCGGCAGCACGATGCCCTCACCGGGCATCGTGAACGTGCCCGCCCGCAGCTCGTGCATGATCTTGCCGGGCTGTTCCGCCGTCGCGGGGTCGGTGCGGGTGCCCTGCAGGCGCGCGAGTACCCGCAGTGTGGATGCCGCGACCGAGGCATCCAGCGGCAGAATCAGTCGCGCCGCCCACAGCGAATCCCGTCCGAACAGGGTGAAGAACCACGGCGCGCCGGCGGCGAAGAAGACATCGTCAGGTGCGGACGGCAGCGTGAGCCGCAGCGCCGCGAGGTCACCCAGTGCGCGGTCGAGCCAGCGGTCCAGCCGCGGGTCGACGCCCTCGATCGCCGTCGGCTGCTGCCACGGCACGGGCGCGCTCGCCGCGCGCACGACGATCGCCGGGTCAGCGAGGGCGACGTGCCACTGCACGGCGGCCGAGCCGAATGCCGGCACCTGCACCGTCCACTCGAGCTCGATCTCGTCGCCCGACTCGACGCGGGTGACGCGGGCGCCGGGGGCGTCGAGCGCGATCGTCGCCTCACCCGAGCGGATCTCGAGCCCCGAGGGCGTCGCGGTGACCGCCCCGGTGCCCGTGGGTGCGGCCCCCGACTTGACCTCTTGCAGGGGCGAGAAGTCGGGGCTCAGCGTGATGCGCAGTGTCACGGCGACGGGGTCTGCGAGGTGCGAGCGGATCGTCAGCGTCTCGGTCAGGTGACCGTCTGCGACGTCGCGCTCACGCTCGAGGCGCACCTTGGGGTCGGGCCAGGCGTCGTCGACGCCGCGCAGCAGCGCATCGAAGCGAGCGCGCTGCGCCGACAGCGACGTGGCGCGGACCCACTCGGGCCGGCTGACGACGCCGTCGGTGCCCGCGTACTCGACGCGCAGGGCGCGCACGAACCGCGTGTCGCCGTGGTAGAGACCGTCGATGGGTGCCGAGCCCATGTCGCCGCTCGCACTCGACCACGCCTGAGTCGGCGCGCAGAGCACGATCGTCCGGTCGTGGAGAAATGGCTGCCGATCCGCGGTCATCCCTTCACCGCTCCTTCGCTGGTGTTCATGATGCGCCGCTGGAAGACGAAGAACAGCACGGCGACCGGGATCGTCATGATGGCCGCGGCGGCGAGTTTGAGTGGGTATTGGGTGCCCTGGCTGAGCTGGCCGGAAGCCAGCGAGGCCACGCCCTTGGTCAGGGTGGTGAGCTGCGGTGATTGGGTCGACACGATGAAGTGGCTCAGCTCGTTCCAGGATCCCTGGAACGAGAGGATCACGATCGTGACGAGCGCCGGCCGGGCCATCGGCAGCACGATCGACCAGAACACCCGGAACGTGCCGGCGCCGTCGATGCGCGCCTGTTCTTCCACCGAGGCCGGGATCGACTCGAAGAAGTTCTTCATGATGAACACCCCCGCGGCATCCACGAGCAGCGGCAGGATCATGCCCGCATACGAGTCGTAGAGGCCCAGTTGGTTCAAGACGAGGAACTTCGGGATGAGCAGCACCACCGTGGGCACGGCCATGACGCCGACGACGAGCGCGAACACGACGCCGCGCCCCCGGAAGTGCAGTCGCGCCAGCGCGTAGCCCGCGAGCGAGACGAAGAACACGCGCCCGAGCGTCACGACGATCGTCACGACGGCAGAGTTCGCGAACCACAGCGGGAAGTCGCTGTGCAGGAACAGCCGGTCGTAGGCGGCCAGGGTGAAGGTCTGCGGCACCAGGGTGATCGGGTTGGACGCCGCCTCCTGCTCGGTCTTGAAGGAGGTCGCCACCTGCACGAGGAACGGGTAGATGTACGCGAGTGCGAGGGCGATCAGCATGGCGTACAGCGCCACCTGCCCGACGCGGGTGCGCGTTGTCAGACGTTGCCGACGGCGGGGGAGGGATGCCGGGGACTGCGCCTGGATCTCGAGGTCGGTCAGGGCGGTCGCGCTCATCGGGTGGCTTCCTTTCCGGTGCGGGCCTGGCGCGGTTCGTACGCGCGAATCCGCCGACGGGAGACGGGACGATCGCGCAGCACCCAGCGCTGGAAGATCGTGAACGCGATGATGATGAGGAAGAGGATGAACGCGATCGCCGCGCCGATGCCCCAGTCATTGTTCTGGAACGATGCCGTATACGAGAGGTACGCGGGGGTGACCGTCGTCTTCGCGGGCCCGCCCTGCGTGCCGGTGTAGATCTGATCGAACACCTGCCAGCAGCCGATGAGGCCCAGCGTGATCACCGTGAACAGCGTCGGGCGCAGCTGGGGAAGGGTGATCCGCCAGAAGCGCTGCCACGCGTTTGCGCCGTCCATCATCGCCGCCTCGGTCAGCTCGTAGCCGACGTTCTGCAGTGCCGCGATGAAGAGCAGCATGAACGTGCCGCTCGTGGTGAACACGGCCATGAGCACGAGCGCCGACATCGCGATCGACGGACCCGAGCTCCACTCCCACCACGAGACGCCGAGGAACGTGTTGCCCGTGAGCCACTCGGGGCCGGAGGTCAGTCCCACCGCGCTGAGCGCGACGTGCACGATGCCGCGCGGGTCGCTGAACCAGTTCGGTCCGCTGCCGCCGAGCTGGGCGATGATCGCGTTGATCGGTCCCGAGAACGAGAAGAGGAAGAGCCACAGCACCGTGATCGCGACCGAGCTCGTCACCGACGGGAAGTAGAAGGCCGTGCGGAAGAAGCCGCGGCTGCGGAGGATCCGGCGGCTGACGAGGACGGCGAGGAAGAGCGACAGCGCGGTCTGCAGCGGCACGACGAGCAGCACGTACCACGCGTTGTTGCGCAGCGCGATGCCGAAATCGCGGGTCGGCAGGCCGCCCTGGGTCGTGATGGCGGCGTAGTTGTCGAGACCGACGAACCCGACGTTCGAGGACAGCGGGCTGCCTCGCCCCGACCAGTCCGAGAAGCTGACCCACAACGCCATGAGGACGGGGATCAGGAGGAACGTGCCCAGGATGAGGATGACGGGGAGCACGAACAGCCAGCCCGCGGTCGCCTCCCCGCGACGGGTCCCGCCGGAGCGGGCCCGTCGAGGGGAGGACGGACGGGTCGGCGCCGTGGCTGGCGCGACGGTCGAGGTCATGATGTCAGCCGACGACGGCCTCGAGGTTGGTCTGCACCGAGTCGAGGATCGCCTTCGGGTCACCCGTCTTCAGCGATTCGAGCTGCGCGTTGAAGTCGGTGATGACATCCGCAGCTCCCTTGTTCGTCGGCACACCCTGGGCGTAGTCGGCGCCCGTGAGGAACGCCTCGAGGTCGGGGTTCGCGCTCTTCCACTGGGCGGCGGCGGACTGCACCGACGGCATCGGACCGAACGCCTTCGAGAAGGCGAGCTGCTGGTCGGCGCTCGTCAGATACTGCACGAGGTCGAGCGCGGCCTTCTGGTTCGGGCTGTCGGCAGCCATGCCCCAGCAGTTCGTGAACTGCAGGGTGCCCTGACCGCTCGGGCCGGCAGGCAGCTCGACGACCTTGGCCTTTACATCGGGGTAGTCGCCGAGTGCGCCGGTGATCCAGTTGCCCTCGATCGTCATCGCGCCCAGCTGCTTGCCGAACGCCTCGCCGCCCCAGCCGGCGCCCACGTCTGCCGCGTACGCGAATGTGCCGTCCTGCAGGTGCTGCTGCACGTAGGTGAGCGCCTCGACGTTGGCGTCGCTGCTGGCCTCGGCCTTCTTGCCGTCCTCGGAGACCAGTCGGCCGCCCGCCTGCGCCATGAAGGCGCCGAGACGGGCGTACTCGCCACCGAAGACGAGACCCTTCGTCGTGCCCGTGGTGAGCTTCGCCGCGACAGCCGCGAGCTGGTCCCAGGTGGTCGGCACGTCGGCATCCGTCAAGCCCGCCGCGGTCCACAGGTTCTCATTGATGATGAGCTGCAGCGTCGAGAAGTCCTTCGGTGCGCAGTAGAACGACCCGTCGTAGGTGAAGTTCTGCACGAGCGACGGGTAGAAGTCGTCCTTGTTGGTGAGGTCGTCGCCGTATGCCTTGAGCGAACCGTTCTCGGCGAAGCCCGCGATCTGGTCAGAGCCGAGGTAGAACAGGTCGGGCGGCGAGCCCGCCGCGAAGCCCTGTGACAGCTGCTGCGCGAGTTCGGTCGCGGGGACGACGGTCGCCTCGACGCCAGAGTCCTTCGACCAGGCCGCGACCGCATCTTTCACGGCCTCGGTCTCGGCGTCGCCGCTCGAGCCGATCATGATCGTCAGTGCGTCATCCGACGAGGTGAGCCCGCCGGCGTCGGCGGATCCGCTCGGGCTGTTCGAGTTGAACCCTGATCCGCAGCCCGTGAGGGTCAGCGCGGCGACGACCGCGAGACCTCCTGTGGCGAGCAGCGTCCGTGCTGTGTGTCGCTTCATCGCATCTCCTTCGAAACGGTGCGCTGCCCCGTGTGGGCAGCCAGTGTATTCCCGCTTGATCGATCCAATCGACGCTGTACGACGGTTTTGATCGTTCAAATTGTGGGATGCTTGACACGATAGAGCGAACGGTGTTCGCCGTCAAGACCGAGGGACAGCATGAACAGACCCGCCACCATCGAGGACGTGGCCCGCGTTGCGGGGGTCTCTCGGCAGACCGTGAGCAACGTGCTGAACTCCCCGGGCATCGTGCGCGATCAGACGCGAGAGCGCGTGCAGGATGCCATCACGCGCCTCAGCTATTCGCCGCACGCGTCGGCACGGCGCCTGCGCACACGGCGAAGTTCGACCCTCGGCATCCACCTCGATCCCTATGCCGGCGGCATCTCCGGCGTCGTCCTCGACCGGTTCGTGCATGCGCTGACCGAGCATGCCGGCGAACGCGGACTGCGCGTGACGCTCTACGCCGCGCGGTCGCCCGAAGAGGAGATCCGCCGCATGGCCGACCTTCGCGACGGCGGCGACGTCGACGCCGTCGTGATCACGGGTACCTTCCATGGCGATCCGCGCTCGCAGTGGCTCACCGAGCACGGGGTGCCCTTCGTCGCCTTCGGGCGACCCTGGGGAGACGATGACGTCGGAGATCCGGCACATCTCTGGGTCGATGTCGACGGCGCGGCGGGCACCGCCCACGCCACCCGCCACGCCCTCGCCACGGCAGGGCCGCGCGTGGCATTCCTGGGCTGGCCGGCCGGGTCGGGCACGGGCGATGACCGCGAGCGCGGGTGGCGCGAGGCGCTGGGCGATGCCGCCGCCGCGATGCCGCGGCTCATCAGCCCCGAGAGCGTCGCCGACGCGCGAGCCGTCGTCGCCCGAGCGCTCGAGGAGACACCGTTCGACGCGCTCGTGTGCGCCAGCGACTCGCTGGCGCTCGGCGCCCACCTCGCAGCCACCGTGGCGGGCCGCCCCCGCCTGCCGATCATCGGGTTCGACAACACCCCTGTCGCCGAGGCGCTCGGATTCTCGAGCGTCGAGCAGATGCCCGAGCAGGTGGCATCCGGCGCCCTCGACCTGCTCTTGGCGGGTGGGCGCGTCATCACTCCGCGCGAGGTCGAACCGCACCTCGCCCACGTGCTCGTCGAGCCGCGTCTCGTGGTGCGCTGACGCCGCACATCGCTCGTTGCGGCGCGCGCGGCGTGGCACTCGCGCGCCGCCACGCGGCTCATCAACGAATGCGGCGGGCCAGTTCGGCGGCGGCGGATGCCACGGCCTCGGCTGCCTGCCGGGGCTCTGCGTCGTCCCCCTGCCAGGTGACGGCGATGCCCGCGACCGGCCAGCCCGCGTGGTCGAGCACGGCGACACCGACCGACCGGAACCCGATCGTGACCTCACCGTCCTCGCTCGCGAATCCGTCTGCCCGGGTGGTGCGCAGCACCTCGCGCAACTCGGCCGGCCGGCGCGGGCCACGCCCCGTGCGGTCGGCGAAGGCCCCGTCATCCGGATACAGCGCGCGCACCTGCTCGCGGGGGAGCGCGGCGAGCATCGCGCGTCCGCTCGCCGTCAGGTGGGCAGGCAGGCGCACTCCGACATCCGTGATCAGCGTGGGGCGCCGAGGAGCGCGTTCCTCGACGATGTAGAGCACGTCGCGCCCCGTCATGACGGCGAGGTGTGCGCTCTCGCCAGTGCGGTCGGCGAGTGCCGCGACGAGCGAGCGCCCGAGGCGGGCGAGCGGCTGCTGTCGCGCGTAGCCTCCGGCGAGCTCGAACGCCGCGGTGCCGAGGCCCCAGCGCCGTTCTGTCGCGAGGTGCACGACGAAGCCGTGTTCGGCCATCGCCGACAGCAGGTGATACACGCTCGAACGCGGGATGCCGAGTTGCCCCGCGATCACGCTCGCCGCGACCGGGCCGCGCTGCCGGGCGAGGAAGGAGAGGATCCGCAGGGTCTGGTCGGCGGCCGGAACCTGTGGCGCCTGCGGCATCGGTCGTTCGGCTGACACGGTGTCGGCGCGTCGCCGCTCGCCTGCGTTCGCGTGTGCGTCTGGGATCACAGACACAGAATGCCACGGATGCCTCGACCCCGCCGTGCGCGCACGGTGGAATCGGATCATGACCTCTTCCGTCCCCGCCGCGCCGCCCGTACTCGACACGATCGTGGTGGGCGAGCGGCCCCTCACTCCCGCCGAGGTCGTCGCCGTCGCGCGTCACGGCGCACCCGTGGCCATCGCCCCGTCCGCGAGCGCGCGCGTGGCGACGACGCGCGACCTCATCGAGCGACTCGCCGACGACCCCGAGCCGCACTACGGCATCTCGACGGGGTTCGGGGCTCTCGCGACCACGTTCATCGCGCCCGAGCGCCGGCGGCAGCTGCAGGCATCCCTCATCCGCTCGCACGCCGCCGGAACGGGCGCCGAAGTCGAGCGCGAGGTCGTCCGCGCGCTCATGCTGCTGCGGCTGCAGACCCTCGCCACCGGGCACACCGGAGTGCGGCCCGTCGTTGTCGAGACCTACGCGGCCATGCTCAACGCGGGCATCACGCCGATCGTGCGCGAGTACGGCTCGCTCGGCTGCTCGGGCGACCTCGCGCCGCTGTCGCACATCGCTCTCGCGGCGATCGGCGAGGGTGCCGTGCGGGTGGGCGACCCCTCGACAAGCTCGGGGACCGAAACGGTGACGGCTGCCGCGGACGCCCTCGCCGCCGCCGGGATCGCGTCGCTCGTGCTCGAAGAGAAAGAGGGCCTCGCCCTGATCAACGGCACCGACGGCATGCTCGGCATGCTGCTGCTCGCGATCCACGACCTGGGGATGCTGCTCGACACCGCCGACGTCGCCGCCGCGCTGTCCGTCGAGAGCCAGCTCGGCACCGATGCCGTGTTCGCTGCCGACCTCATGGCCTTGCGCCCGCAGGTCGGCCAGCGCGACTCGGCCGCGCGGCTGCGCGCGCTGCTCGCGGGGTCAGGGATCGTGGCGAGCCATCGCGACCCGGCCACCTGCACCCGGGTGCAGGATGCCTACTCGCTGCGCTGCTCTCCGCAGGTGCACGGCGCCGCGCGCGACACCGTGACGTACGCCGCGACGATCGCGTCTCGCGAGCTGGCATCCGCCGTCGACAACCCCGTGGTGACCTCCGACGGCCGCGTCGAATCGAACGGCAACTTCCACGGCGCGCCGGTCGCGTACGTCCTGGACTTCCTGGCGATCGCCGTCGCCGACGTGGCATCCATCTCGGAGCGTCGCACCGACCGCGCGCTCGACCGTACGCGCAGCAACGGGCTGCCGCCGTTCCTCGCCCACGAGGTCGGCGTCGACTCGGGTCTGATGATCGCGCAATATGCCGCGGCGGGCATCGTGTCGGAGCTGAAGCGACTCGCGGTGCCCGCGTCCGTCGATTCGATCCCGTCGTCCGCGATGCAGGAAGACCACGTCTCGATGGGCTGGGCTGCCGCGCGCAAGCTGCGGCGCGGAGTCGACGGGCTGGCGCGGGTGCTCGCGATCGAGGTGTTGACCGGATGCCGCGCCCTCGACCTGCGCGCGCCGCTGCAGCCTTCGCCGGCGACCGGGGCCGTGCGCGACCTCGTGCGCGCCGCGGGGGTGCAGGGGCCGGGCCCCGACCGCTTCGTCAGCCCCGATATCGAGACCGTGACCGACCTCGTGCTGGCGGGCGAGGTCGCTGCAGCGGCGACTGCCGGGGCTTCGCTGTCCTGAACTCCTCCAGATGGCGGCCGAATCGGCGGAAACGTCCCTGATGGGGCGGTTGCGGGCCGAGTTGGAGGAGTTCGGGACGCCGACATCGGGGTGAGGCCCGTGCGGCGGCTGGCGGGCGAGGTCGCTGCGGCGGCGACTGCCGGGGTTTCGCTGTCCTGAACTCCTCCAGATGGCGGCCGAACCGGTGGAAACGGCCCTGATGTGGGCGGGTGGCGCCCGAGATGGAGGAGTTCGGGACGCGGCCGCCGTGACAGAACTGCTGCTGCCCGGTGAGATCGGACGCAGCGCGCGGCCGTGAGCCAGTTGCGGCGCTGCCGCCGCCGGTCGAGGAGCACGACGGTCACGATCACGACTACGGCCGCCGCGATCACCCCGACCGCCATAAGCGGCCCGGTCAGGTCGATTTCGCCGCCGTCGAGGCACGGGTCCACCGGGAGGTGGCACGACGCCGGCACGATCCGGCCCGCGAAGAGTGCCAGGCCAGTCACTGCGGACCTCCGGGCGAGTCGAAGTTCCAGGCATCCGGATCGGTCGCGGTCGCGACATCCCAGTCGGGCGTGCGCCAGTGGAACGTCGCCACCGCGCACGTTGGCATGTGGCCGATGCCGCCGCCGGACAGTCGGTCGGCGAGCACCGTCATGCCCGGGTCGTGCGCCACGACGACGACGGCGTCGACACCGCGCGCCGCGGCGGCGGACAGCAGATGCGATGCCGGCGCGCCGTAGAGATCGGGGTCGAGCTCGGGTTCGAGGCCTAGGCCCGCGCCGAAGAACTGCGCCGTGGTGCGGGCGCGGAGCGCGGTCGACGACAGCAGAGCAGCAGGAGTGGTGCCGGATGCCTCGAGCGCGGCGACCAGCCGCTGCGCCAGCACGGGCGCGTCGCGCATGCCGCGGGCGTTGAGAGGCCGGTCGTGATCGTCGAGCGAGGGGCTGCCCCAGTCGCTTTTGGCGTGACGGATGAGGATGAGCGTCGTCATTCGTTTCCCGCCATCAGCCGACGTAGACCCAGGCCTCGCGGCCGCTCGCGAGCGTCACCGCGACGCGGCGGTACAGCGAGACCTCGTACTCGTCGGCGGCATCGAGCTCGCCTGCGGTGACGTGCAGGACGACGCCGACCACCCTGTCGAGGTCGTTGCCGGTCGCCCGCAGCACAGGGTGGACCGACATCCCCGACACGTCGACGACGCGCTGATCATCGATCTCGGCGTAGTCGATCGTGTAGCCAGGGAGCGAGTCGGGCTCGCCGGCCACGAGGCGCCCGAACGTGTCGAGCTGCACCTCGGCATGCCGCAGAGTGCCGTAGGTGAACAGCAGCTCTTCGACGGGCGCGTCGCTCACGGTTCCACGGTACCCGTGTCGGGCGTGCGGGGCCAGGATCGCGGCGCGCGCCGTCACGCGACGACGCGCGTCCGTCTCGCGCATTGCGGCGGTGTCGCGCGCAGTCGCGGACGTGTCGGCCGTGTCGCGCCCGCCCGCCCGCGCGGACCCCGTCAGCAACCCCGCAGACCGCGTCGGGCCCGCCCGGCCTCGGCTACCCCAGGAAGGCGTGGGCGATCGCGAAGATGGCGAGCCCGGCGAGTGCGCCGACGATCGTGCCGTTGAGGCGGATGTACTGCAGGTCGCGGCCGACCATGAGCTCGATCTTCTCGGTGGTCTCGGCCGGATCCCACTTCTCGACGGTGTCGGTGATGATCGAGGCGATGTCGTGCCGGTAGCGGTCGACGAGGAACACCGCGGCATCCGCCACGCGCGTGTCGACGCGCTGCTGCAGCGCCGTGTCGGTCGTGAGGCGATCGCCGATCTCGACGAGCGCAGCGCCGACGCGGCGGCGCAGCGAGCTCTCCGGGTCGGCGAGGCTCCGCAGCAGCCCTGCCTTCGCGGTGTTCCAGGCCTCGGCGGCCAGCGCGCGCACGCGGGGGCTGTCGAACACGGCGCTCTTCGCCTCTTCGAGGCGCCCGATCGTCGTGGGATCGTGCTGCAGATTCTCGGCCAGGCGCGTGAGGTAACGGTCGATCGCGTGCCGCGCGGGGTGCTCGGGGTCGGCCTGCACGGCCGCGGCGAACTTGACGGCCTCGTTGTACACGGTGTCGTCGACCAGGCGCATCGCGACCGACGGCACCCACGACGGCAGGCGGCGCGAGACCAGACCGCTGAACGACTCGCGGTTCGCGCGCAGCCACGTCGAGATGCTGTCGACGCCCAGGTCGACGGCGCCATGGTGCGCACCCGCCTCGACGACGCGGCCGAGGGACGCCCCGAGCGTCGGGCCCCACTCGGGGCTCAGCAGGTGCTCGCGCGCCAGGTCGCTGATGAGGTCCTGCACCTCGTCATCGCTGAGCGCCGTGAGGATGCCGGAGGCGATGGCGGATGCCTCGGTCGCTACTGTCTCGGCATGCGCCGGATCGCGCAACCACGCCCCCGCGGTCGCCGCGATCGCCGTCGACTCGAGCTTCGCGCGCACGACCTCGCCCGCCAGGAAGTTGGTCTCGATGAACTCGCCGAGGCTGCGGCCGATCTCGTCCTTGCGCTTCGGGATGATCGCCGTGTGCGGAATCGGGATGCCCAGCGGGTGGCGGAACAGCGCCGTGACGGCGAACCAGTCGGCCAGGGCGCCGACCATGCCGCCCTCCGCCGCCGCGCGGACGTAGGCGAGCCACGGGTAGTTCTCCTGCAACACGAACGCGACGATGAACACGACCGCCATGACCACGAGCGCGCCGAGCGCGACGCCCTTCATGACGCGCAGCGACCGGCGGCGCTCCTGATCGGCGGGGCTCAGAAGCTCGGTCGGCGTGCGGGGCATGCCGTCAGTTTCGCACGCCGTCCACACCGTCGGACGTGCGCGCGTATCCTTGCGGCGTGATCGAAGACATCAAGAAGCGCTCGCTGCACCGCACCGCGATCATCGAGGGCCAGGTGCGGGGGCTTGCCAAGATGATCGAGAACGAGGAGTACTGCATGGACATGATCGCGCAGTCGCGCGCGATTCAGCGTGCCCTGGCATCCCTCGACAAACTCCTCGTCGAGAATCACCTGCGCACTCACGTGGCGCACATGTTCGAGCACGGCGGCGCCGAGCGCGAGCAGGCCGTCGCCGAGCTGCTGAAGGCGTTCGAGGTCGACGGGCGCTGAGCCCGGCGTGCGGCCTTATCCGCCGACGGGCCCGAGCCAGGCGGATGCCACCGTCGAATGCGCCGACTCGGGGTCGGAGGGGTGGAACATCCCGGCGAGGACGTCGCGATAGAGGCGGCTGAGCTCGCTGCGCGCGAAGTACGACGAGCCGCCGGCCACGAGCATCGCCTCGTCGACGATCTGCTTGGCCGCGACGACGGCGCGGTGCTTGAGGCCCGAGAGCCTCGCGAACCACAGCGCGCCGTGGTTCGCCTGCGCGTCGACGTCGGCCGCGAGGGCGGCGACCTGGGGGAGCAGCGCGTCGTACGCGAGGGCCATGTCGGCGATGCGCCAGCGGATGTCGGGGTCGTCGCTGTAGGCGAGCCCCGTCTTCTTCGACGTGCGGGCCTTCGCCGTCGTCACCGCGAGGTCGAGCGCGCGCCGGGCAATGCCGGTGTAGACGGATGCCAGCAGGATCTCGAACACGCTGAAGATGCCGAACACGATCGGATCGGGGTTCGGCCCCGGCGCCACGCGACGCACGACGCGGTCTGCAGGAGCTGTGGCACCGTGCAGCTCGGTCGTGCGCGACTGTGTGCCGCGCATGCCGATCGTGTCCCAGTCGTCACGGGTGTGGACGGCTTCCGTGCGGGGCACGAACGCGTAGACCATCTGCGGCGCGTCGGGCGAGGTGGTGTCGAGGCCGTGCAGGCCGAGCTGGGTCCACACCGGGCCGAGCGACGTGAAGATCTTCGTGCCGGTGAAGGCGTAGCCGCCGTCGCCGGTCGGCGTGGCGGACGTGTCGCTGCCGAAGAGCACCAGGTCGTTTCCCGCCTCGCTGATGCCGAACGCGAAGACCTCTCCGGCGACGGCGCCCTCGTGCACGAACCGCAGGTCGTCGAGGCCGCGGTCGGCGAGCACCTTCGCCACGCCCGTCCACACCAGGTGCATGTTGATCGCGAGCGCGGTGGCCGGTGCTGCGGTCGCAAGCCGCTGCTGCAGCACGGCGACCTCGGCGAGCCCGAGGCCCGCGCCACCGAGGGCGGCGGGAGCCAGAAGCGCGAGGTAGCCGGCATCCTTCAGCTCGGCCAGATCCTCGTCGGGGAAGCGGTTCTCGGCGTCGACGGCCGCGGCGCGGCCGCGGATGCGCTCGAGCAGGTCGTCGGGCAGGTATGCGGCGGGGTCGAAATCGGTCACCTCTCCATTGTCGCGCGGTGGCGACCCCTGTGGATCAGGGCGCTCGCCGGTCGGCTGGCGCGGGACGCGAGCCCGAACTCATCCATTTCGGTGGCGAATCGGCGATGCGGGGCAGCTGTCGGCGTGTTCGTACACGAACTGGAGGAGTTCGGGTCGATGGGGCGGGAGTGACCTGCAGCTCACGCACTCGGGCATGTCCGAAGGCTGGGCAGGCGACGGGACAAGCGACGCGCGGCGGGTGCGAGCCCGAACTCCTCCAATTTGGTGGCGAATCGGCGCTGCAGGGCACATAGCGAGCTATGCGGCCGCGAATTGGAGGAGTTCGGCCGGCCCGGCGGGAGTAGCCGGCCGCCGGAGCAGCCCGCCGCGACCCAGCCTGGCACCTCGCCGGGGCAGGATGGACCCATGATCTCGACCGACCTGGCGTTGGCGCTGCGTGATGCCGGGCTAGTGTGGCATCCCGCCTCGGGCGACCGGTTCCAGCTCGACGAGCCCGAGTTCGAGGCCGACGTGTTCACCGTGAGTGAGATGACGATCGAGCCGCGCCGGTACTCGACCGGCACGATCCTCGCGTTCAACGGTACGACCGAGTGGGCCCTCGATTCGGTTGCGCTCGACGACGCGCTGTGGCTGCCGCGCGAAGACCAGCTGCGCGAGCTGCTGCGGGGCGCGTTCCGCGCGCTGGCGCGGCTCGACGACACGTACCGGGTCGAGATCGTCGTGCGCGGCGAGAGTCTGCGCTTCGAGCATCCCGAGCCCGCGGATGCCTACGCGCTCGCCGTGCTCGACCTGCTGCGCCGCATCGCCTGAGCTTCGGCGTGTCGGCCTGCGCCATGGCGCGTCGCTTGGCGCGCACGTCGCGAGAGTTGGCGCAGCACGCGGCAACCCCGGGCGGATACTCGCGTGTCGCGACCACTTCGTGACAGCCATTGCGGGCTCTCGCGTCAGAGTTGGCGCAACACGCGGCAACGCCGCACAGGTATCCGCGTGTTGCGCCCACTGTGCACAACGCGTCGCGAGTGCTGCCGCTCGGAGCAGGCGTCAGCCCAGCGCCGCCACGAGCGCTGCCGCTCGGAGCAGGCGTCAGCGCAGCGCCACCGCGAGGTGGCGCATCGTGTCGTCGGGCAGATCGCGGTGCGGCGAGTGCCCCGCGCCGGCGACGACCGAGACGGTCACGACCGGGTTCTGCCGCACCTCGTCGACGAGCCTGCCCGAGAAGATCGAGTAGACGGTCGGGTCGCTCGCGATGATGTGCGTCGGCACGGTGAGGCGCGTGGCCGCGGCGCGCACGTCCCACGGAATGTTCTGCGCGCTCGTCTGTTCGACGGCGTACCGGCTCGCCTGCCGCGCTGACAGTGCCTTGAGCTCGATGTCGAGCGGATGCCACGTGGGGTGTTCCGCGCGCACGGCGTCTTCCGAGGGGTTGGCGAAGGAGCGCTCCTGGCTGCGCTGCACGACGCCCCGGTCGTGGTCGCCGAGATGGATCGCGGGGTCGATGAGGATGAGTCGGCGCGTCCACGCCGGGGCATCCGCGCTGGCGAGCGTCGCCGCCGCGCCGCCGAGCGAGTGCGCGATGACGAGGTCCCACGGCGCATCGTCGCGGGTGCCGGTGCGCGAGAGGTCGGCGGCGTAGGCGGCGATCGAGTAGTCGAGCGCGCGCGGGGCCGTGCCGTGGCCGCGCAGGTCGACGGCGGTGGCGTGCCACCCGGCATCCGCGAGCCACGTTCCGTAGCGCCACATCAGCGCTCCGTTCGAGCCGAGCCCGTGCACGAGCAGCGCGCGCCGCGGCGCGGCGGGCTCACCCCAGGAGAGGCGGGGGAGGGTCACGGGAACGGGCATGGGTCGGCTTTCTGTCACGTGATGATCTCGACCGGTTCGGTGTCGGGGATCGGGCTCGCGTCGCGGCCGCGCAGGTCGGGGAAGCCCCGCACGAACAGCACGGCGACGAGGGCGCCGACGATCGCGAACGCCGCGGCGGCGCCGTAGGCTCCGGCGGGCCCGACGCCGTCGATGAGGAATCCCGCTGCGGCCGACCCGAGCGCCGCGCCGATGAGCTGACCGGTGCCGATCCAGCCATAGGCCTCGGCCGTTTCGCTGAACTTGACGGATGCCGAGGTCATCGCGAACATCACCGCGAGTGCCGGGGCGACGCCGATGCCGGCGATCACGAGGCACGCGCCCACCCACCACGGCGTCGAGGCGCTGATCTCGTCGACGAAGAAGACAGCGGCGATGAGGCCGACCGCGACGACGGTGAGGCGGCGCGCCATCGCCCACGGCCCCATCGGGATGTGGCCGAAGGCCAGGCCGCCGGCGAGGCTGCCGACCGAGAAGACCGCGAGGACGAGCCCCGCCTCGAGTCCGCCGTGCCCGAAGGTGGCGACGACGGCGGCCTCGACGGCGGCGCACGCGCCGATCAGCAGGAAGCCGATCACGGTGGCCAGCAGCACGACGGGCTTGCCGAGCACCTTCCCGAACGCGCGTCGGCTGCGCGGAATGCGCACGCGTCCGACTTCGGGCGAGAGGATGAACCACGCGCCGCCGAGCGCGAGGATCGTGACGATCAGCAGGAGCGCCGGGACGGTGCCGACCTGCGTCGCGACGATCGTGATGACGACCGGCGCGAGGATCCAGATGATCTCCTGCAGGCTCGCGTCGAGCGAGAAGAGCGGTGTGAGCTGGCGCGCGTTCACGAGCTTGGGGTAGATCGTGCGCACGGCGGACTGCACGGGCGGCGTCGCCAGGCCGGCCAGCAATCCGAAGATCATGTAGCCCACGATGTTCATGGGTACGAGGGCGAGCACGAGCAGCGCGGCGGCGCAGACCATCGTCGTGAGGGTGAGCACGCGACGGATGCCCCAGATGCCCATCCAGCGGCTCGTCACCGGGCCCGCCGTCGCCTGCCCGATCGAGGTGGCGGCCAGCACGAGCCCGGCTGCACCGTACGACCCGGTCTGCTGCTCGATGTGCAGCAGGATCGCGAGGCTCGTCATGCCGTTCGGAAAGCGCGCCGTCAGCTGTGCGGCAATGATGCGCGCGACCCCGGGGGTGCGCAGGAGCTCCCGATATCCCGCCACCCCTCCACGGTACCGGTCCTCCGACACGCCGCGACACGCCGAAGCGGACATTCCACAGCCGATCCGATGTCCGAGCCCCCGCGTAGCGTCGAAGCTGTGGATGGATGCCAGAGGCATCCGCGAATTGCGCGTGATTCAGGCTTTTTCCAGGTTCGCGAGAAGGCCCTCGCCTGTGGATGAAACGGTGGAGAAGTTGTGTTGTACCTGGGGAGAGCGGTGCAAAACTACATTGATGTAACTACTACCCCTTGTGGTGCTTCCGAGTGTCGGCACCCATATGTAGTATTGGACTCCCGGCGGGGCACTGCCGGACAGCTGGGCGAGATTTCACAGATTTGACGGGAGAACGGATCGATATGGCGATCACGGTTTACACCAAGCCGTCGTGCGTGCAGTGCAACGCGACGTACCGGGCATTGGACTCGAAGGGCATCGATTACGAGGTCCTCGACCTGTCCGAAGACCCGGCGGCGCTCGAGCACGTCAAGTCGCTCGGTTACCTGCAGGCGCCGGTCGTCGTGACCGACGAAGACCACTGGTCGGGCTTCCGTCCCGACAAGATCGACGAGCTCGCGTCGCGCCTGGCGTAACTCCGATGAGCACGGTCGCGACGAGCGCGCCGCTGCTCGTCTACTTCTCCAGCATCTCGGGCAACACTGCGCGCTTCGTCGACAAGCTCGGGCTTCCCGCGCTGCGGATCCCGCTCCTCCCGTCCGACCCCCGGATCGAGGTCGACGAGCCGTTCGTGCTCGTCACCCCGACCTACGGGGGAGGGCAGGGGCGCGGCGAGGAGAAGGGCGCCGTCCCCAAACAGGTGATCCGCTTTCTCAACGAAGAGAAGCATCGTCGCCTCATCCGCGGAGTGATCTCGGCGGGCAACACCAACTTCGGCGCGGCTTACTGCCTCGCCGGCGACATCATCAGTCGCAAGTGCTCCGTGCCGCATTTGTATCGACTAGAACTTTTCGGCACGCCAGAAGACGTCGCTCAGGTGAGCGACGGATTGGAACGATGGTGGACACAGCAGTGAACGAGGCGACCTTCAAGAGCGACGCGCGGTTCGAGGGGCTCGACTATCACGCCCTCAACGCGATGCTGAACCTGTACGGCGAGGACGGGAAGATCCAGTTCGACGCCGACAAGCGGGCGGCGCGCGAGTACTTCCTGCAGCACGTCAACCAGAACACGGTGTTCTTCCACTCGCTCAAGGAGCGCCTCGACTACCTCGTCGAGAAGGAGTACTACGAGGGCGCCGTGCTCGAGAAGTACTCGCTCGAGTTCATCCAGAAGCTCAACGACTTCGCGTACGGCAAGAAGTTCCGCTTCGAGACGTTCCTCGGCGCGTTCAAGTACTACACGAGCTACACGCTGAAGACGTTCGACGGAAAGCGCTACCTCGAGCGCTTCGAAGACCGCGTCGTGATGACGGCGCTCGCGCTCGCCGACGGCGATGAGAAGCTCGC
Organism: Microbacteriaceae bacterium PS02068; assembly: GCA_029959325.1. Taxonomy (GTDB): domain Bacteria; phylum Actinomycetota; class Actinomycetes; order Actinomycetales; family Microbacteriaceae; genus Microbacterium. The sequence goes on from JASCPF010000019.1 coordinate 23,553, forward strand.
CCATGACCTCGTCGAAGAGATCATCTCGGGCCGCTTCCAGCCCGCGACGCCGACGTTCCTCAACTCGGGCAAGGCGCAGCGCGGCGAGCTCGTGTCGTGCTTCCTGCTGCGCATCGAAGACAACATGGAGTCGATCGCGCGCGGCATCAACTCGGCGCTGCAGCTGTCGAAGCGCGGCGGCGGAGTGGCTCTGCTGCTCTCGAACATCCGCGAGTCGGGTGCGCCGATCAAGCAGATAGAGAACCAGTCGTCGGGCATCATCCCCGTCATGAAGCTGCTCGAAGACAGCTTCAGCTACGCCAACCAGCTGGGTGCCCGTCAGGGTGCCGGTGCGGTGTACCTCAACGCGCACCACCCCGACATCATGCGGTTCCTCGACACGAAGCGTGAGAACGCCGACGAGAAGATCCGCATCAAGACCCTCTCGCTCGGTGTCGTCGTCCCCGACATCACCTTCGAGCTCGCCAAGAACGGCGAGGACATGTACCTGTTCTCCCCGTACGACGTCGAGAAGGTCTACGGCGTGCCGTTCGGCGACATCTCGGTCACCGAGAAGTACCGCGAGATGGTCGACGACGCGCGCATCAAGAAGACGAAGATCAACGCGCGCGAGTTCTTCCAGACGATCGCCGAGATCCAGTTCGAGTCGGGCTACCCGTACATCATGTTCGAGGACACGGTGAACAAGGCGAACCCGATCAAGGGCCGCATCAACATGTCGAACCTGTGCAGCGAGATCCTGCAGGTGAACACGCCGACGACCTACAACGAGGACCTCTCGTACAAGGAGATCGGCAAGGACATCTCGTGCAACCTCGGCTCGATGAACATCGCGCTGTCGATGGATGCCGATGACCTGGGCCAGACGGTCGAGACCGCCATCCGTGCGCTCAGCGCGGTCAGCGAGCAGAGCCACATCGCGTCGGTGCGCTCGATCGAAGACGGCAACGACCGCTCGCACGCGATCGGCCTCGGTCAGATGAACCTGCACGGCTACCTCGCTCGCGAGCACGTGTATTACGGCTCGGAAGAGGGCATCGACTTCACGAACATCTACTTCTACACGGTGCTCTTCCACGCGCTGCGCGCCTCGAACAACCTCGCCATCGAGAAGGGGCAGGCCTTCGACGGGTTCGAGGACTCGACCTACGCGAGCGGCGCGTTCTTCGACAAGTACATCGACCGCGCCTGGGTGCCCGAGACCGAGAAGGTCAAAGAGCTCTTCGCCGGCAAGCACATTCCGACGCAGGACGACTGGACCGCGCTCAAGGCATCCATCCAGCAGCACGGCATCTACAACCAGAACCTGCAGGCGGTGCCGCCGACCGGCTCGATCTCGTACATCAACAACTCGACGTCGTCGATCCACCCGATCGCCTCGAAGATCGAGATCCGCAAGGAAGGCAAGCTCGGGCGCGTCTACTACCCGGCGGCGTTCATGACGAACGAGAACCTGGACTACTACCAGGATGCCTACGAGATCGGCTACGAGAAGGTCATCGACACGTATGCCGCGGCCACGCAGCACGTCGACCAGGGCCTGTCGCTGACGCTGTTCTTCAAGGACACCGCCACCACGCGCGACATCAACAAGGCGCAGATCTACGCGTGGCGCAAGGGCATCAAGACGATCTACTACATCCGCCTGCGGCAGATGGCGCTCGAGGGCACCGACATGAGTGAGTGCGTGAGCTGCATGTTGTGACGCTCTGCGTTTCGACTCTGCGTTTCGACTCGCTTCGCTCGCTCAACGACCGGACTTTGTGAACAAGGAAAGATGACATGACCCCCGAACCGCTCAAGCTGCTGAACCACGTGCAGGCGATCAACTGGAACCGGATCGAAGACGAGAAGGACCTCGAGGTCTGGAACCGTCTGGTGAACAACTTCTGGCTGCCCGAGAAGGTGCCGCTGTCGAACGACATCCAGTCGTGGAACACGTTGACGCCCGACGAGCAGCTGCTCACGATGCGCGTGTTCACCGGCCTGACGCTCCTCGACACGATTCAGGGCACGGTCGGCGCGGTGTCGCTCATCCCCGATGCGATCACGCCGCACGAGGAGGCCGTCTACACGAACATCGCGTTCATGGAGTCGGTGCACGCGAAGAGCTACTCGTCGATCTTCTCGACGCTTGCGTCGACGAAAGAGATCGACGAGGCGTTCCGCTGGTCGGTCGAGAACCCGAATCTGCAGAAGAAGGCGCAGATCGTCATGGACTACTACCGTGGCGACGAGCCGCTCAAGCGCAAGGTCGCCTCGACCCTGCTCGAGAGCTTCCTGTTCTACTCGGGCTTCTACCTGCCGATGCACTGGTCGTCGCGGGCGAAGCTGACCAACACGGCCGATCTCATCCGCCTGATCATCCGAGACGAGGCCGTGCACGGGTACTACATCGGGTACAAGTTCCAGAAGGGCCTCGAGAAGATCTCGCAGGCCGAGCGCGACGAGCTGAAGGACTACACGTTCTCGCTGCTCTACGAGCTCTACGACAACGAGGTGCAGTACACGCAGGATCTCTACGACGGCGTCGGCCTGACCGAAGACGTCAAGAAGTTCCTGCACTACAACGCCAACAAGGCGCTGATGAACCTCGGCTACGAAGCGATGTTCCCGTCTACCGTGACGAACGTGAACCCGGCGATCCTGTCGGCACTGTCGCCCAACGCCGACGAGAACCACGACTTCTTCAGCGGCTCGGGCTCGAGCTACGTCATCGGCAAGGCCGAGGCCACCGAAGACGACGACTGGGACTTCTGAGCCGACTGACCCTCAGTCGGCGGGCCGTTGGCCGAGCAGCCGCAGTGACAGCCAGGCGACGAGCAGATCGTCAGGGTCTTCGCCGAGACCACTCAGCTCGGCGGCCCGGCTGATCCGGTAGCGCAGTGTGTTGCGGTGGACGCCGAGCGCGGTAGCCGTGCGGGACAGCTCCATGCTGCAGGCGAACCAGGTGGCGAGCGTTCGCGCATAGTCTGTGCCGCGCTGTTCGTCGTGCGCGAGGAGCGCGCGGATGCCAGGGGGAACCACGCCTGCGTGGTCGCGGAGCGTCCGCGCGATGAACCACAGCGAGAGAGCGCTGCGGCACCGGGCCGCGGTGAGCACGGGCGCGTTGCGGTCCGGCGCGAGTGTCGTGGCCAGCGCATCGGCTTCGGCCCGACTGGTCAACACGTCGTCGATGGATGCCGCGGTGGAGCCCAGCCCTGCATGCAGGGCAAGGCCGATGCCCGCGGCCCGTTCCACCAGGAGGTCGAGGTTCAGTGCCACCCGGTCGGGATCTGCGAGCGTCGCCCCGCCGAGGAGCACATAGGTCCGGCCGTCGAGGGTGCACCACGCCGCGGTGGGCTGCCATGCGGCCAGGTACGCCGACAGCATCGTCCAGAACCGGGGCCACGTGCGCTCCGCCGGCGGCGTCGGCGCCCCGATGACTGCCGCGGCCCCGTCGTCGACGGCGATCGTGCGTCGCGCAGCCGCGAACGAGACGACCGCGAGGGGCAGATGCGCCCCGAGCCCCAGTCGCGTCAGCGCGGCCCGCGCGTCGCCGCTGCCGGTCAGCACGGTGCGCACGAGAGCCGCGCGCTGCTCGCGCTCGAAGTCGGCCGCTTGCTCGAAGCGCAGCAGCTGCATCGCGACGAGCTCGCAGGCACGCGTGAGGATGAGCTCAGCGTCATCCGGCAACTGTCCGGCATCCACGATCCACACCGTCCCCAGAGTGCGGTCTCCGAGACGTACCGCACTCGCGTACCGGCCCTGTCCCTCTCCGATCCCGGGCAGCCGCACCGGCGCGGCGGCGGCGAGGACCGTGCGCGTCTGCGCATCCTCCTCCGGATCGGCGACCTGTGCCCGACCGAGAATCGCCCGGCGACGGCGCTCATCGCTCGCCCCGTCATCGTCGGTGGAGTACGCGAGCACCCGCCCGGCGGTGTCCTCGATCGTCGCGGCGCCGCCGAGCAGCCCCGCGATGGCGTCCGCCAATTCGGACAGCCGCCCCTCCGGGTCGGCATCGGGCAGGACGGCCCCCGCGATGGCGGCCGAGATCGTCCGTTCGAGCGGCGACCACGCGGTGTCGCCCTCCACCGCGAGGACCGGGATGCCTCGGTGACCCGCCCCGCTCTCGACGCCGACAGTGGCGGAGCCGCGGAGGACGACGGCGTCGTAGCCGGCGCGATCCGCGGCCGCGATCAGGCGGGGCGCTTCCGCCGCGCCGACGCCGACCCCGAGGAGGATCCCCGTCGCCCGGCCTGAGGGGGTGAGGTCGGCCGGGGTCGACGGCATCGGCGCGGGCAACGGGACGAGGGGGTCGTGGATCGTGCACATCCCGCTGCGCAGCGGCCGGTCCCCGTCGCCCGAGACGAAGGTGAGACCATTCGTGGTCAATCGCTGCGCCAACTCGCGCGCCGTGATCTCTCGCATTCCCGCATTCTGCACCACATTGGGCTAGAGGCCGAGAAAGTGGTCAACATTTCGTGCAGAGTGACGATGATGCCGGATTCTGCGCTGGCAACAATGGGCACACGCACTCGATCCCGGCGCTGTCGCCGTGTCGCACGATAGGAGCCCATCTCATGTCCACCGCACTGCGCGCCGCCGCCATCGCCGCCAGCCTCTCGGTCGTCTTCGTCATCGCCGGGTGCGCCGGCACCGGAGGCACGGCCGCCACTCCGATCGATCAGAGCAAGGTCGACAAGACTCTGCAGGCGATGCTGCCGAAGGGAGTCGTCGACGCCGGAACGCTGACCGTGGCATCCGACATTCCCACCCCGCCCTTCGACTTCTACGGCGACGACGGCACCACCGTCGTGGGGCTCGATCCCGACCTCGCGAGTGCGATCGGCGAGCTGCTCGGTGTGCGCTTCGAGTTCGTCCCCGTCGCCTACGACACGCTCCTGCCGTCCATGAAGGCCGGCAAGTATCAGATCGCGATGACCGGCATGACCGACACGAAAGAGCGCCAGCAGCAAGTGACGTTCGTCGACTATCTGCAGACGGGCGGCGGCTTCGTCATCCGCAAGGGCGGTGAGGCCGTCGGCGGGCTGGCGGACCTGTGCGGGAAGAGCGTGGGCACGCAGTCCGGCACGATCATCGTCGACTTCCTCGAGGCGAACGTCGCACCCGAATGCCCCGCCGACAGCCCGCTCGACCTGCAGCAGTTCACGGGCCAGGACGACGTGGTCGTGGCGCTGCGCAGCGACCGCATCGGGGTCGCCGTACTGCCGAGCCCCTCCGCCGGCTACCTCGTCCAGACGACGGGCGACGAGTTCGACGACACCTTCTATCTGCCGTACGGCGTGCTGGGCTTCGCGACCTCGGGCGACGACGCCGACGCGCTCGCGAAGGCGCTCAAGGGAGCGATGGACAAGCTCGTCGCCGACGGCACCTACGCGAAGCTCCTCGACCGATACGGCCTCGGTTCCCTCGCCGTCGAGAAGATCACGATCAACGGCGCGGAGCAGTGACGGCAGTCGAGAGCGAGCCGACCGTGGGCGCGACGACGACGACGGAGGCGGGCGCCGTGCCGGTGCGCCCGCACCGTCGGCCCTGGCGAGCGGTGGCGAACGTCGTCGTCATCGCCGCTGCCGCGCTCGTCGCCCTGTCTGTCGCGACGAACCCGCGCTTCGAATCGGGCGTCGTGGCGACCTGGCTGTTCTCGCCGAGGCTCGCGCAGGGCGCGCTCATGACGATCGGGCTGACGGTCGCGGCGATGACGATCGGCATCGTCCTCGGCATCGTCGTCGCGATCATGCGGCAGACCGACGTCCCGCTGCTGCGGACGATCGGCGGGTTCTATGTCTGGTTCTTCCGCGGTACCCCGGTGCTCGTGCAGGTCATCTTCTGGTTCAATCTCGCGGCGCTCTACCCTCGCCTCGAGGTCGGGATCCCGTGGCAGGCGCCGTGGGTGAGCCTCGACGTGAACGAGCTCATCACCCCGATCGCCGCCGCGCTGCTCGCCCTCGGCTTGAATGAGGCCGCGTACATGTCCGAGATCGTCCGCGCGGGCCTGCTGTCGGTCGACGACGGGCAGGAAGAGGCGGCGCGGTCTCTCGGAATGTCGCGGATGCGCACGCTTCGGCGCATCGTGCTGCCGCAAGCGATGCGGGTCATCATCCCGCCGACCGGCAACGAGACGATCACCATGCTGAAGACCACGGCGCTCGTGTCGGTCGTCGCCGTCGCAGACCTGCTGTACGTCACTCAGACGATCTACGCGCAGACCTTCCAGACGATCCCCCTGCTGATCGCGGCGAGCCTGTGGTACCTCGCGCTGACGACCGTCCTGACGATCGGTCAGAGCCGGCTCGAGCGCCGCTTCTCCCGCGGAGCGGGAGCATCCGAATCCGCATCCGTGTCGCTGGGTCGGCGTCTGTCTGCCCTCGTTCGCGGTGCCGTCCCCACCCGGAGGTCCTGATGGAGCCCACTCCCGCCGTCCGCATCGCGGACGTCCACAAGCGGTTCGGCCGCGTCGACGTTCTCAAGGGCGTGAGTCTCGATGTGCGACCGGGCGAGGTGTGCTGCATCATCGGCCCGTCCGGATCGGGCAAGTCCACGCTGCTGCGCTGCGTCAACCATCTCGAGAAGGTCCAGGCAGGGCGCATCTGGGTCGACGGTCGGATGATCGGCTACGCCGACCACGGGGACTACCTGCAGGAGCTCGATGAGCGCGAGATCCAGCGGCGTCGTGCCCAGGTCGGCATGGTGTTCCAGCGCTTCAATCTGTTCCCCCACCTGACGGCGCTGGAGAACCTCGTCGAGGCGCCCATCGGCGTCGCGAAGCGCCCGCGGACCGAGGCGATCGCCGAGGCGCGGCAGCTGCTCGCCGACGTCGGTCTGGCGCACAAGGCCGACGCCTACCCACGGCACCTGTCCGGCGGTCAGCAGCAGCGCGTCGCGATCGCCCGCGCGCTGGCGATGAAGCCGCGGGTGATGCTGTTCGACGAGCCGACGAGCGCCCTCGATCCGGAACTCGTCGGTGAAGTGCTCGCCGTGATGAAGAGGCTCGCCGAAGACGGAATGACGATGATCGTCGTCACCCATGAGATCGGCTTCGCGCGGGAAGTCGCCGACACGGTGGTGTTCATGGACGACGGACGCATCGTCGAACAGGGGAGTGCGCGCGAGGTGATCGCGGCACCGAGGCATCCGCGCACGCGCGACTTCCTCGCGCGGGTCGCATGAGCGACTCTGCTCTCGTCGAGCGGATGCCGTGTCTTTCGCCGGCCGACAAACTCGCCGCGCTCCTCTCCTGCCGCACCGTCTCGGAGCCGACCGTGCACGACGCGGCGGCGTTCACGCGACTGCGTGCGACGCTCGAGACGCTCTTCCCGCTGCTGCACCGCGCGGCACCGCGCATCGAGCTCGCGGACGGGTCGCTGTTGTGGCACTGGCCCGGCGCCGATGCCGCGAGGCCGCTGCTGTTGATGGCCCACCACGATGTCGTCCCGGTGGGTGGGCAGGAGTGGACTCGTCCTCCGTTCGAGGGCCGCGTCGAAGACGGATATGTGCACGGTCGCGGTGCACTCGATGACAAGGGACCGCTCGTCTGCCTGCTCGAGGCGGGCGAGCGGCTGGCGGCTCGGGGGTTCATCCCTGCACAGGATGTGTGGGTGTTCTCGGGCGCCGACGAGGAGACGGTCGGCCGCGGAGCGCGGATGGCCGCCGGGTGGTTGCGCGCGCGGGGCGTGCGGCCGTGGCTCGTGAGCGACGAGGGTGGTGCCGTCGTCGAGCGGAGCATGTTCGGTTCTGCAGGAGCAGCTGCTGGCGCCCAGACGAATGCCCTGGGCGCGGAGCACGCCGCCGGTGGCACTGTCGCGGCGGTCGCAATCGCCGAGAAGGGCACGGTCGACGTGCGCATCGCCGCGCGCGCGGCAGCAGGCCACTCGTCTGTCCCGATGCCCGGGGGAGCCGCGGAGCGACTCGCCGAGGCGGTGCTGCGCATCAGTCGCGCCGAGCCGATCGTCCGGCTCAGCACGGCGGTTCGCGCCATGCGAGAGGCGCTCGGCGTCAGTGACGGGTCAGACGAGGAGATCCTCGCCGAGATCAGGGGAGCAGGCGGCGAGCTTGCCGCGATGGTCCAGACGACGATGGCGGTGACCCGGTTGACCGGGAGCGATGGCGACAACGTCATCCCCGCTGTCGCCCGCGCGACGATCAATGTGAGGCTCGTACCCGGTGATGACCGCACCGCACTGGCGGAACGGTTGCGCGCGCTGCTCGTCGATCTCGACATCGAGGTCGAGGAGATGGTCGGCGACGACCCCTCCCCGACGTCGGCGACGGCGGGGGCGGCCTGGGAACTGATGCGAGCCGCGATCGTCGCGGCATTCCCGCATGCTCAGGTCGTGCCCTACCTTCAGTCGGGGTCCACCGATTCGCGCAGCTTCGTGGACTGCCCGCACGTGTACCGATTCGCACCGCTGGAGATGCCCGCCGAAGATCGCGCCCGCATCCACGGGCCCGACGAGCGCGTCGCGGTGTCGGCATTGGATGCCGGCATCCGGTTCTACGAAGCCCTCCTCACCCGACTGTCCTGACGGATAGCCTCCGGGCGCTCAGCTCTCGGTGACCTGGCCGGCCTCGACGCGCCAGTGGCGGTCGGTCTGCACCGTGGCGAGCATCCGGCGGTCGTGGGTGACCAGCAGCAGTGCGCCGTCGTAGGACTCGAGGGCCTGCTCGAGCTGCTCGATCGCGGGCAGGTCGAGGTGGTTGGTCGGCTCGTCGAGGACGAGCACGTTCACCCCGCGAGCCTGCAGCAGCGCCAGCCCCGCACGCGTGCGCTCTCCTGGCGAGAGCTCGTCGACGGGGCGAGTCACGTGGTCGGCTTTCAGGCCGAACTTCGCCAGCAGTGTGCGCACATCGCCCGAGGCCATCTCGGGCACGAGCACTTCGAACGCCTGCGCGACGGGCTCCGTGCCGGTGAGCAGCGAGCGGGCCTGGTCGATCTCGCCGATCTGCACGTTGGAGCCGAGGCTCGCGGTGCCTTCGTCGGGTGCCTGCGTGCCCAGCAGGGCGCGCAGGAGCGTGGACTTGCCGGCGCCGTTGGGTCCGGTGATGATGATGCGCTCGCCCGCGTTCACCTGCAGTGACACGGGCCCGAGGGTGAAGGACCCCTGCCGGAACACCGCCGAGCTGAGGGTCGAGACCACGGTGCTCGACCGCGGCGCCGCGCCGATCGTGAACTCGAGCTGCCACTCCTTGCGGGGCTCGTCGACCTCTTCGAGCCGGGCGATGCGACTCTCCATCTGGCGGACCTTCTGTGCCTGCTTCTCACTCGACTCGGTGGCAGCCTTCCGCCGGATCTTGTCGTTGTCGGGCGACTTCTTCATCGCGTTGCGCACGCCCTGGCTCGACCACTCGCGCTGGATGCGGGCGCGCGCAACGAGGTCGGCCTTCTTGCCTTCGAACTCGTCGTACTTCTCGCGCTGATGGCGGCGAGCGGTCGCGCGCTCTTCGAGGTACGAGTCGTAGCCACCGCCGAACAGGCGATGGGAGTTCTGGGCCAGGTCGAGTTCGAGCACGTGCGTGACGCAGCGCGCGAGGAACTCGCGGTCGTGGCTGACGAGCACGACGCCGCCGCGGAGCCCCCGCACGAAGGTCTCGAGTCGCTCCAGCCCGTCGAGGTCGAGATCGTTGGTGGGTTCGTCGAGCAGCATGATGTCGAATCGGCTCAGCAGCAGCGCGGCGAGGCCGACCCGAGCGGCCTGTCCGCCGGAGAGCGACGTCATCAGCGCGTCTTCTATGTTCGGGATGCCAAGGCCGAGGTCGGCGAGCACCACCGGCAGGCGCTCGTCGAGGTCGGCGGCGCCGCTCGCGAGCCAGCGGTCGAGGGCTCCCGAGTAGGCATCGGCGGGGTCGACGCCGGGCGCGGCGAGCGTCGGGTCGCCGAGGGCCGACGCCGCGGCATCCAGGTCTCGGCCTGCGTCAGCGCACCCCGTGCGACGAGCGATGTAGGCGGCGACGGTCTCGCCGGGCACGCGTTCGTGCTCTTGCGGCAACCAGCCGACGAACGCGTCCGACGGGGCGAGCGAGACCGTGCCGCTCTGCGGCGCATCGACGCCGGCGAGCAGGCGCAGGAGCGTCGACTTGCCCGCGCCGTTCGCGCCGACCAGCCCGACCACATCGCCGGGGGAGACGGTCAGGTCGAGGGAATCGAAGAGCGTCCGATGGCCGTAGCCTCCGGCCAGTCCGTGCGCCACGAGCGTTGCGGTCATCCCTCGATCTTGGCATCCCGCAGTCGGTGGTGAGCTAAGGGGCCAGCCCCTCGCGTCGCGTCGATGTACCGCAGAGCCGCCAGCACTCGTCGGTTGGAGTGCGGATGGCCGGGGAGGTTCAGCTTGTCGAAGAGGTGCTGGATGTGCGTCTCGACGGTGCGTTCCGACATGAACAGTCTCGCGGCGATGCCCGCGTTCGTCAGCCCCTCCGCGACGGCGGCGAGTACCTCTTCTTCGCGTGCGGACAGCGGGATGCCCGTTGGCGGCCGTTCACCGAGCGCGCCGCGGATGATCGCGGGGTCGATCGCGATCTGTCCTTCCGCGATCCGGCGCAGCGACTCGGGGAGAGTGTGCGACGACAGCAGGGAATCCTTGAGGAGGTAGCCGATCGAGCCGTCCTGATCGCGGAGGACCTGCTCGATGAAGGGCATCTCCGTGTGCTGAGACAGCATGAGGATCCCCGTCTGGGGGTGGTCTGTGCGCAGTTCTGAAGCGAGATCGAGTCCCTCGGTGGAGTACGTCGGAGGCATGCGGATGTCGAGAACGACGACATCGAACGTCGAGATGTCGGCGCTTGCACGGAAGGCGACCGCATCGGGGAAGGCCTGGACCGACCTCGTCACCTCAGAGCGGATGATCGCCACGATCCCCTCCCGCGTGAGCAGCTGATCCTCGACGACTGCTATGCGCATGGAACTCGTGCCTCCCATCGCGCGCTGCTCCCGGGCACATCATCCACCAGAAGGAGAGATCCCCCCAGGGCGGCAACTCGCTCGACGAGCAGGTCGGGAATCTCCGAAGGCGCCGATGCGATCGTCGCCAAGAGGCATCCGTCCGCGACGGTGAGGGCTACCTCGGTCGCTTTGCCACGCTCAAGGGTCGCAGCGACAACGAGGTAGAGGGTGCGCTCGATGCTCGTGGAGAGACGAGGCAGCTCACCGTCGACGACAACCGGCGCACCGGTTCGCCGAGCGAGTTCCGTCACCGCATGAACGACGCCAGCGGCCGACAGCAGCGGGGGATAGACACCGTGAGCTATGCGCCGGAGTTCGGTGAGCGCGAGCTCCACCTCACTCATCGCGTCGTCTACCGCGCCTGGGTGGCCACCTTCCGCAGCCGCGGCCCGCAGACTCAACCCGAACGCGAGGAGGTACTGCTGCGCGCCGTCGTGAAGGTTACGTTCGGCCATCCGGCGCTCATCATCTGCACGTCGCACGATCCGCTGCCGCGACGCCCCCAGCTCCTGCACATCGGCCGCGAGTAGAGCGCTCAACCGGCCGTCGGCGAGCGCCGCGATCACATCTTCGGTGAGCAGCTGAGCCACGCGATCGCGTGCAGGACCTTCGATCATCGCGATGGTCTCCCCACCTCTGAAGACGTACTCGCCCGAGTGCTCGTTCGGCGCGGGCGTGGGTGAACCGGAGGGGTCGATCCAGGCTCCCGGCACCGCCGACGGATACACCACGCGCAGCTGGGGCTCGGCTGCCGCGACTTGCAGGACTTTCATGATGTCGGCCCCGTTGGCGCGGGTGGCCAATCGCACGACGCGCGCGCGTGCTCGACCCCAGTCCGCCCTCCTCCATGCGAGAAATGCCGCCGCGATGACCACTGCGGCGCAACCGCTCCACACCGGATCGATCGAGCCGGGCACAATGACCGTCATCGCTGTAACGGCGACCCCGGCTGCCGCCACGCGTTCGCGCCGCGCTGTCGCGGCGATGACTGCCAGTGAGAGGACGAGGGCCAAGCCGCCGGCAGCGGTGAGGAGGGTGTAGGCCGTGTTATCTGGCCACGGCGCTAGTCCGTTGGCGCCGCACCCGATGCATTGCGGGTCGGCGAGACGGTCCTGGAATGCGCCGGCAAGCGGCCCCGCAACGACAGCGGCGATGACCGCTGCGATCACCGCGACGGCCGGCCGTGCGAAGACGGACAGCCCCGCGCAGGCGATCGCCAGAGGTGGGAGAGCCACCGAGAGGCCGACGGCGACAGGCGCAGGCAGCAGAGCCCATCCGTCGCTGAGGACGAGCAGAGCGCCGCTCACCGCCAGCAATGAGGCGTTATGCGATCGTCCCGGTGTCATCGTCACGAGCGCGACGATGATCCCGATCGTCCCGATCACACCGACGAGAGTGGTCGGCGCTCGGCCGGCGACACTCGAGAGGGCGATGGTGAGAGCGACCACGATCGTCGTGAGGGCGAAGGGCGCCGCCCTCACGGCCGTCATGGTCGCTCTCGTCATCATCCGATCCGCACCAGACCCTCGGCGAACAGGGCGGTATCCCATGCCGCGTCGTAGTCCCGCTCGGACGTGAATTCGAAGTAGGCGCGGTTACCGTCGACTCGGTATGTCCCTCGTCCCAGTCCATAGCAGGCACCGGTCTTCCCGGCGTCCCAGTCGAACGAGAAGTCTTCGCCCGCGAAGGTGAACTGTGTGACGCAGTCGTCGCCGTGCGGCTGATCGACCACACCGCGTCCGTCGACGATGGAGAACGTCCAGACGCCGACATTCCCGAGCGCTTCCGCCCGCGGCATGCCCGCAGCCAAGAGGTTGTCGAGCGTGATCTCGAGCCGCCACGTTCCGTCGAGCACGGTCTGGTCCCCGACCGGTTCGAGGCTATCGTCGCCGTCGGAAGCAGACTGCTCACACCCCGTCAGCTCATCCGGTGCCGCTTTCGGTGCCAAGGCGGCGAAGCGATCCAGCGCCTCGGCGGCCGCAGGGTCGCGTCGCACGTCGTCCCTCACCGAAGTAAGGGCATCTGTGATCGTCGCGAGCTGGGCGGCTGTCGCCGTCGCGGTCGAAGCGCCGGGAGACCCGCACCACTTGCTGAGCGCCTCGGCATCCGTCGGTCGCTCGGCTTCCGCCGTCTTCTCTCCGGCTGCGACCTTCTCCCGCAATGCCGCACGCTGGCCGGAGGTGAGCGCATCCCACGCCGCCTTGCGCACCACGACGACATCGAACTTCGTATACAGGTCGACGTTGGTCGTCATGACGGCTGGCAGGTCCACGGCGCCGACCTGCTGCAGGGAGACCTCGATCCCCCTCGATGTCCCGGCGGCCGCGCGTTCGGTGCGATCATCTCCCGTGGAGTGTTCCGTCTGTGCGCCGAGCGCCGAGAAGATCGCATCGGCCCCGGGCCCGACGCGCGTGTTGATGACCGCGCCGGCGAAGTCGGACGACTCCAGGAGCCCCTCGTGATAGCCGAACAGCCTCCGGGTTCCTCCGGGCACGACAGCCACCCCGACGAGCCCGATGTCAGGAAGATCGGCCATAAGGTCTTCGGCGATCGGAGACGCGGCGATCGCGGCGGCATGATCGGGACCGAAGACGGACAGCGGCGCCTGCAGGGGCGCCAGTGAGTGCGCGCCCGCCATGACCAGCCTGTCCGCTCGAACGACAGAGAAGTCCACTGCACCCTCTTGCAGCAGCGTGATCGTGGCTCCCTCGTAGTCGTCCACGGGTGCTCGTGAGTCATCGACGGGCTCGGAAACCGTGGCCTCGGGAGCGACATCCGACTCAGCTATGGCCGAGAGCACGTCGGATCCGATCCCGCCAGGACCATTTCCCCACGTCGAGGAGAGCGTGAACGGATCGGCCGGCGCTCCCGATCGCTCGAGCGGTGCCGCACATGCCGTGAGAGGAGAGATGACCGTGATGACGGCCACGAGGGTGAGCGCCGCGCGCGCTGGTGAGTTCATGCACGCGACGTTAGGTGGGAGGTCCTCGACGCGGCATCCGGGAAATCCACACGATCCGAGGTCGTCCGCCCATTTTCGAGCGGAACGGCGATGACGATCTCCGTCCCGCCGCCCGGTCGGCTCGAAACCGAAAGGCTACCCCCCAGCACGCTGGCCCGGTCGCGGAGGCCCAGCATCCCCGCGCCGCCAGGGTCGGCATCGCCGTCCCCGTCGTCGCGCACTGCGACATGGAGCGCCTCGTCCGTGGTCCAGGCCGACACCGTCCGGTGATTCGCGTTCGCATGCTTGATGCTGTTCGTGAGTGCCTCACTGCAGAAGAACCACAACGACTGCGCTATCCCCTGAGAGATCGTCGCGTCGCTGCGGACCTCGACGTCGACGCCGGGCAGGTCGATTGCCCCGAGCAGCTCGGCGACGGTGAGGGCGGCAGGGACGCGGTCTGTCGAGGAGCGCACGAGGTCAGCGGTCATCTCACTCCGCTGAGCGAGGTCTGCCAATCCCTCCGACCTGAGCCGTGCCGCAGCGATCTTCAGGTGATGGCCCACGGTGGCTCGCACGAGTCGGTCCACGTCGGCGCGCTCGGCATCGGCGACGTCGAGGAGCATCGCACGCGACCTGCGCAGCTCGGCAGCGGTGCGGCGAAGGGCCGCTCGCGTGCGAGCGATCGAGGCGGTGCGCTGCAGCATCGGGACGAGAGCCGAAACAGAAACGGGGGCGTCGAGCACCTCAGCCGAGACGACGGCGATCGGCTCGCCCGCGTCGTCCCTGATTGTGACGGCGGCGTCGACGGGTTCGACCGAGCGCCCCGTCGCGTCCAGAAGCGTGCCGTCGCTGAGGAAGGCCACGCGGAGATCGGCCACGCCGAGCGCCCGCGCGAGCCGCACGCCATAGTCGTCGACGCCAGCGTCGGACCGGGTGGGGGATGCCGCCCACACCTCTCGTTCGCGATCGAGCCGCAGTACTGACGTCAGCCCGCCCGCCACGACGATGACGTACACAAGATTCGCCGCGAGCGGCGCCGCCAGAAGGCCGCTCAGCTGCCCGAGATCCACCGCGATCAGTGCTGCCGCCCATGCGATCTTGGATGCCGTGGTCGCGGCGTCCTCGCGGCGCGAGAGTGTCAACAACACGCATGCGCCGATCCACGTCAGAGCGAACGGGAGGAGGCCGACGCCGCCGGCGACCGCGATGACCAGTGCGAGCCCGAGCGCGAGCCTCTCCGTGCGCCGCCGGAGAGAGCCTGTCGGAATCGCGCCGACGCAGCCCGCGACCAGCGCATGTGGGACGAGCGCTGCGCGTTCGAGCGCGGGCTCGAAAGGATCGGGGAACGCCGGGGCCAGCCCCACGGAGATCCACACGGTCCCGGCGACGATGAGAAGGACCGCCAGCGGTCGTGCGCGTCGTGGACGAACGAGCGTGCCGGCGGCCACCAGCGCCGGCCCGACCAGGACGGCAGCTGACAGCGCGCGCGGGTAGCCGACGAGGAACGTCGGAACGGCCGCGATGCCGAAAGCCGCGGCGGCAAGAATGACGGCCACCGCGACCCGGTGGGACGCCGCGCGGGGCCGCATGGCAACAAAGTACTCGCGAGCCCGCCGGGCGACAAGCGCAGATGATGCGGATATCCCGGATGTGGTGTCTCGGTGCGCAGATCTACCGTCGGGCGCATGATTTCACCACGCGTATGGCCCTCGCTCTCGGCGCGCTCACGCTGGCGCTCGCCACCGGTGGGTGCTCGCAGCCGCCCTCGCCAGGTCCCTCCACCACGTCATCGCCGACCTCGGACGAGCCACGGGTCAGCGATGGTGAGGAATGGTTGCTGTATCAGCGCTATCAGGACGACGAGTTCACCATTCGCCTCGTCAGGCCGGACGGGACCGGGGATCACGCGGTGGTCTCGGCCGCGGATTCACCGGGCAAGACAACCCACCCGGACTGGTCTCCCGACGGCCAGCAGGTGGTGTTCACGGTGGATGACTCGCAACTCTGGACGGTGCGTGTGGATGGCACCGGCCTGGAACAGCTGCCTGTCGACTGCGGACCGGAGTGCTACCTGCTGGATTCACCGGCGTGGTCACCCGACGGGCGCTCCATCGCCTATGTGCACGTGCTGTTGCCCGCGGGGGGAGTGCCGACCACCACCATCGAGTCGGTCGATGTCGTGACCGGTGAAGTGTCTGTCCTGTACACGCAGCCCGATCCGCTGCAGCTCACCCTCGCAGCGCGGTGGGCGCCGTCCGGCGATGCGATGGTGTTGGATCTGTTTCGCTACGACAGCGTCGACTCGTCCTCACCCAACGGGACCGCGATCGCCACGCTCGACCTTAAGACCCGCCAGGTGACGCGGATCACACCGTGGGAGATGTTCGGCACCTACCCGGATTGGAGCCCGGACGGAACCACGATCGTCTTCACCACCTACGACCTCGGCGACCGCGACGCCGGGAACGGCAGCAATCCCTACGCGGCTTCCGACCTCTACACCATCGCGCCCGACGGGTCTGCCCTGACTCAGCTGACGAAGAACCCGACCGGCGACACTCTCATCCGCAACAACAGCGCCAGCGGACCTCTGTCGTCGCAACCCACCTGGGCGCCGAGCGGAGACTCGATCGTGTTCGTCCAGGTCGAGGGTGAGACGTGGCCGGGATGGGGCATGGCCAGCATCGTGCCCGGCGATCCCGAGCCGACGCCGGCCGCCGGAGACGGATTCCTGCTCGGAACCCATCCTCGCCTGAGGCCACTTCCCTGACCGCGGATCCACCGTCGCAGACCCGCGTCGTTACCGGTTCATTACCGGTGTGCGGTTCGGTGGCGCAAGGATGACCGCGAAGGAGTGAATCATGAACGCACGTGCACTTGCTGCGATGGTGCCGATCCTGCTGTTGGCCGGGTGCTCCGCTGCGACCCCCGTCGCGACGTCGACCTCGTCCGCGCCGGCCGGGGCCGACGTTCAGATCGTCGTGATCGGCGACTCTATCGCCGATACCGCCGATCACTGTCCGGGCTGCACGGGTTTCGCCGAGACCTTCCGCACACACGTCGAGGACTCGCTGGACGTCTCCGCGGAGGCGACGCTCCTGACCGGCATGACAGTCCCGGAGGCGCAGTCCTTGGTCGCGAGCGATGCGCACGCCCGTCCGGTGATCGCTGATGCCGAGGTGATCATCCTCGAGACCGGGTACAACAACGCCGTCCCCGACCCGACAACCGGCATCGGTTGCGGGGGTTCTCTCGACGGCGGGGTCGATGTGTGGGTCTTCTCGACCACGACTGACTGTCTCGAGGCGGGGGTCGCCACCTACGGCGACCTCTATGGCGACATACTCTCTCGGCTGCGCGCGCTCCGAGACGGGAGGCCGACCGTGCTCATCGTGACGAACACGCTCGACGGGAACCTCGATCCGGATGACCCCAACGCTTTGCTCGCCTACTTTCAGCCCGACAAGCAAGAGTGGGCCACGACGTGGACGGTCGAGCAGTACGACCGGTGGAACGCGATGCTCGCGCACGAGGCCGAGTCGGCTGACGCTCACCTTGTCGACATCTACCACGCCTTCAACGGGCCCGATGGGAGGACGCCGTTCGGATCGCTGTCCGTGGACGGCGCCCACCCGTCCCAGAAGGGCAACGACCTGATCGCTCGCATGCTGGCCGAGGTCGATCTCTCTGCATTGTCCGATCAGCAGGCAGGCTCGTAGTCGACGCTCCCGACGAGGGCGCGCCACTCCGCTCGCGTGAGGCTTCGCCCGGCGAGGTCGCACGCGGCACTCGACCAGAGGGCGTCCGGACTATCCCAGACAGCGAGGACCGACCCTTCCGTGCGGAACGCCGTGGGAGTGCCGTCGGTCGTGCGTATCACTGCGCGCGATCCGGACAGATCCCATTTCCGGTCGCCCTCGACGGATGCGGTGAACAGAGACATGCCGTCCACCGAGAACCGCACCTCGCTCAGGGGGTGCGCACCGGTGCTGATCCGCGCCACCTCCCCTCCCGATCGGACGTCCCACACGACAACGGTGCCGGTATCAGCGAACCCCGGTTCGTTCAGCGCTCCCGCGAGGCGCGTGGCATCAGTCGTGAAGGTCAGCGCGTTCGGAGCCGTCGCTTCGTCATCGGTCACGCTGACCGTGCGTCCGGATGCGTCGGTGATCACGATCGACCGCCCGTGCGTCACGGCGACCCGCGATCCGTCCGCCGACACCGCCCTCGCGGCACTGCCATGTTCTTCTGACACCGCGAAGGCGTCGGCCTCCGCGGTCGCCGGCATCGGCAGCAGCCGGGAGAACCGCCCGAAGACCTCCAGCGCCATGTGCCGTGCCTGCAGCGAATCGTCCGTCGACAGAGACTGCGCCACGAGCGCGAACGCGACCGCCGGATCCCGCTCGGTCTCGGCCAGCCCCGCCAGTCGCAGCGACTCACTTGCCGACAGAGCCGCCTCGGTGTCGGTGCGTGCGGTGACAGCCGCGAGACGCTCTTCGAGCGCCGACACGCCGCCGGCGACGGCCGCGATCAACAGTGCCCCGGTCGCCGTGAGGGCGACCCGCAGCCGCCGATTCTGGCGCCGCGTGTGGCGGACTTCTTGATCCGCGGTGAGTGAGGAGACCTCGAGGAATTGGCGCTCTGCAACCGTCAGCTCGTCGGGGTGCGCCTGCGCCCACTCACGCGCAGATTGCAGTCGGGCACTCCTGTAGAGGTTGCCGTCCGACTCGCCTGAGGCGTGCCACTCGTGCGCATCGTGCGCGAGGTTGCGTAGAAGCCTGCGGCCGGCACGATCCTCCTCGATCCACGCAGACAGCCTCGGCCACCCGCGGATGAGAGCCTCGTGAGCCAGGCGCACGGCACCATCGTCGGCGATGGTGATGAGGCGAGCTGCGGCCAGTCTCTCCAACAGGTCCGGCGGTACCGCATCCTTCGGCGCCCAGCCGGGAAGCAGATCGCCGTCCTCGCTGACGAGCCGCCGGAAGAGGCTGCGCGTGGCGTCGACGTCCTGCGGCGTGAGCGACTTCATGAGCTGCTCAGCCGACACCGCGATCGCGCCGCCGAGACCGCCAGATCGACGGTATCCGTCGACGGTGAGGAGATTGCCCTCGGCGTTCGCCCAGGTCTCCGCCAGGGCGTGAGACAGCAAGGGAAGTGTGCCCGCTCGCGAGCGTCCGTCGGCGATGATGACGTCGGCCAGGCCCGACTCGAGCCGGGCCCCGGCCGCCGCCGCCGGCCGCTCGATCGCCAGGCGCAGGTCGGTGTCGCTCATCGGGCGGAGCAAGCGCAGTCGCCACTGTGCAAGCTGCTCGAACCCGGGAACGCCGCACAGCTCGTCGACCTTGTCGGAGCGCACTGCCACAACCACGCTCGCGGACGACCGCAGGAGGCGTGCCATAGCCAGCCCGGCAGCGTCGCGGTCGCTGCCATCCACCAGGATCTGCTCGGCGTGGTCGATGATGACCACATCGGCAGGCAGATCCGCGGAGATGCTCTGTCCTCCCGCCTGCGCGGCGAGGACGCTGCTGCCTGCCGCCTGCAACGCAGGAATGACCCCCGCGTGCAGGAACGACGACTTGCCGACGCCGGATGCACCGACCAGGACCACGCGACCGCCGCCCCGGAGGTCGGCGATCAGCGCGTCGACGTCATCCTGGCGGCCGAAGAAGTACTCGGCATCCTCTGCGCGGTAGGACCGAAGGCCCGGCCACGGTGCCCGGGCACCGAGCAGCGACGCGTCCGTGACGTCCAGCGTCGGGTCGTGGCGCAGGATCGCCCGCTCCAGCTCAACGATGGGCTGACTCGGATCCACCCCCAGGTCATCCGCGAGGGAACGACGCAATCGAGCCAGCGCGCCCAGAGCGTCCGAGGGGCGCCCCGCGGAATACAGCGCACGCGCCCATGCCGCCCAGCGCACCTCTCGGTACGGGGCCGCGGCGCAGGCATCCCTTCCCTCGTCCGCCGCTCGAGATGCGTGACCCGCCGCCCACATCGCCGACAACCGCACGTCGATCACGCTGTCTCGGATGTCTTCCCACCTCGCCCGCTCACCGTCGGCGGGAGCCCAGCCATCCAGATCGGGCAGCGGCGCAGACCGCCACAGCGACAACGCCGTGTTCGCCTTCACGAGCGCCCGGGCGGGGAACCCGGCAGCCATGTCGCGCATCGCGCCCTTGTACTCCTCCTCGAATGCGCGCGCATCGATGGAAACGGTCGATGCCAGTGCATAGCCGCGGCCCACGCTCGTGATCGATGCCGCGCCGAGATGGCGCCGCAGCCGGACAATCGAGCCCTGGACGACCTTCCGGGATGTCGCCGGTGGCCGCCCCGCCCACACCGCTTCGCCGAAGTCATCCTCCGACGCGACAGCTCCCGATCTGACCACCAGCACACTCAGCACCTGGCGGTCCCGCGGTGATACCTCCGCGCCGCCCACCGAGACCGGGCCGAGCACCCGCACGTCCATGCCTGCACTCTCGTCGCCCGTCGCGGAGGCGTCAAGGCACCTGGGCTGACAACAGGCTCAGCTCAGCGCGCCCAGTCCGGCTCGGGGTTGTCGCGACTCAGCTCAGCCGCCCGCGCTTTCGTGAGGTGCACCGACTCGCGCACGCGCAGCGGCATGGGCACCAGATGCTCGCCGGGGGAGTGCCCCTCGTCGAGCAGGAGGCGCACCGCGAGGGCCCCCATCGCCTCAAAGGGGGCTGCCGCGGTCGTCAGCATCGGATGCAGGTAGACCGCGATGTCGTCGTCGTCGAACGACACGACGGCGACGTCGCGACCGACGGTGAGACCCGCCTCGGAGAGGGCGCGGTAGGCGCCGAACGCCAGGCGGTCGTTCATGCAGATGAGGGCCTGCGGCTGGATGCCGGCGCTCAGCAGGTCGCGCATCGCTTCGTATCCGGCCTTGACCGACCACGGCTGACACGGCAGCTGCGCGATCGGACGCACCCCGCGCGCCGCCAAGGACGCCCAGATGCCGTCGAGGCGGCGTTGCACGGCGCGCGTCAGCCATTCGTCCACCGGCTGGTCGAGTGAGCGGCCGAGGATGACCACGCCATCGGTGTGCCCCGCGTCGAGAAGCAGATCGACGATCTCGCGCGCTCCCGACTCCTCATCCGCCAAGACCGCGTCGCCGACGTCGTCAGAGAACGCATTCAGCATGATCACGGGCGTGCCGTTCGCACGCGGGGGGACCCGGAGCGTCTGGGGCCTGGTCGCGGCGTAGATGATGCCGTCGACCTGGCGGTCGGTGAGGGCGTCGACGGCCTCGTCGATGGCGTCGGGCTCGCCTTCGGTCTCGGCGATGAACAGCACCTGTCCGCGCTTCTTGGCCTCGTGCAGCGCCCCGCGAATCAGTCCGCTCGCCAGTCGGTCGGTTGTGACCTGCTCGGAGATGAACCCGATGACGTGCGACTTCTGTGTGCTGAGCGCCCGAGCGGTCAGGTTGGGGCGGTAGCCGAGCTCGCGCGCGGCATCCCGCACTCGTCGCGCGGCGTCCTCTGAGAGGCGCGTGCCTTGCCGATCGTTCAGGACAAGAGAGACGGCCGTGGTCGACACGCCTGCGCGAGCGGCGACATCCGCCATGGTCACTCTCCGCTGAGCCACACTCACCCCGCACTTTTCTTGCGCTCGATCGCTCCATCCTAACCGGATCTGCTAATACGCTTGACTTCCTTTGCTAAAGCGCATAACTTGTGGAGTCAAGCGTGTTAGCACCACCGTCCATCAATGAAGAGGAGGCCCCTCGTGCTGAAGCTCGAAGGCTCGTGGGTCTGGGATTTCTGGTTCGCCGACGACGGCGAGGCATTCCACATCTTCTACCTCCATGCACCCACGTCTCTCGGCGACGAAGAGCGGCGGCACCGCGCAGCGCGCATCGGTCACGCCATCTCCGACGACCTCGTCAGCTGGACTCCCGTCGCCGACCTCGTGCTCACCCCAGGCGAGACCGGCGCCTTCGACGAGACCGCGACGTGGACGGGCAGCGTCGTCCGCGGAGACGACGGGCTGTGGCGGATGTTCTACACGGGCTCCCGATTCCTCGATGCCGAGCCGTCCGTCGCCAACATCGAGAGCGTCGGCGTCGCGGTCTCCGAAGATCTCGTCACGTGGACCAAGGCCGCGTCTGCGGTATCGGTCGCCGATGCCCGCTGGTACGAGACGTGGGGAACCTCGGAGTGGAAGGAAGAAGCCTGGCGGGATCCGTGGGTCTTCAAAGATGCCGAGTCGGGCGGCTGGCACATGCTCGTCACGGCGCGGGCGAATCATGGAGCTCTGGATGACCGCGGCGTCATCGGCCACGCCTTCTCGACCGATCTCGAGACCTGGGAGGCTCGCCCGCCGCTCAGCGCCCCCGGGGCGGGCTTCGCCCACCTCGAAGTACCGCAGGTCGCCCGAGTCGATGGCCAGTGGGTGCTGCTGTTCTCGTCGACCGCCGACTCGATGACCGCGGCGCTCGCCGCTGACTACCCGGGTGCCGGCACGTGGGCCGCGCCGATCGTCGACCCCACTCTGCCGTACGACCTCTCTTCTGCTCGCCCGATCACGACGGACGCGCTCTACTCGGGACGACTCGTCCAGCGACGGGGCGGCACCTGGGCGTTCCTCGCATTCGAGAACGTGCGCACGGATGGCGTTTTCACCAGCAGCATCTCCGACCCGTTCGAGGTCACCGTGGTCGATGGACGTCCGACGCCCGCGACCCGCGCGGCCGTGCGCTGACCACAATCGCAACTCCATAGATTTACCCCGTATCGCAGGCGTCCGGGGCGAGGACCGACCAACACACCAGCCTGTGTCCGTATCCAAAGAGGGATGCTCGAAAGAGGAAAATCATGACAATCACACGAAATCTGCGTCGCGGCGCGTGGGCGGCGGCGGCAGTCGTCGCTGCGCTCACCCTCGCGGGGTGCTCAGCCGGCGGGGGAAACAGCGACGCCGGCGCGGGGAGTGGCACCGGTGAGATCAACATCTGGGCTCATCAGGGCCAGGACAGCGAGAACGCCGCGCTGCAGGCGGCCGTCGACGGGTTCAACTCGTCGCAGAGCGACGTGACCGCGAAGCTGCGGCTCATCTCTGGTGACACCTACACCACGACGATCAGCAGCACCCCGAAGGATCAGCTGCCCGACGTGCTCGAGATCGACGGCCCGACGCTGGCGAGCTTCGTCTACAACGACAAGATCACGCCGATCAGCGACTTCGTCGACTCCGCAACGGTCGACAACGCGACTCCGGGCTCGGTCGCCGAGGGAACCTCCGACGGCAAGCTGTACGCTCTCGCGATGTTCGACTCGGCGATGGGTCTCTACGGCAACAAGGCACTCCTGGATGCCGCGGGCGTGAAATACCCCACGTCGTTCGACACCGCGTGGACTCCCTCCGAGTTCGCGACAGCACTGAAGACGCTGGCCGCGGCCAACCCGTCGGGGAAGTCGCTCGACCTGAACGAGTCGAGCCTCTCGGGTGAATGGGGAACGTACGGCTTCGCCCCGCTCATCCAGTCGGCCGGTGGCAACCTCATCGAAGACGGCAAATCTGCGGGGGCGCTCGACTCTGACGCGAGCGTGAAGGCGCTGACCGAGTTCGCCTCGTGGAAGCCCTTCTCGGACCCGAACTCCGACGGCAACGCGTTCGTCGACGGACGCGTGGCTGTCGCGTGGGGCGGACACTGGAACTACCCGACGTTCTCGGCCAAGCTCGGTGACAACCTGGTCGTGATGCCGCTGCCGAACATGGGCGACGGGCCCAAGGCCGGAGCCGGATCCTGGACGTGGGGCATCGGCTCGGGAACCAAGAACGGCAAGGCCGCGGGAAAGTTCCTCGACTACCTGCTGAACGACGAGAACGTCGGCGCGATGACGAAGGCGAACGGTGCCCCGCCCGCGACGACGTCGGCACTGAAGGCCGACGCGCTGTACCAGTCCGGTGGCGCCCTGGCGCTGTGGGGCGAGCAGCTCACGAAGGCCTGTGCCGCTGACGCCATCACGCCGGAGTGCATCGCGGTCTACCGTCCGGTGACCGCCGGGTACCCGACGATCACCGCCAAGTTCGGCAGTGCGCTCGCCGCCATCTGGGGCGGCGCCGACCCGAAGAGCTCTCTGACCGACGCGGCGACCGCGATCGACCAGAACTTCGCGGACAACGACGGATTCAAGTAATCCACCTCGGTGGGCGCACCCGCTTCGGGTGCGCCCCCCCCCCACCCGCTAACGCCCGCACGCCCCCGAAACGATCTAGATGAAGGCAG
>JASCPF010000001.1 GCA_029959325.1 Microbacteriaceae bacterium PS02068
TGTGGGGGCGCGGCCCCCCGCGCCCCCCCCCGGGGCGGGGGGGCCCCCCGCCGCCGAGCGCGCCGGCTGCGCGAGCGCCACGTGCGTGCTCACCGCCGCGGCGATGGCCAAGGCGACCGCCGCGAGCGCCCACCGGGTCCGTGCCGGCTGCGCGGCGCGGGCCCCGCAGAAGGGGGCGATCAGCGCGAGGGCCCACGCGACGGTCGAGAACGCCACGGCCGCCTCGGGGTGGAGAATCGTCGCTGCGGCGCCCACCCATGCCAGCGCGGCCACGGGTACGAGGCGCGCATCTCGTCGGCGCAGGCGCCGCAGACTCGGCCCGCGCCACGACGCATCTGCGGCCCCGCCCGCGGGCGGCGCAGTCGCTCCGGCCTCGGTCGCGCCGGCGGCGAGACGCGGCGGCGCGGCCACGCTCACACCGTGACCAGGTCGCGAAGGCCCGCGAGCATCTTGTCGCCGATCCCCGGCACCGAGAGCAGATCATCGACGCTCGTGAACCGTCCGTTCGCCTCGCGCCAGTCGATGATGCGCTGCGCGATGGCGGGGCCCACCCGAGGCAGGGTGTCGAGCGCGGCGACATCGGCGGTGTTGAGGTTCACTCTGCCGTCCGTGGCTATCCCGGGCGCGGCAGCGTCCGCCGGGGGCGCCGCGCCGAGCACGGGCACCTGCAGCTGCTCTCCGTCGGTGAGGCGCCGCGCAAGGTTGACGGCCGTCGCATCGGCATCCGGCGTCATTCCGCCTGCCGCGGCGATGACGTCGACGACCCGCGCACCGTCTTCCAGTCGGTAGAGCCCCGGCCGCGCGACCGCGCCGAACACGTGCACGTAGAGCGACGGCATGTCGACGCTGCCCGTTGCTCCGACGATGGCCTCCCCCGCCCCGGGCACGTCGGTCGCGCCCCACGATCGCACGACGCCGATGCCGACCGACACCGCGAGCGCCACGACCACCACCACGATCGCCGCGCCGACCCCGAGGCGCCGGCGCGCGGGTGCGCGCCCCTCCAGAGTCGCTCCGCTCACCCGCACACACTGCCACCCCGCGCAGCGGCGTGAACGCCCTACCGACGGATCAGTGGACGGATGCCGAAATCAGCGCACTGGGGAGGAGGCGCCGCCGCCGCGAACCGGCCGCCGCCCCGGCTCAGGCGGTGGTGAAGCTGACGACCTTCGGGGCACGGACCACGGCGCGGGCGATCTCGCGCCCGGCGAGCGACCGCACGATCTTCTCGTCGGCGCGCGCCAATGCCTCGAGCTCGTCCGGCGAGATGCGCGCCGGCACGGTCAGGGTGCCGCGCACCTTGCCGTCGACCTGCACGACCGCCGTCACCGATTCTTCGACGAGCAGCGTCGGGTCGGCCTGGCGCCAGGTCACGAGCCCGACGAACGGCGGGTAGCCGAGTCGCGACCACATCTCCTCCGCGGTGTGCGGAGCGAACAGATCGAGGATCATCGCGAGCGCTTCGGCCGCCTCGCGCACGGCGGGGTCATTCGCACCGGCGCCCGAGTCGATCGTCTTGCGGATCGCGTTGACGAGCTCCATCAGGCGCGCGACGACGACGTTGAACTTCGTCTGCTCGACGAGGCCCTGCACGTCGGCCCACAGGCGGTGCGTGACGCGGCGCAGCGCCGGGTCGCCTTCCGCCCAGATCACGTCGGGAGAGCTGTCGACCTCACTCGAGATGCGCAGCGCGCGCGCCAAGAACTTGGCGGCGCCGGTCGTCGAGACGTCGTTCCAGTCCTTGTCGTCCTCGACGGGCCCTGCGAAAGCGAGCGCGACGCGCAGCGCGTCGGCTCCGTGCGCGTTGAGCTCCTCTTGGAAGAGCACGAGGTTGCCCTTGCTCTTGCTCATCTTCGCGCCGTCGAGGATCACCATGCCCTGGTTGATCAGATTCGAGAAGGGCTCGGTGAACTCGACGAGTCCCATGTCGAACAGCGCCTTCGTGATGAAGCGCGCGTACAGCAGGTGCAGAATCGCGTGCTCGACGCCGCCGATGTAGAAGTCGACTGGCCCCCAGCGATCCGCTTCCCGCGACGAGAAGGCTTCGTTCCGGTCGCCCGGCGAGAGGAACCGCAGGAAGTACCACGAGCTGTCGACGAAGGTGTCCATCGTGTCGGGATCGCGCAGCGCCGGCTCGCCGGTCTCGGGATCGACCGTGCTCACCCACTCGGTCGCGGCGCCCAGCGGCGATGCGCCCTTGGGTGTCAGGTCGAGCCCTTCGACGGGCGGCAACTCGACGGGCAGCTGGTCGGCCGGGACGGGAACGATGCGGCCGTCCGCGGTGTGGATCATCGGGATCGGCGTGCCCCAGAAGCGCTGCCGCGAGATCAGCCAGTCACGCAGCCGGTAGGTCTTCGTGGCGCGACCGTTGCCGGATGCCTCGAGCTCTTCGATCACGCGGGCGATCGCGTTGCGCTTGCTCAGTCCGTCGAGCGAGCCCGAACCCGTCAGGCGTCCCTCGCCGGTCAGCGCGATGCCGGTGACGGCCGGGTCGATGTCGCCCAGGAAGGGTCCCGGATCGATCGGCACGCCCTCGTCGTCCAGCTCGATCACCGGGATCGCGCCCGTGACGGGCGCGGTCGTGTCCACGACCACCTTGACGGGCAGATCGAACGCACGCGCGAAGTCGAGGTCGCGCTGGTCGTGGGCGGGCACGGCCATCACGGCGCCGTGGCCGTAGTCGGCCAGCACGTAGTCGGCGGCCCAGATCGGCAGGCGGGCGCCGTTGATCGGGTTGATCGCGAACCGCTCGAGGAACACGCCGGTCTTCGGGCGGTCGGCGGTCTGGCGTTCGATCTCACTCGTCTTCTGCACCGCGCCGAGGTAGTCCTGGAAGCGCATACGCGCCTCGGCGGATGCCCCGGCAACGAGTTCGGCCGCCAGGTCGGAGTCGGGGGCGACCACCATGAAGGTCGCCCCGTGCAGCGTGTCGGGGCGCGTCGAGAAGACGGTGACCTTCTCGTCCCGGCCCTCGATCTCGAAGTCGATGTCGGCGCCGACCGAGCGCCCGATCCAGTTGCGCTGCATCTGCAGCACCTTGTGCGGCCAGAAGCCCTCGAGCTGGTTCAGATCATCGAGCAGACGGTCCGCGTAGTCGGTGATCTTGAAGTACCACTGGGTCAGCTTCTTCTTGATGACCTCGGTGCCGCAGCGTTCGCACCGGCCGTCGACGACCTGCTCGTTCGCGAGCACGGTCTGGTCGTGCGGGCACCAGTTGACCGGGCTCTCCTTGCGATACGCCAGCCCGCGCTCGTGCAGCTTCTGGAACAGCCACTGGTTCCAGCGGTAGTACTCGGGATCGGAGGTGTGCAGCACCCGCGACCAGTCGAACGAGACACCGTACTGCTGCATGCTCGCTCGCTGCTGTGCGATGTTCTCGTAGGTCCAGCCGCGCGGCTCGGCCCCGCGCTTGATCGCGGCGTTCTCGGCCGGCAGCCCGAAGCTGTCCCACCCGATCGGGTTGAGCACGTTGTAGCCGCGGTGACGCCAGAAGCGCGCCACGATGTCGGAGTACAAGTAGTTCTCGGCGTGCCCCATGTGCAGATCGCCCGAGGGATACGGGAACATCGCCAGCACGTACTTGCGGGGTCGCGTGTCGGCCTCGCCACCGGCGCGGAACGGGTCTTGCTCAGCCCAAAGCCGCTGCCACTTCTGCTGGATCTCGTGCGTCACGGCACGGGGATCGGGCGCGCTGCTGTCAGCGGCAGGAGCGGTATCGACGGGGCTGCTCATGAGAAGGAAGAACCTATCGTGCGGGTGTGGGAAGCGCAGAACGCGCGTCTCCAGCCTACCGGACCGGCACTTTCACCAGCCGTCGGGCAGGCTCGCTCCGAGCGCCGCCAACGGACCGCGCGCCTTGACGGCGACCTCCGCAACCTCGGCATCCGCATCCGACAGCCAGGTGATTCCGCCGCCCGCACCGACGTACGCTCCGCCGGGATGCACGACGATCGACCGGATCGTCATCGCGAGGTCGGCGCGTCCATCGTCACCGATCCAGCCGAAGCACCCGGCGTAGACACCGCGCGGACCGCCTTCGAGGCTCTGCAGGATCGTCATCGCCGACAGCTTCGGCGCACCCGTCATGCTGCCGGCGGGAAACGCCGCCGCGAACAGCTCGCCGACGGTGGTTCCGGGCCGCAGCCTGCCCGCGACGGTACTCACGAGCTGATGCACGGCGGGGTACGACTCGATCTCGAGCAGCCGCTCGGCCGCGACCGCGCCGGGCACGCACACGCGTTGCAGATCGTTGCGCATGAGGTCGACGATCATCACGTTCTCGGCGCGCTCCTTGTCCGACGCCGCGAGTTCTGCCGCCAGCGCGGCATCCACCTCCGGATCCTCGCTGCGCGGTCTCGTCCCCTTGATCGGCCGCGTACGCACGATGCCCTCGTCGACGTGCAGGAACTGCTCAGGGCTGGCCGACAGCAGCGCGTGCTCGCCGATCCGGATCAGTCCGCCGTGATGGCTTGGCTGAGTGTGTCGCAGGCGGCGGTAGACGGCGACCGGGTCGATCGGTGTGGATGCCTCGACGCTGAACCGGGTCGTGAGGCAGAGCTGGTAGGCGTCGCCGGCGCGGATCGCAGCGCGACAGCGCTCGATGAGGTCGGCGTACGCGCCCGAGGAGTGTCGGGAGTCGGCGATGTGGGATGCCTCGGCGGGCGGCTCGAGGTCGGATGCCTCGACGCGGCCTTGCCACTGCGCGAGGTCGCCCGCCGCCGCGCTCAGATCGCCCGCTGGTGCGATCAGCCAGCTCGTGCGCGTCGAGTGGTCGAACGCGATGAGCCGATCGACACGCAGCGCCGCGTGACGGGGGTCGGTCGGATCCTCCGACGCGGGAGCCCCCGCCCGTCGCGCTCCGCCGTCGTAGTCGCTCCAGCCGACCCAGCCGCCGCCGAATCCGCCGGGGATCGCGTCCGCAGCATCCGCGGAACTGTCGATCGCTGTCGCGAGGGTCACGTCCGGCGCGAAGCCGGTCACGGGGCGGCCGCTGCCGATCCAGCTCCATCCCCGGGTGGCGCCCGGGCCGGCATCCAGCCAGAACGCATTCGACGCGCGGCCCGGAC
This sequence comes from Microbacteriaceae bacterium PS02068, assembly GCA_029959325.1. Lineage (GTDB taxonomy): Bacteria > Actinomycetota > Actinomycetes > Actinomycetales > Microbacteriaceae > Microbacterium. The sequence continues at coordinate 5,067 of JASCPF010000001.1, forward strand.
CGGCCAGGAAGAGCGCCTCGGGATCCGTCCACTCGATGCGCTGTGAGGCAGGAGCGGCAGGGGATGACGACACGCGCCCACGTTACCGGCCGCGGCATCGAGCGTGGCCGGGGCCGCCCGGCGTGAGAGCCCGAGGCATTCTTACAGGAGCGCGGCGGGGCGCGCGGATTACGCTGGGGCGGTGAACGAGTTCTTGACGTGGCTGCTGGATGCCGTGCAGAGCGTCGATCCCGTTCTGCGCACCCTTCTCGCGGGCATCGCGATCATGCTCGAGACCAGCGTCTTGATCGGATTGATCGTGCCCGGCGACACGGTGGTGCTCGTCGCGGCGACTGCCGTCGATTCGTTCGCCGAGGGCGCGGTTCTCGTCGTCATCGTGATCATCGGCGCCCTCATCGGCGAGAGCATCGGGTTCTGGCTCGGCAGGTGGCTCGGCCCACGCATTCGCTTCTCGCGCCTCGGCAGGCGGCTCGGCGAAGACAACTGGGCGCGTTCCGAGCTCTATCTTCGGCGGCGCGGCGGCCCCGCGATCTTCCTGTCGCGATTCCTCCCCGTGCTGCACTCGCTCGTGCCACTCACCGTGGGGATGAGCGGCTTCTCGTACCGACGTTTTCTGGCGTGGACCGCGCCCGCGTGCACCGTCTGGGCGATCGCGTATGTGAGCGTGGGCGCCGCAGCGGCCGGAACATATCGCGAGCTGTCGAACCAGCTTCACTACGCCGGATACGTCTTCGTCGGCACCATCGCGGTGTTCCTCGTGCTGGCCTACGTGATCAAGCGCCTCATCGTGCGCAGTGAGGCGCGGCACATGGCGCACGAGCACGCCGACGACGACACCGCTCCGGGCCGCGTGGGAGACTGATACGATGTCTCCCGAACCCGCGCCCCGCACCAAGGTGCTGTGGATCGCGCGCCTGGAATACCGCTTCCACGCCTGGCGAGAGCGACGAGCCCGTGCGCGGGGCAACATGCCGAGCGTCGCAGGCTTCCCCGGCTACGGCGGCGAGGATTGGGTGCGGGTGCTCGGTCGTGTGCTGATCGTCCCGCCCGTGCCCACCAAGCATCGCGGCGAGTACGCCAGTGTGCGCGGGTGGCGCGCCTTCGCCTCGGTCCCCGTCGGCTACGCGCAGGCCACCGTCACGATCGACGGGGTGAGCCACGATGTCGTCGCCGACCGCGGCGGCGTGATCGACACCGTGCTGCCGGCGCGCCTCGAGCCGGGCTGGCAGCCCGTGACGATGTCGGTCGAGGGCTCAGAACCCTTCGAGACGCGGGTGTTCATCGTGGCATCCGATGTGCGCTTCGGTGTCGTGTCCGACGTCGACGACACGGTGATGGTCACCGCGCTGCCGCGGCCGTTCGTCGCGGCGTGGAACTCGTTCGTACTCGACGAGCATGCGCGCCAGCCGGTGCCTGGCATGGCGGTGCTCATCGAACGTCTGATGCGAGATCACCCGGGATCCCCCATCATCTATCTGTCGACCGGCGCATGGAACGTCGCGCCCACGCTGCAGCGCTTCATGCGGCGACACCTCTATCCGCCCGGTGCGCTGCTGCTGACCGACTGGGGTCCGACGCACGACCGCTGGTTCCGCAGCGGTCGCGAGCACAAGGAACACAACCTCCGGCGTCTGGCCCGCGAGTTCCCGCACGTGAAGTGGATGCTCATCGGCGATGACGGGCAGCACGACGACGATCTCTACACCGCCTTCACGAGCGAGTTCCCCGATCTCGTCACGGCGGTCGCCATCCGCCGCCTCTCCCCCACCGAGGCCGTTTTCGCCGGGGGCCGCACGGCGGTGAACGACCACTCGGCCGCCGGTGTGCCGTGGGTGTCGGAATCGGACGGTTCCGAACTGCTCGATCGCCTGACCGAGGCCGGTGTCATCGACGCCGACTGATCCGGTGTCGGCGGGCACCCGTAGGCTGAGCGCCATGTGTGGACGATTCGTCGTGGCAGCCCAGGGGTCCGAGCTCGTGAGCGTGCTCCGCGTCGATCTCGAGGCCGACGATCTGCCCGCGCCCTCGTACAACGTGGCGCCGACCGATCGCGTCGCGATCGTGCTCGACTCGGCGAAGACCGAGCCGCCGACGAGGCGTCTCGAGGCGGCGCGGTGGGGGCTCATTCCCGCCTGGGCGAAAGACGTGTCGATCGGGTCGCGGGCGTTCAACGCGCGCTCGGAAGAGGTCGAAGACAAGCCGATGTTCCGGCAGGCGCTCATCAAGAGGCGAGCCGTCGTCCCGGCATCCGGCTACTACGAATGGCACACCCAAGACGGCGTGAAGACGCCGTACTACATCCACCCGGTCGACGACTCTCCGTTGCTGTTCGCGGGGCTGTACGAGTGGTGGAAGGATGCCTCGAAGCCCGACGACGATCCCGCGCGCTGGGTGCTGAGCTTCACCATCATGACGCGCGCCGCCACCGGCGATCTCGGGTCGATCCACGACCGCATGCCGCTGTTCATCGACGCCGACTACGCGGACGTCTGGCTCGACCCGACGACCGACAACGTCGGTGACCTGCTGGATGCCACGATCGACGCTGCGCCCGACATCGTCGACGGCCTGTCGCTGCGCCAGGTGGGCCCCGACGTCGGCAACGTGCGCAACAACGGGCCGGAGCTCATCGCCCCGGCCCGCCTCTGAGCGCGGTCAGGAGAAGCTGACCGTCGCGTTCTCGTTGTTCAGCACGATCACCGGCGTGATCACCGACAGCCCCGCGGCGCGGATCTTGTCGCCATCGAAGCGGATCAGCGGCCTTCCTGCGGTGACCTTCTGGCCTGCCGTCACGAGGGTCTCGAAGCCGTCGCCCTTCAGGTTCACGGTGTCGATGCCGATGTGGATGAGCAGCTCGGTGCCGTCATCGAGCAACAGCCCGATCGCGTGGCCCGTCGGGAAGATGGATGCCACCGTGGCGTCGGCCGGAGCGATAACCGTGTCACCGCTCGGATCGATCGCCAGACCGGGGCCCATGGCGCCCTGCGCGAACATCGGGTCGGGCACCTCCGAGAGCGCGACGACCGTGCCCTCGAGCGGCTGGCGGAGCGTCACGGTGTTCGCGGTACGCTGCTGCGCGCGGGTGCGCTCTTCCACGGCGGCGCCGACGCCCATGGTCGCGGCCGCGATGTTCGGCACCCCGAGCAGCGTTGCGACCCCGGCAGCGACGCCCTTCTCGGCAGCTCCCGCACCCGGCAGGTCGCCGGCTGCCTCGGCGGCCTCGATCCGGGCGGTGCGGCCCGAGATGAGGTCTTCCATGGCATCCTTCACGAACTGCACGTTCAGGCCGTACACGACCTGCACCGCGTGACCTCCGGGCTTGATCGTGCCGGCCGCGCCGGCGCGCTTGAGGGCGTGCTCGTCGACCTTTGACGTGTCGGCGATCTCCATGCGGAGCCGGGTGGCGCAGTTGTCGACGTCGATGATGTTGTCTTTGCCACCGAGCGCCGCGATGAACTTCTCCGCGGTGCCGTGGTAGCCGGTCAGGCTCGTCTCGATGTTGTCCGCATCCTGCGTGTCGTCGTCGTCTTCGCGGCCCGGCGTCTTCAGGCGCCACCGCAGGATGACGAACCGGAACGTGAAGAAGTAGATGAAGAACCAGGCGACGCCCATGATCAGCAGGATCCACGGGTTCTGCGCGAGCGGGTTCGCCCATTGCAGCACCATGTCGATGAAGCCGCCCGAGAAACCGAACCCGAGGCGCGTCGGAAGGAGCGCCGCGATGCCCACCGAAATGCCCGTGAACACGGCGTGGATCAGGTACAGCCACGGCGCCACGAACATGAACGCGAACTCCAGCGGCTCGGTGACGCCGACGAAGAAGGATGCCACGGCGGCCGACAGCATGATGCCGTAGGTGACCTTCTTGCGCTTCGTGTTCGCGGTGACGTACATCGCGAGCGCAGCGCCCGGCAGGCCGAACATCATGATCGGGAAGAAGCCCGACATGTACTGGCCCGTGACACCGTAGGTGCCGGTGTTGTTCAGGAAGTTGACGAGGTCGTTGATGCCGGCCACGTCGAACCAGAACACCGAGTTGAGCGCGTGGTGCAGGCCGGTGGGGATGAGCAGGCGGTTGAAGAAGCCGTACAGACCGGCGCCGAAGGGACCCATCGTCGAGATCCACTCACCGAAGGTGACGAGCGCGTTGTAGACGACCGGCCAGACGAACATCAGCACGACGGCGACCACCAACGAGATGCCCGCGGTGACGATCGCGACCGACCGCTTGCCGGAGAAGAACGACAGCGCATCGGGCAGCTTGGTGTCTTTGAACTTGTTGTAGCACCACGCGCCGATGAGGCCTGCGATGATGCCGACGAACACGTTCTGCACCTTGCCGAATGCCGGGTCGACATCGGTGAGCTCGGCCGCGCCGGTGAGCTTCTGGATGGTCGCCGGCGACAGCAGCGTCGTGATGCTGAGCCACGAGACGAGCCCCGCGAGCGCCGAGGTTCCGTCGGTCTTGTTGGCCATGCCGATCGAGATGCCGACCGCGAACAGCAACGGCATGTTGTCGAGCAATGCTCCACCGGCCGCGCCGAGGAACGCCGAGACGACGTTCGAGCCGCCTGTCGCGGAACTGATCCAGTACGAGATGCCCGAGAGGATCGCCGCGACGGGCAGCACTGCCACCGGAAGCATGATCGATCGACCGAGGCGTTGGAAGAAGTTCATCTCTCTCTCCAGCCGCTGAGGAGCGCCCCTGTGGCGCCATGGAGCTACGTTACCGGGCACTCAGCTTTTTCACAGCTTGAATCGTCGGATTATGAAGGCATCCTAACAAACTAGTGCTGGGCGGGCGCAACCTCCCCCCCGAGGCGCCATCTGCCGCTCCTGGCACACGACGAGGAAAGCCCCCGGCCGATGGCCGGAGGCTTCGAAGAACGTGACCTCTGTCACAACTCACATGTCGCCTATGACGCGACTCACTACACGGTGGACCTGAGGGGACTCGAACCCCTGACCCCCTGCATGCCATGCAGGTGCGCTACCAGCTGCGCCACAGGCCCATTTCTGGGTCGTCACCGCTCTCGCGGCAACCCTTCGATCTTACTACATCCAGACGGATGCCACGAACCGGCGCACCTATTCCGGGGCATCCACCGGGGCGGTCGTCGGCAATACTGGGCAGTCCTTCCAGAGCCGTTCCAGGCCGTAGAAGACGCGCTCCTGCTCGTGGAAGACGTGCACCACGACGTCGCCGAAATCGATCAGGATCCAGCGGGCTTCGTGCTTGCCCTCGCGCCGCAGGCGCTTGACGCCGTTCTCGAGCATCGCCTCTTCGACCGCATCGGCGATCGCGGCGACGTTGCGCTCACTGTTGCCCGTGGCGAGCAGGAAGGCGTCCACCAGCGGCAGCGGATCGGACACGTCGAACGCGACGAGATCCTCCGCACCCTTGCTTTCGGCCGCGGCCGCCGCGACCACCAGCAGTTCGCGCGTCCGCGCGGTCGCGGTCATCGGAAGGCTCCGGTCACGAGGGCGACGATCAGCACCCCGGTCAGCGCCAGCGCCAACACACCCGCGGTGATGACGAGTGCCATCATCAGCCTTCCGCCCTTCTCAGGGGCAGGTGGCTTGATGATGTCTTCCGCGGTCTTGATCGTGCTGATCGCTGCACTCGCGGCGATGGGCGTCGGCGACGATGAGGCGGGCAGCTCGCCATCGATGAGGATGGCATCGATCTCTTTGCCGTCGGACGACCCGCGCGAGGTGCCCGTCGAGCCGAACGACTCGGGCAGGTTGTACATCCCGGTGATCAGCACCTCGCCGGTGGCGGCGATGGGTGACGTGAGCGAACCCGTTTCGGGCGTCTGCGACAGGATGAGCGCGTTCGAGGCCGCGAGCGATCCGGTCGCCGAACTGCCGCGCGTCAGAAGCTGATCGAAGGATGCCGGCAGCTCGATCTCCACGCCTTCGCCGGCCAGCAGGCCCGATCCGAACGTCGGTGCGACGACGGGACGCGCCTCCTCGGCGTCATCGCCAGCCTCCCCCTCGCTGAAGAGGAGCACCTCGTCGGCCGCGTCGACGGCCGGCTCGTCTTCGACGGCGGTGTCGTGCGAGGCATCCGCCGCGTCGGTGTCGGAATCGTGCGAGGCATCCGGAGCTTCGGCGACGGCAGCGGGCGCGAGCTCGGCATCGAGGATCTCGACCTCGGGGGCCTCGGCCTGCGCGTCGGCGAGAGCGTCGGCTGCGGCCTCGGCGTCGGCAATGCCGACGACGTCCTCACTCTCGGACGCGACCGCATCCGCAGCATCGAGCTCCACGGCGTCATCGAGCTCGCCGTCGGCTTCGGGGTCGTCGTCGACGGCACCGACGACGGGCACCGACGCGGTGCGCAGACGTTCCTGCTGACGCGCGGAACGGCGCGTGATCGCGGTCGACCCGAGGTCGATCTCGTCGTCGGCAGGTGGCTCTGCGGCCACGACTGTCGGTGCGGCCGCACGCGGCAACGGAGCGACCACGGGGGTCGCCTCGGCCGAGGCGGCTGCCTCTTCGGATGTGATGATCGGGTTCGAGGCGGTGTTGCGCAGTTCGCGCAACTGACGTCTCGTCAGCCGCGGGGCCTCAGGCTCTTCGGGTGTGCTCATGCCTCGCTCCGGTACAGGTGGTGCTTCGCAATGTATTGGACGACGCCGTCAGGAACGAGATACCACACCGGGTTTCCGGAACGTACTCGTGCGCGGCAGTCGGTCGACGAGATCGCCAGGGCCGGGACCTCCAGTTGGCTCACGTCTTCGCTGGGCAGACCTTCGGTGCTGAGAACGTGCCCAGGCCGCGAGACGGCGACAAAGTGTGCGAGATCCCACAGCTCGTCGTGATTGCGCCATCCGAGGATCTGCGCGATCGCGTCAGCACCCGTGATGAAGAAGAGATCGGCGTCGGGTCGAGCCTGCTTCAGGTCGCGCAGCGTGTCGATCGTGTAGGTCGGGCCGTTGCGGTCGATGTCGACCCGACTCACCGTGAACTGAGGGTTGGATGCCGTGGCGATCACCGTCATCAGATAGCGATGCTCGCCCTCGCTGACCTTCTCTTTCTGCCAGGGCAGACCTGTCGGGACGAACACGACTTCATCGAGATCGAAGTGCTGGGCGACTTCGCTGGCGGCGACCAGGTGCCCGTGGTGGATCGGGTCGAACGTGCCACCCATGACCCCGATCCGCGGGGTGCGCGCCGAAACCATAGACACAGCCTCAGTGGTGGCCGTGGCCCGCCTGGATCTGGTCGGCGGGGTGCGCCTTCGCGTAGGCGTCGGCCTTGTGCGCGTGGCGGTTCGCCACGTTGCGGTAGGACATGGTCACGGCGCCGAGCGCGAGGAACACCACGAAGGCGATGGCTCCGAAGATGAACGTCTGCCCCTGGACGTTGCCCTGGTGCTCAGTCGTCTCTGCAGCGAGAGCGACGATCATGGCGAGGGTCATTCGGACTCCGTTCGGTTCGGGTGACTCCAGTTTAGGCCGTTCACGCGCGGATCTGCCCCGCGCCGCGCGCGAGCCACTTGGTGCTCGTCAGTTCGGGCAGGCCCATCGGGCCACGCGCATGCAGCTTCTGAGTGGAAATGCCCACCTCGGCGCCGAAGCCGAACTCGCCCCCGTCGGTGAACCGCGTCGATGCGTTGGCCATGACCACGGCGGAGTCGACCTCGGCGAGGAAGCGCTCGGCGCGCTCGTCGTCGGCGGTCACGATCGACTCGGTGTGATGGGTCGAATAGCGGCGGATGTGCGCGAGCGCCTCGTCGAGATCGTCGACGACGCGCATCGACAGGTCGAGACTCATGTGCTCGGTCGCCCAGTCGTCATCTGTCGCGGGGACGGCGTGCGGAACAAGTCGCTGCACGGTGTCGTCGCCGTGGATCGTGACGCCGGCATCTTCGAGCGCGGCGGCAACGGGAGGAATCAGGCGCTCCGCGGCATCCCGCATCACCAGCACCGTCTCGACGGCGTTGCAGACGCTCGGGCGTTGCGCCTTGGCGTTCACGACGATCTGCTCGGCCCACTCGAGCGGCGCCGACGAGTCGAGCACGATGTGCACGACGCCCGCCCCGGTCTCGATGACCGGCACGCTCGACTCGGTCACGACCGTCTCGATCAGCTGCGCACTCCCCCGCGGCACCAGGACGTCGACGAGTCCCCGCGCCTGCATCAGCGCGTTCGCTCCCTCGCGGCCGAAGTCGTCGACCGTCTGAATCGCCTCCGGGTCGATGCCCCGTTCAGACAGCGCGCCGCGCATCACCGCGACGAGGGCGGCATTGGATGCCTGGGCGGCAGTCCCGCCGCGCAGCACCACGGCGTTGCCGGCGCGCAGGGCGAGGGCGGCGATGTCGACCGTCACGTTCGGCCTGGCTTCATAGATCGAGCCGACGACGCCGAAGGGCACCGAGACCTTCTGCAGTGAGACCCCGCTCGGCAGCGTGCGCTCGTCGAGAATGCGACCGACCGGGTCGGGAAGGTCAGCGACATCACGCACGGCGTCAGCGAGAGCCTGTACCCGGGCATCGTCGAGGCGCAGGCGGTCGAGCAAGCCGTCGGCCAGGCCGGACTCTCGCCCGCGGGCGAGGTCGTCGGCATTGGCGCTGACGATGGCGGCAAAGGCCGCCTCGAGGGCCGAGGCGATCGCACGGAGAGCATCGCTCTTCTGTGCGTCGCTGAGCAGTCCCACGGTGCGCGAGGCATCCTTCGCGAGCAACATGCGGTCGCGGGCGCTCGTCGCGGTGCTCGAAGCGCCGCTCGGCGCGGAGATGGTCGCGGAGGTCATCCGGCCAGTCTAGCGAGGGTGCCGGTGCGACTGGCGGGGTGGGAACGCCGTCATGAGGCGGTCGACGCGGCGCGGACCGTGCCGGTGGCGAGCTGCGGGCGAGCGTCTGGATCGGGGGCGAACCAGGTGCCGATCTGTGCGCCGGAGAGCGCGTCGGCGACCCGGTCGGCGCTCGTGACGAGCACTCCGATGCCCGCTGCCGCCGCGATCCGCGCCGCCGAGACCTTCGTGGCCGCTCCCCCGGTGCCGACGCTGTTGACGACGACCGAGCCGAACTCGAAACCGGCGAGGTCATCACCCGGCGCGACCGTGTCGATCGGCAGTGCGCCCGGTTCGTTCGGGGGCCGCGTGTAGAGCGACTCGATGTCGCTGAGCAGCACGAGGGCATCCGCACCGATCAGCTCGGCGACGAGCGCCGCGAGCCGGTCGTTGTCGCCGAAGCGGATCTCGTGCGTGGCGACGGTGTCGTTCTCGTTGACGATCGGCAGGATCCGCAGGCCCAGCAGACGCTCCATCGCACGGCGCGCGTTGGAGCGGTGGGTGGCATTCTCGAGGTCGCCCGCGGTCAGCAGCACTTGACCCGCGACGATCTCGAACGGCCGCAGCGCGTCCTGGTAGCGGTAGATGAGCACGTTCTGCCCGACGGCCGCCGCCGCCTGCTGCGTCGCGAGATCGACGGGGCGCTCATCGAGCGCGAGGTACGGCATGCCCGTCGCGATGGCACCCGACGACACGAGCACCACCTCGGTGCCGCGCGCATGGGCTTCGGCGAGGGCCTCGACGATGAGCTGGATCTTGCCCGCGTTCTCGCCGCTGATCGACGACGAGCCGACCTTCACGACGAGGCGGCGCACTCCGCGCAGCTCTGCCCGATCCGCGATGGTCACGACTCGTCGTCTTCCGCCCAGTCCTCGCCGTCCCACGCGGCGTCGCCCGCGATGCGCTCGTGCTCGAGCTCGGCGCGGGCGTCGGCCTTGGCATCCATGCGCTCGTGGTAGCGCTCACGGCGCTGCGACGTCGTACGACGCGGGTTCAGGTCGAGTCGAGGATCGGTGCCGCGCGGTGCGGTCATGAGCTCAGCGGCGGACGACAGCGAGGGATGCCAATCGAAGACGACGCCATCGCCATCGCCGATGACCACGGTCGAGCCTGCCTCGGCTCCGGCCTTGAACAGGCCGTCTTCGATGCCCAGCTTCTCGAGCCGATCGGCGAGGAAGCCGACCGCCTCTTCGTTCTGGAAGTCGGTCTGCTGCACCCATCGCACCGGCTTGGTGCCCAGGATGCGGTACAGGTTGCCGTAGGTGCCGCCCTCGACGCGGATCTCGAACTCCTTGTCGGCGCCCTGCGGCCGGATGATCACGCGCTCGGGCGCCGGCGCGGCAGCCTGCTCGACGCGGTGCTTCGCGACGATGTCGGCGAGGGCGAACGACAGCTGACGCAGGCCCTCGTGGCTGACCGTCGAGATCTCGAACACGCGGTAGCCGCGCGCCTCGAGGTCGGGCCGCACGAGGTCGGCGAGGTCTTTCGCCTCGGGAACGTCGACCTTGTTGAGTGCGATCAGCTGCGGGCGTTCGAGAAGCGGCGTCTGACCCTCGGGCACGGGATAGTTGCCGAGTTCCTCGAGGATGATGTCGAGGTCGCTGAGCGGGTCGCGACCGGGCTCGAGGGTCGCGCAGTCAAGGACGTGCACGAGCGCGGTGCACCGCTCGACGTGGCGCAGGAACTCGAGTCCGAGCCCCTTGCCTTCGCTCGCACCCTCGATGAGGCCGGGGACGTCGGCGACGGTGAACCGCACATCGCCGGCCTGCACGACGCCGAGGTTCGGGTGCAGCGTCGTGAACGGATAGTCCGCGATCTTGGGGCGCGCGGCGGAGATCGCGGCGATGAGGCTCGACTTGCCCGCTGACGGGAAGCCGACGAGCGCCACATCGGCGACGGTCTTCAGCTCGAGGAAGACATCGCCCTCCCACCCGGGGGTGCCGAGCAGGGCGAAGCCGGGGGCCTTGCGCTTCGGATTCGCGAGTGCGGCGTTGCCGAGCCCGCCCTGGCCGCCGGGCGCCGCGACGAAGCGCATGCCCGGCACGACGAGGTCGGCGAGGACCTCGCCCTCGGCATCCTTCACGACCGTCCCGACCGGCACACCGAGCTCAAGGCTCTCGCCGTGCGCGCCCGAGCGATTGTCTCCCATGCCGAAACCGCCGTTGCCGCCGCTGCGGTGCGGTGAGTGGTGGTACGAGAGCAGCGTGGTCACCTGCGGGTCGGCGACGAGCACGACGTCGCCGCCGTGTCCGCCGTTGCCGCCGTCGGGGCCGGCCAGCGGCTTGAACTTCTCGCGACGCACCGACACGCAGCCGTTGCCGCCCTTGCCGGCGCGCAGATGCAGCGTCACCCGGTCGACGAACGTGACCATGTCGGTCTCCCTATGAGAAAAGGAGAGGGGCGAGCCTCAGCCCGCCCCTCTCCGAAGTTGATCAATCGCGTCGCGCGTTCGGACTACTCCGCGGCGACAGCGGCGACGATGTTGACGACCTTGCGGCCACCCTTCGTGCCGAACTCGACAGCGCCGGCCTCGAGGGCGAACAGCGTGTCATCGCCACCGCGACCGACGTTCGCGCCGGGGTGGAAGTGCGTGCCGCGCTGGCGGACGATGATCTCGCCGGCGAGGACCTTCTGGCCGCCGAAGCGCTTCACGCCCAGTCGCTGGGCGTTGGAGTCGCGACCGTTACGGGTGGAGCTTGCGCCCTTTTTGTGTGCCATCTCTGCGTCTCCCGAGTCTTACTTGATGCCGGTGATCTTGACGCGCGTGAGGTCCTGACGGTGGCCCTGGCGCTTCTTGTAACCGGTCTTGTTCTTGAACTTCTGGATCACGATCTTGGGACCGCGCTCTTCGCCGAGGACCTCAGCGGTGACGGTCACCTTCGCGAGCTTGTCGGCGTCGGTCGTGACGGTGTCGCCGTCGACGAACAGCACGGCGGGCAGCTCGAGCTTCTCGCCGACCTTCGCCTTCTGACGGTCGAGGACGACGATCGTGCCGACCTGAACCTTCTCCTGACGGCCGCCGGCGCGCACAACTGCGTAAACCACTTCACACCTGTTTTTCTTCTGTGGAGCGCACGGCTCCAGTTGTCTTGTGAGACGGAAAGTCCTGAATGTCATTCGGTGCGGAGGCGGAACCTCGACGCACCAGGGATCTACTTTACCGGATGAGCGGCGTTCCGGCAAAAGCGGGCCGAGGGTGTGTCGCGCATCCGTAGCATGAGGGCATGGCGATCTTGATCGACGACGCCCGCTGGCCCGCACACGGCACGCTGTGGGCGCACCTCGTCAGCGACGAGAACCTGGCGGAACTGCACGCGTTCGCGGATGCTCAGGGCATCCCGCGGCGCGGCTTCGACCTCGATCACTACGACGTCCCGGCCGACGCGCTCCCCCGCCTGATCGCGGCGGGGGCAGAGCACGTCAGCGGGCACGAGCTCGTCCGAAGGCTCATCGCGTCGGGTCTGCGCGTCACCGCACGTCAGCGGCGCGCTGCTACGACTCCGTGATCTCGGGCGTGGCCGGAATCGGGGTGCCGCTCAGCGCCGCAGTGGTCACACGACGACGTCCACGGCCCTGGCCGGGAGCCTTGGGCTCGGGCAGGGCGCTCAGCACCGAGTCGAGCAGCACGTCCTTGTCGGTGCGGGGGGTGGATGCCCCGGCATCCGTCCGCTCGCCTCCGCGCTGACCCGATCGCGCCTCGCCGCGCTTGCGGCGCGGCTTCTTCGCGCCGTCGGCGGGCACGACCAGGGCATCGGACGCACCGGACGTCGCCGAAGCGCCGGCTGCGACGGGCAGATCGAGGGTCACGGCGGGCGCGGCGTCGGCCACTTCATCGTGCGTCCCGTGGATCGTCGACGCGGCGATCGCGGCGAGGGCCGACTTGGCGCCCTCGGTGATGACGTGTGTGCCGCCGTTGCCGTTCGTGCCGGAGGGCGATGACGCGGGTCGCGACCGGCGCGCGTTGGACGACGGACCGGACTGCGCCGCGCTGCGGTGCTTGACGACGGGGTCGTGGTGCACGATGACCCCGCGCCCTGCACAGACCTCGCACGGCTCGCTGAAGGTCTCGAGCAGTCCCAGGCCGAGCTTCTTGCGAGTCATCTGCACGAGGCCGAGCGAGGTGACCTCGGCCACCTGGTGCTTCGTGCGGTCGCGGCTCAGGCACTCGATGAGGCGCCGCAGCACGAGATCGCGGTTCGACTCGAGCACCATGTCGATGAAGTCGACGACGATGATGCCGCCGATGTCGCGCAGCCGCAGCTGGCGGACGATCTCTTCCGCGGCCTCGAGGTTGTTCTTCGTGACCGTCTCTTCGAGGTTGCCCCCCGAGCCGACGAACTTGCCGGTGTTGACGTCGACGACCGTCATCGCCTCGGTGCGGTCGATCACGAGCGATCCGCCCGAGGGCAGCCAGACCTTGCGGTCGAGGGCTTTCTCGATCTGCTCCGTCACGCGGAAGCGGTCAAACGGGTCTTGCTCGTCCTCATACTTCTCGATGCGCTCGAGCAGGTCGGGCGCGACGCCGGCGAGATACGCCGAGATCGTCTGGTGCGCTTCGTCGCCCTGGACCAGCATCTTCGTGAAGTCCTCGTTGAAGACGTCGCGGACGATCTTCACGAGCAGGTCGGGCTCGGAGTGCAGCAGCGCCGGAGCCTGGATGCTGTCGACCTGGGTGGAGATGTGCTCCCACTGGCTCGTGAGGCGCTGCACATCGCGGGTCAGCTGGTCTTCGGTCGCGCCCTCGGCCGCGGTGCGGACGATGACGCCGCTCGACTCGGGCAGAACCTCCTTGAGGATGCGCTTGAGGCGCGCGCGCTCGGTGTCAGGGAGCTTCCGCGAGATGCCGTTCATCGCACCGCCCGGGACGTACACGAGGTACCGGCCCGGCAGCGAGATCTGGCTCGTCAGGCGCGCGCCCTTGTGGCCGACGGGGTCTTTCGTGACCTGCACGAGCACCCGATCGCCGCTCTTGAGAGCGAGTTCGATGCGGCGGGGCTGATTGCCGGTCTCCACGGCATCCCAGTCGACCTCGCCCGAGTACAGCACCGCGTTGCGGCCGCGGCCGATGTCGACGAAGGCCGCCTCCATCGAGGGCAGCACGTTCTGCACGCGCCCGACGTAGACGTTGCCGATGAGCGACGACTCCTGGCTGCGCGCCACGTAGTGCTCGACGAGCACGTTGTCTTCGAGCACGGCGATCTGGATGCGACCGTTCTTCGACCGCACGATCATGTCGCGGTCGACGGCCTCACGGCGCGCCAGGAACTCGGCCTCGGTCACCACGGTGCGGCGGCGACCGGCTTCGCGACCGTCGCGGCGGCGCTGCTTCTTGGCTTCCAGACGTGTGGAGCCCTTGATGCGCTGCGGCTCGGTGATGAGCTCGACGGCGCGCTGGCGCGGCTGCCGGACGTTGCGTTCGCCGCGGTCGCTCGGGCCCGCCTGCGGCTGCTCGTCGACGTCGGATGCCTGGTTCGCCCCGCCGCGGCGGCGGTTGCGGCGGCGTGCGCTCGAGCCGGGTTCGAATGCCTGGTCGTCGCGGTCGTCGCCTCGCCCGGGCAGCGCCGGAAGCGCAATGATCTCGGGCGCGTAGAACATCAGTTGGGTGGACACCTGCGAGACGAACTCTGCCGGCAGGAGTCCCAGTGAGACCGCGCTGACGGGCTCGTCGGCGATCGCCAGGATCTCTTCGGCGTCAGCGACGACCCCCTCCTCGGCGACCTCTTCGGCCACCGCAGCGTCGTCGACGATGCTCTCTGCGTCGGCGACGACCTCGGTCGCCGCGCCCTCTTCGATCGCGACGATCTGCTCAGCCTCGTCAACCACCTCAGCCGCAGCGACGAGCTCGCCCTCAGCGATGCCCTCTGCGTCGGGCGTCAGCGGCTGGTCCGCATCGACGAATTCGGAATCACGGTTGTCATTGTGCTCATCGGCCATCTCTGGCTTACTCCTTGCGGGCGGCTCCGCGGGCCGTCCCGGGCAATCTGGCGGTGTCGCTCCGGTCCGGAGGATCCGCGAACTCATACGGTCTGCAACCTCACCCGCTGCGTGGCGGGGCTCGTGCTGCCAAGGGCGTTCATCGCCCGAAGTCTTCGGTGATGCCAGTGGTGCGGCGCGGCCGCGGGGCATCGGCCCCCATTATCGCACTTTCCCGCTCGAATTGCGCGGAAGGCGCCCCGCGTGCGCGACGGACGCGGTCTGGTCGGAGGCATCCGATGGGATAATCGCGGCATGCCCACCCGCACGATCGACAGCCGCCCGACCGTCCTCGCCGTGTGGCTCGTGATCGCCGGCGTCATCGGCTGGATCGCCGCGTTCGCCCTCACGATTGAGAAGTTCCACGCACTCGCTAACCCGGATGGCGGGCCGGCGTCGTGCGACTTCAGTCCCCTCGTGCAGTGCACGAAGAACCTCGATTCGTGGCAGGGCAGCGTGTTCGGCTTCCCCAACCCCATCCTCGGACTCACCGGCTGGGCGGCGCCGATCGTCGTGGGCATGGCGATCCTGGCCGGCGCCAGATTCGCACGGTGGTTCTGGTGGGCCTTCGCCGCCGGCGTCACCTTCGCGTTCGGCTTCGTGGCATGGCTGATCACGCAGAGCATCTTCTCGCTCGGCACGCTGTGCCCCTGGTGCATGGTCACGTGGCTCGTGACGATTCCGACGTTCTACGCCGTCTGGGTCCACCTCTTGCGGTCGGGCGTCGTCGCGGACGCCCCACGCGTGCGCGCCGTCGGAGCGGCACTGGCGTCGTGGGTGCCGCTCATGGCGTTCGTCACCTACGCCGTCGTGCTGCTCATCGCACAGGTGAAGCTGAACGCCGTGCCCTACCTGCTCGACATCTTCTTCTGAGCAGGGACTTCGACTGGCCGCCGCGCGCGCTCAGAACCAGATCGCGAGCTCGCGCGCCGCAGATTCCGGGCTGTCGCTGCCGTGCACGAGGTTCTGCTGCACCTTCAGGCCCCAGTCACGGCCGAAGTCACCGCGGATCGTCCCGGGGGCCGCGGTGGTGGGGTCGGTCGTGCCGGCGAGCGAGCGGAAGCCCTCGATCACGCGATTGCCCGCGAGGCGGATCGCGACCGACGGCCCCGACAGCATGAACTCGAGCAGGGGCTCGTAGAAGGGCTTGCCCTCGTGCTCGGCATAGTGCTGCTCGAGCAGGTCGCGGTCGGGCTCGACGAGCTTGATGTCGACGAGCGCGTACCCCTTCGCCTCGATGCGGGCGAGGATCGCGCCGGTGAGGCCGCGGGCGACGCCGTCGGGCTTGACGAGGACGAGAGTCTCTTCGGTGGGCATGTCAGTCTCCGTTCGTGGCGGCGCGTGCCGCATTGCGGCGGTCGAGAGCGCCTCCCTTGATCGTGGCATATGCGTACATCGCTCCGAAAATGAGCGCGACGATGGCGAGGGCGGGAACGAGGAACGCGCCGAGAAGAAGGATGCCCTGCAGCACCCAGCCGAGCACGATGCCCCACCGGTGCCGCACCAGCGCGGACGTCGCGATCATGGCGACCGCGAGCACCGCGCCGCCGACGATCCCCCACCAGTCCGCGATGCCGTCTGGCAGGGCGTGCAGACCATACACGGCGAGGCCGCCCAAGAAGACGATGATCGACTCGAAGCCGAGGACGATGGATGCCAGCGACTCCTGCGCCCCGCGCTGGCGACGCGCACGGGGTGGGCGTGCCGAGGCATCCGACCCGGTCGTCGCGTCGGCGCTCACGCCCGCCACCCGTCTTTCCAATCTTCTGCGGCGGCCAGCTGCAGTGCCTCGCCCGCGAGGACGACGCTTCCCGCGATGACGACCGCGCGGCGGTCGGAGCTCGAGGCCCATTCGCGCGCGGCATCGGCGGCCTCGGCAAGGTCGCGGTGCACGGTGACGTGGGCATCCGCAGCCTCGGCGAGGTCGGCGATCGCATCGGGCTCAGCGGCGCGGTCGGAGTCGGGCGCCGTCGCGAACACGTGGGTGGCGGCGGGGGCGAGCGTCGACACGATGCCCGCCAGGTCCTTGTCGCCGAAGGCGCCGAGCACGAGCCCCCACTCGTCGAAGTCGAACGAGTCGCCGAGCGCCTGCACGAGCGAACGTGCCCCGTGCGGGTTGTGTGCGCTGTCGACGAGGACGGTCGGGGCGACCCCGACCAGCTGCAGGCGCCCGGGCGAGGTCACCTGCGCAAGGCCGTCGGCGACGACATCGGGAGCGAGCGACCGCGACGCGCCGCCGATCAGCGACTCGACGGCGACGATCGCCAGCGCCGCATTGTGCCCCTGGTGCGCGCCGTACAGCGGCAGGTAGAGCTCGTCGTAGGTGCCGGCGAGGCCCTTCACCGAGATCTGCTGCCCGCCGACGGCGAGCCGCTGAGCGGTCAGACCGAACGCGTCGCCCTCGATCGCGAGCGATGCACCGCGGGCGGCTGCCGCCGTTGCCAACACCGTTGCCGCCGCCGGGTCCTGCTCGGCCGAGACCGCGGCGGCACCGTCCTTGATGATCCCCGACTTCACGGTCGCGATCTCGGCGATCGTGTCGCCCAGCTTGTCGGCGTGGTCGATGTCGATCGGGGTGAACACGGCCACGTCGCCATCGGCGGTGTTGGTCGAATCCCACGAGCCGCCCATGCCGACCTCGATCACGGCGACATCGACGGGTGCGTCGGCGAAAGCCACGAAGGCGAGCACGGTCAGCAGTTCGAAGAACGTCAGCGACGCGTCGCCGGATGCCTGCAGCTCGGCATCCACGATGTCGACGAACGGCTCGATCTCGTCCCAGGCATCCGCGATCAGGCCGTCGTCGATCGGCTCGCCGTCGATCATGATCCGCTCGGTGAAGCGCTCGAGGTGCGGGCTGGTGAACAGACCCGTGCGCAGGCCCGTCGCGCGAACGATCGACTCCGCGATGCGGGCGGTCGAGGTCTTGCCGTTCGTGCCCGTCACGTGGATCACGCGATAGGTGCGCTGCGGGTCGTCGAGATAGGTCAGCAGTCGTGCCGTGCGCTCGACGCGCGGCTGCACCCACTGCTCGCCCTGACGGCGCAGCAGCGCGGCGTAGACGGCGTCGGCTCTGTTCCTGTCGCTCACGAGGTCGCTCCGATCCGTCCGACCGAGACCGTGAACGAACCCCGGTTGGCATAGGTGGCTTTGTCGATCACGTTCTCGAACTCGACGACGTCTGTGGCGATCGTTCCCATGTCGAGAAGAGTCTCGGTGCGAGAGCGCACCGAGCTGGCGAGCGCGAGTGTCTCGCCGGCGACGTCCGCCGCGGTGAACGCGGAGGTCACGGCCGCGGCATCCTCGTCGTCGTCGAACAGCAGCGTCAGACTGATCCGGTCGCTGACGTCGAAGCCGGCGGCCTTGCGGGTGTCCTGCACGGCGCGGATCACGTCGCGCGCCAGGCCCTCGGCCTCGAGCTCAGACGTCGTGGTCGTGTCGAGCAGGACGAACCCCCCTCCGCCGAGGAGCGAGATCGCCGTTCCCTCGGCGACTCCCCCGGCTTCGAGCGTGAGGTCGTACTCCCCCGCCTCGAGCGCGACACCGTCGACGACCACGGTGCCGTCCACGACGTCCCAGAGGCCCGCGCGGGCACCGGCGATGACGTGCTGCACCTGCTTGCCCAGGCGCGGTCCCGCGGCGCGGGCGTTCACGGCGAGGCGCTGGCTGATGCCGTAACGCTCGGCCAGCCCGTCAGTGAGTTCGACGAGATCGACCGACTTGACGTTGAGTTCATCACGCAGGATCGCCTCGAACTGGCCGAGCGCCGCGGCGTCCGTCACGGCCACCGTCAGAGCGGGCAGCGGCAGGCGCACGCGCTTGCCCTCCTTCTTGCGCAGCGCGTTCGCGACCGACGACACCTCTCGGACGGCATCCATCGCGGTGCGGATCTCGGGCGAGGCGGGGAAGGCACCCGCGTCGGGCCAGTCTTCGAGGTGCACGCTGCGGCCCCCGGTGAGCCCCTGCCAGATCCGCTCCGACACGAGCGGGATCAGCGGCGCCGCGACGCGCGTGAGCGTCTCGAGCACGGTGTACAGCGTGTCGAACGCCTCGGTCCCCGAGCCTGCCTCGGTCCCCGAGCTTGTCGAGGGGTCGACGCCCACCCAGAATCGGTCGCGCGAACGCCGGATGTACCAGTTGGTCAGCGCCTCGGCGAAATCGCGCAGCCGTGCCGCGGCCGTCGTCGAGTCGAGTGCGTCGAGGTCGACCGCGACGTCTCGCACGAGGTCGCCGAGCAGCGCCAGGATGTAGCGGTCGAGCACGTCGGTCGAGTCGGTGCGCCAGCGCGCCTCGTACCCCGAGCTCCCGCTTCCAGAGCCTGTGCCGTCGGTCCCTGAGCTTGTCGAAGGGCCGCCCGCCGCATTGGCATATGTCGCAAAGAAGTACCACGCGTTCCACACCGGCAGCAGGAACTCCCGCACGCCCGCACGGATGCCCTCCTCCGTGACGACGAGGTTCCCACCCCGCAGCACCGGCGAGGCCATCAGGAACCAGCGCATGGCATCCGACCCATCACGGTCGAAGACCTCGCTCACGTCGGGGTAGTTCCGCAGCGACTTCGACATCTTCTGCCCGTCATTGCCGAGCACGATGCCGTGGCACGCGACACCCGAGAAGGCGGGGCGCTCGAACAGCGCGACCGACAGCACGTGCATGACGTAGAACCAGCCGCGCGTCTGCCCGATGTACTCGACGATGAAGTCGGCGGGAGCATGCGCGTCGAACCACTCCTGGTTCTCGAACGGGTAGTGCACCTGCGCGTAGGGCATCGATCCCGAGTCGAACCACACGTCGAAGACGTCTTCGATGCGGCGCATCGTGGAGCGCCCGGTCGGGTCGTCCGGGTTCGGGCGCGTCAGATCGTCGATGTACGGACGGTGCAGATCGACCTCGCCGGCCTCGTTCAGGGGCAGGCGCCCAAAGTCGGCTTCGAGATCGGCGAGCGATCCGTAGACGTCGATGCGCGGGTACTCGGGGTTGTCGCTGCGCCACACCGGGATCGGCGAGCCCCAGAAGCGGTTGCGGCTGATCGACCAGTCGCGCGCGCCCTCGAGCCACTTGCCGAACTGCCCGTGCTTGACGTTCTCAGGCGCCCACGTGATCTGCTCGTTCGCGGCGATCAGGTCGTCCTTGATGTCGGTGACGCGCACGAACCAGCTCGACACGGCCTTGTAGATGAGCGGGTTCCGGCACCGCCAGCAGTGCGGGTAGGAGTGCTCGTAGGATGCCTCGCGCAGCAGGCGCCCCTCGGCCTTCAGCAGGCGGATGAGGGGCCTGTTGGCATCCATCCACAGCTGCCCGGCGACGTCGGTGACCTGCGGCAGGAACTTTCCGCCGTCGTCGAGGCTCATGATCAGCGGGATGCCCGCGGCTTCCGTGACCCGCTGGTCGTCCTCGCCGTAGGCGGGGGCCTGGTGCACGATGCCCGTGCCGTCGGTGGTCGTCACGTAGTCGTCGACGAGGATGCGCCAGGCGGTGCCGGTGCCCCACTTCTCGGCATCCGCGTAGTAGTCGAACAGCCGGTCGTAGTGCACGTCGGCGAGATCGGCGCCGAGGAGGGTGCGCTCGACGGCGGATGCCGCGTCGGCGGCCGACGCGTAGCCGAGTTCCTTCGCGTGGTTTCCCAGCAGATCGGCGGCCAGCAGGTAGCGGTGCGCGGTGGCGCTCTCGGGCTCGTCGCCCGTCGCGACGTCGGCGGCGCCGTGCGGTCCGCCCGGCACGACGACGTAGGAGATCGCGGGACCGACGGCCAGGGCGAGGTTCGTCGGCAGGGTCCAGGGCGTGGTGGTCCAGGCGAGCGCGCGCACCCCGGTGAGCCCGAGCGCCTCGGCCTTCTGGCCGACGAACGGGAACGTGACCGTCACCGACGGGTCCTGGCGCATCTTGTAGACGTCGTCGTCCATGCGAAGTTCGTGGTTGCTGAGCGGCGTCTCGTCGCGCCAGCAATACGGCAACACGCGATAGCCCTCGTAGGCGAGGCCCTTGTCCCACAGACTCTTGAACGCCCAGAGCACCGACTCCATGTACCCGGTGTCGAGCGTCTTGTAGCCGCGTTCGAAGTCGACCCAGCGGGCCTGGCGGGTGACGTAGTCCTGCCACTGCGCGGTGTACTCGAGCACCGACTCCTTCGCCTTCGCGTTGAAGATGCCGATGCCCATCTCGACGATCTCGTCCTTCTCGGTGAGCCCGAGCTGCTTCATCGCCTCGAGTTCGGCGGGCAGACCGTGCGTGTCCCAGCCGAAGACACGGTCGACCTTCTTGCCGCGCATCGTCTGGAAGCGCGGGAACAGGTCTTTCGCGTAGCCCGTCAGCAGGTGGCCGTAGTGCGGCAGGCCGTTCGCGAACGGCGGCCCGTCGTAGAAGACCCACTCGTCGGCGCCCTCCCGCTGCGCGATAGATGCCCGGAACGTGTCGTCGCGCTGCCAGAAGGCGAGCACATCGCGCTCGATCTCGGGAAAGCGCGGGCTCGGCACGACCGCGTCGGCCGCGCGGCCGAAAGCGGATTCGGTCCCTGACGCGGCGCCGGTCCCTGACGAGGCACCGGTCCCTGAGCTTGTCGAAGGGCGGGGGTAGGTCATGTCACTCCAGCAGGTTGCTCATGCTTTGCAGCGCTTCCTGCGAGGACGATCATGCGACCGCGGTACCACCTCGCTTGCCTCGTCGTCTCCGACTCCGAAGCCACTCTCCGACGGCTGTGACGGGCCTGCCCCGCGCGGTTCTACCTCTCGGCGAGCCGAGTCTCTTCCGCGAGCTCCCCGGTGATGGCCGGATCGATGCTGGTCCTGCCATCATACCGGCCGCCTAGGCTGACCGACATGACCTCACCGAGCGGTCGCGGACGCGCAGTGAATCTCACGACGCACCGCCTGAGCCTTCGCGAACTGTCGTCGGCCGACCTTCCCGCACTCTCGATGATCCTCACCGACCCGATCGCGATGGCGGCGTACGAGGGTGCCTTCAGTGCTGGGGAGGTCATGGAGTGGCTGGAGCGCCAACAGGAGCGTTACGCGCGCGACGGCTTCGGTCTGTGGGCCGTCACCCTGCGCGAGACGGACGAGATGATCGGCCAGTGCGGCATCACGGTGCAGCGGATCGACGACGGCGAGGTCATCGAGGTCGGGTACCTCTTCCAGCGTGCGCAGTGGCACCGTGGCTACGCCCTCGAGGCAGCGAGCGCGTGCCGCGACTGGGCGTTCAGCACTCTCGCCATCGATGATCTCTATGCCAAGGTCCGCAGCACCAACGTGGCATCCATGAACGTGGCCATCCGGCTCGGCATGACGGTGCGCCGAACCTTCACCACGCGCTACCGCGGGGTGGATATGCCGCATCTGGCCTTCTCGCTCTCGCGCAGCCAGTGGGAGCGCCGCGCGCGAGCGACCCCTACCATCGACGTGTGAGCCGACGAGAGACCGATGCCGCCCAGCGACGGGCGACGCCGGTGACGACTCGCTCCGCACGACGGGAAGCGCGACGTGCGGCCACGCGGCGCCCGGGCGAAACCGCTGAACTCTGGTCGGGACTCTCGCTCTTCGTGCTCGACGTGGTGTGCCAACTCGTACTGATCGGTCTCGGCCTGTACATCGTCTTCGGCGATGTCTCCGCCGCCGAAGCCGATGACCATACCAGCGTCGTCGGCTTCCTCACACTCTGGTGTTCTTTCGGCACGGTGTACTGGGTCGGGGCAGTCGTGGCGGCGTTCGTGTCGTCGCGGAGACATCCCGTTCCGCTCGGAACCGTGGCGGCAGATCGACCACTCCAGCGCTTTCGGGAGTGGTTGGAGCTTCACCCCATCGTCGGCGCGATCACGACGACGGCCACTTTCCTCGCCAGCTTCGTCGGCCTCACGGCCGCGGTGGAACTTCTCCTGCTGCGAAACGACCCCGAGTGGGGGGTGATCGTCAAGGTCGTCGCAGTGTGGACGATGCTGCTGTCGTGGGCGCTGTTCCACTGGGGCTACGCGAACCTTTATGCCCGCGCGTATCGCCGGGCCGACGCCGTCAAGCCCCTCGCGTTCCCCGGCGGCGACGAGCCGGGGCTCGCCGACTTCGTGTACTTCTCTTTCACGACCGCCGCGGCGTTCTCCGCCTCGGACGTCTCGGTCATGACCCGCCGGATGCGGTGGACCGTCGTGTGGCACTCGATCCTGAGCTTCTTCTTCAACTCACTCATCATCGTGCTGGCGATCAACACCCTGACCCAGGTGTGAGCGGGGTCGGCGGTGGAGTGCGGTCGTTCGGTCGCGGCAGCCCGACGTAGGCTCTGCCCATGGCTCGACGTTCCGACTCTCCCGCGGCGCCGCGGACGCCTGCGCCCGACCTTCCGGCCGTGCTCGAGCCGCAGCACGGGCTCGCGCCGCGCCTCGATGTGCGGGTCGTACGCGTCGAGGGGCTCGACGGCGACGTGTCGGCCGCGCACGGGCACCTCATCGAGACGCGGGTCGACGGGGCATCCGTCGGCCGCTTCGACCTCACCGGCGCGACGCTCGTCGATGTCGCTATGAGCGACCTGCGCGCCGCAGAGATCACCGCCCGCGACGGCTCGTGGCGGAGCGTCGAGATCGTCGGCGGCCGCATCGGATCGCTCGACGCGCTGCGCGGCGGATGGGATGCCGTGACGCTCCGCGACCTGCGCATCGACTACGTGTCGCTGCCCTCTGCCGAGGTCACCGATGTGCTGTTCGCCAACTGCCAGATCGGGACGCTCGACGTGCCCGACGCACGCCTGACCCGGGTGCGCTTCGAAGGGTGTCGCGTCGACGAGGTCGACACCCGCGGGCTCCGCGCCGTCGACCTAGACTTGCGTGGCCTCGAGGCGCTCTCGTTCACCGACGCGAAAGCGCTGACCGGCGCCTGGCTCGCCCCGCGGCAGGCAGAGCTGCACGCGGCCGCGTTCGCGGCGGCGCTCGGCATCCGCATCGCGGACTGACGCGCACCGCGGCGGTGGCGCGGGCGTCACGCGGCGAATGTCGTCGCAACGCAGTGGCTCCCAGACGCTGACGTCAGCGTCCCAGCTCTGTAGCACGTGACGGCGGGGTCGCAACCGCATGCCCGACGATAGACTGGGGGCACAACCCACACTCAGGCACGCTCACACAGTGCCGCACATATCGCTCGAGGAGATCACGATGTCGACCATTCCCGACAAGCCCGCCCTGGAAGGCCTCGAGCAGAAGTGGGATGCCGCGTGGGCGGCACAGGGCACCTACCTGTTCGATCGCGACGCTGCCAAGGCCAAGGGACGGGCGGGCGTCTTCTCGGTCGACACTCCCCCGCCGACCGCGTCGGGCAGCCTGCACATCGGGCACGTGTTCAGCTACACGCACACCGATGTGAAGACGCGCTTCGAGCGCATGCGCGGCAAGACGGTGTTCTACCCGATGGGCTGGGACGACAACGGCCTGCCCACCGAGCGCCGCGTGCAGAACTACTACGGCGTGCGCTGCGACACCTCGCTGCCGTACGAGCCCGACTTCACGCCGCCCTTCCACGGCGACGCGAAGAGCCTCAAGCCCGCCGACCAGGTGCCGATCAGCCGCCGCAACTTCATCGAGCTCTGCGAGGCCCTGACCCTCGAAGACGAGAAGGCGTTCGAGGACGTCTTCCGCCAGCTCGGACTCTCGGTCGACTGGACGCAGACGTACCGGACGATCTCCGACGACACGATCCGCACGAGCCAGCTCGCCTTCCTGCGCAACCTTGAGCGCGGCGAGGCCTACCAGGCGATGGCCCCGACCCTGTGGGACATCGACTTCCGCTCGGCGATCGCGCAGGCCGAGCTCGAAGACCGCGAGCAGCAGGCGAGCTATCACCGCATCGCCTTCCACAAGACCGACGGCTCGGGCGACATCCACATCGAGACGACGCGCCCCGAGCTGCTTGCGGCGTGCGTCGCTCTCGTCGCCAACCCCGGCGACGAGCGCTACCAGCCGTCCTTCGGTACGACGGTGCGGACGCCGATCTTTGACGTCGAGGTGCCCGTGCTCGCGCACCCGCTCGCCCAGCAGGACAAGGGCTCGGGCATCGCCATGGTCTGCACCTTCGGCGACGTGACCGACATCATCTGGTGGCGCGAGCTCGACCTGCCCAACCGCACGATCCTGGGCCAGGATGGCCGCATCCTGCCCGACGCGCCCGATGCGCTGACGACGGATGCCGCGAAGGCGGCCTACGGCGAGATCGCCGGGCTCACGGTCTTCAGCGCCAAGAAGAAGATGGTCGAGATGCTCGAGGCATCCGGCGAGCTTCTCGAGGTGTCGAAGCCGTTCAGCCACCCGGTGAAGTTCTACGAGAAGGGCGATCGCGCGCTCGAGATCGTCTCGACCCGGCAGTGGTACCTGCGCAACGGCGCCCGTGACGAGGTCTTCCGCGAGAAGCTCATCGCTCTCGGCGCGGGCATGGACTGGCATCCCGACTTCATGCGCGTGCGCTACGAGAACTGGACGAACGGCCTCACCGGCGACTGGCTGATCAGCCGGCAGCGGTTCTTCGGTGTGCCGATCCCGGTCTGGTACCCGCTCGACGAGAACGGCGAGCGAGTGGTCGACGGCGTCATCACGCCCGACCCCGCGAGCCTGCCCGTCGACCCCACGACCGACGTGCCGCCGGGCTTCACCGAAGCGCAGCGAGGGATCGCCGGCGGCTTCGAGGGCGAGAAGGACATCTTCGACACGTGGGCGACCTCGTCGCTGACCCCGCAGCTGGCCGGCGGGTGGCAGCGAGATGACGAGCTGTGGAACCTCGTCGCGCCGTTCGATCTGCGTCCGCAGGGGCAGGACATCATCCGCACGTGGCTCTTCTCGACGATGGTCCGCTCGGCGCTCGAGGACGACCGCGCACCGTGGACCGATGCCGCCATCAGCGGCTTCATCGTCGACCCCGACCGCAAGAAGATGTCGAAGTCGAAGGGCAACGTCGTGACGCCCGCCGACATCCTCGAGGCGCACGGCACCGACGCGGTGCGCTACTGGTCGGCATCCAGCCGCCTCGGCGCCGACGCGGCGTTCGACCCGCAGAACCCGACGCAGGTGAAAATCGGCCGCCGTCTGGCGATCAAGGTGCTCAACGCCGCGAAGTTCGTGCTGTCGTTCCCGGTGCCCGAGGGCGCGCAGGTCACGCACGCGCTGGATGCCGCGATGCTGGCTACCCTCGACCAGGTCGTGCGCGACGCGACGAAGGCCTTCGAGGCCTACGACCACGCGCGCGCGCTGGAAGTGACCGAGTCGTTTTTCTGGACGTTCTGCGACGACTACCTCGAGCTCGTCAAGGAGCGCGCCTACAACCAGGCCGACGTCGGCCAGGCATCCGCCGCCCTCGCCCTGCGCCTCGCACTCTCGACCCTGTTGCGCCTGCTCGCCCCGGTGCTCGCGTTCGCGACCGAAGAGGCGTGGTCGTGGTTCGAGGAGGGCTCGATCCACACCGCGAGCTGGCCCGAGCCCCTCGGCATCGAGGGCGACCCGGCCGTGCTGAACGCCGCGAGCGCCGCGCTCATCGGCATCCGCCGCGCCAAGACCGAGGCGAAGGCCTCGCAGAAGACGCCCGTCGCACGGCTCGTGCTGCGGGCATCCGATGCCACGGCCGCAGCCCTGGGCCTCGCCGACGGCGACCTGAAGGCGGTCGGTCGCATCGAGAGCCTGGAGATCCTCGGCGGCGGCGAGGGACTCGTCGTCGAGAGCGTGGAACTCGCGCCGCAGCCCGAGACGGGAGTCTGAGATGCAACTCGGAACCAGATGGACCAGCGGCGACGAGCCGCCCGCTGCGGTGCCCGCCGTCCTGCGGGCGCAGATCGCTGCGGTCGACCGATCGATGCCGACCGACGACCTCGGCCAGCCCCGCCCGCGCTGGACGCTGACCTTCCTCGAGGGACGACCCATCGCCGAGCTCGACACCGGCGTCATCGTCGAGCAGCACGCATCCGGCACTGTCATCGTGCGCCACGACGACGAGGACGAGTTCGCCTGAGCGACGCAGGCGTCTGCGCTCAGCGAATGCCGAGCAGGTAGGCGCGGGCGCGGTTCTCGTCGCGGGCCGCGGCGAGACTCTCCGTGCGCACCTGCGCGGCATGAGCGCTCGTCGCGCGCCGGTGCCGGCGCTCGATGCGCTGCGCGACGAGAAGCGATATCCAGGCTGCGACGGTCAACGCAAGGCGCTCCGCCGGTGTCGGTTGCAGGCGTGCGCGAGAGGTGTCGAGCAGGGCCATCAGCTGCCTTCCTCCGCGCGCGGAGTGTCGATCGGGAACATGTCGAGACGAATGAGGTACGGCCGTGCGTCGTCGTCATTCTGATCGCGGTACAGCTGGACGGCCTCGGTGATGACCTCGGTCAGGCGAGCTCTGATCTCGTCGAACTGTGCTCTGGTCAGCCGCGTGGTGGCCGTGGAGAGCTCGGCCGGTTCGTCGGAGTCCTCGTCGGAACTCCACGAGCGTGACAGGTACCGCATGAGCTGCTCGTGACGCTGACGGTAGGTCTCTGTCACGACGATCTGCTGCGCGGCCAAGCCCGACGGCGTGCGTGCAGAGTCTGGCGTCGAGATCGTGATCGTTCCGCGAGGTCGCTCCCACCAGCGTTCGCGTGCGGTGCCGCGCCCCTCGACCTCTCGGATCAGCTCGCGCGCGGCCAGCGCGCGCAGGTGGTAGCTGGTCGACCCGCTCGACTCTCCGAGCTGCTCGGCGAGCGAACTCGCCGTCTGCGGGCCCTGTTGGCTGAGGATGTCGAAGATCCGCACCCGCAGAGGATGCGCGAGCGCCTTCAACGCCCCCGCGTCGAGAACCCGATTCTCTCCGGGGCGCACTTCGCCGCTCGCTTCGCTGGTGACCATGGGTCCAGCGTAGCTATGCAAAGGATTGTTTGCAACTGTCTCTTTGCAAAACTCTCTTGGCACTCCACGCGTAAGCTGGGCACCATGGCTGACGCGAATCCCCTGCTCGTTCCCTCGCCCCTCCCCTACGCTCTGCCCGACTATCGCAGCATCGATCCCTCGCACTACCTGCCGGCATTCGAGGCGGCATTCGACGCCCACCGCGGCGAGATCGACGCCATCACGGCGCAGGATGAGCCGCCGACCTTCGAGAACACGTTGGTCG
This sequence comes from Microbacteriaceae bacterium PS02068, assembly GCA_029959325.1. GTDB lineage: Bacteria > Actinomycetota > Actinomycetes > Actinomycetales > Microbacteriaceae > Microbacterium. The sequence continues at coordinate 32,916 of JASCPF010000001.1, forward strand.
CACTCGAACGCTCGGGTGAACTGCTGGGTACCGTCGCACGGACCTTCTACACCGTCTCGTCTGCCGGTGCGACCGACGACATCCAGCAGGTCGACGAAGCCCTCGCGCCGCTGATGTCTGCGCATCACGATGCGATCCAGCTGGACGCCGCGCTCTACACGCGGATTTCCGCGCTCTACGAGGTGCGCGACACACTGGGCCTCGACCCCGAGTCGGCCTATCTGCTCGAGCGGACGTTCCGCGAGATGACGCACGCGGGCGCCGCTCTCGATGATGCGCAGAAGGCGGAGCTCACCGACCTCAACACGCGTCTGTCGGTGCTGACGAACACCTTCGAGAAGAACCTCCTCGCCGACACCAACGATCTCGCCGTGGTCTTCGACGACCCTGCCGAGCTCGACGGGCTCACTCCGGGCGAGCTCTCGGCGGCTGCGAGCAACGCCGCAGACCGCGGGATGCCCGGGGGCTACGTCGTCACGCTGACGCTGTTCACGGGGCATCCCTACCTCTCCACCCTCACCGATCGGGGCAGTCGTCGACGCCTGCTGGATGCCTCGCGCGCGCGAGGATCTCGCGGTGGCGAGCACGACAACCGCAGCGTCCTGCGCGAGATCGTGCGGCTGCGGGCACGTCGTGCAGAGCTGCTCGGCTACGCGTCGCACGCGGCCTACGTCACGAGCGACGAGACGGCCGGCTCACCGGAAGCCGTTCACGCCCTGCTGCGCGAACTCGCGGCTCCCGCCGCGGCCAACGCACGTCGCGAGCAGGCGGCGCTGCAGGCGATCGTCGACGCCGACCCCGAGCCGTTCGCGGTCGAGGCGCACGACTGGGCGTTCTACACCGAACGCGTGCGACAGGCCGAGTACGACCTCGACCGCACGGCACTGCGGCCCTGGTTCGAGGCCGAGCGCGTGCTGCAGGACGGCGTCTTCCGCGCGGCGACACAGCTCTACGGCATCACCTTCACCGAACGGCCCGACCTCCCCGGCTATCACCCCGACGTGCGGGTTTTCGAGATCCACAACGAAGACGGGTCGGCGCTCGGTCTGTTCCTGCTCGACCTGTATACGCGCGACACCAAGCGCGGCGGCGCCTGGATGAACTCGATCGTGTCGCAGTCGCGGTTGCGGGGCACGGATCCGGTGGTCGTCAACAACCTCAACGTGCCGAAGCCGGCGCCCGGCGAACCGACGCTGCTGACGCTCGACGAGGTGACGACGCTGTTCCACGAGTTCGGCCACGCCCTGCACGGCCTGTTCGCGACGGTGACCTATCCCCACTTCGCCGGGACGGCGGTGTTCCGCGACTTCGTCGAGTTCCCGAGTCAGGTCAATGAGATGTGGATCCTCTGGCCCGAGGTGCTCACCACCTACGCGCGCCACGTCGAGACCGGCGAGCCGCTGCCGGGCGAGGTCATCGAGAAGCTGCAGGCCTCTGAGGCGTTCAACCAGGGCTTCGCGACCAGCGAGTATCTCGCTGCGTCGTGGATCGACCAGGCGTGGCACTCGCTGAGCGCCGACGGGGCGGCCGCGGAGATCGACGTCGCGGCATTCGAGGCGTGCGCACTGGCCGACATCGGCCTCGACAACCCCGCCGTGCCGACGCGGTACTCGTCGACATACTTCGCGCACGTGTTCTCGGGCGGCTACAGCGCCGGGTACTACTCCTACATCTGGAGCGAGGTGCTCGACGCCGACACGGTCGAGTGGTTCAAGGAGAACGGCGGACTCACCCGCGCGAACGGCGAGCGGTTCCGCGAGCGTCTGCTCGGCGTCGGCGGCTCGAAAGACCCGCTCCAGGCGTACCGCGACTTCCGCGGTCGCGACGCCGTGATCGCTCCGCTGCTGAAGCGCCGCGGGCTCGACGTCTGAGGCGGGCTGTGACGCTGCTGCGGTGTCAGGCGCTCTTGCGCTTGCGCTCCAGCACGAGGGTCGGCTCGGCACCCTCGGTGACCGCGGCGCGCGTGACGATGACCTTCGCGACGTCGTCGAGTGACGGGATCTCGAACATGATCGGGCCGAGCACGTCTTCGAGGATCGCGCGCAGCCCCCGGGCGCCGGTCTTGCGGGCGACGGCGAGGTCGGCGATCGCCAGCAGGGCGTCGTCGTCGAACTCGAGCTCCGCGCCGTCGAGCTGGAACATCCGCTGATACTGCTTGACGAAGGCGTTCTTCGGGCCGGTGAGGATCTCGATGAGCGCGGTCTGGTCGAGCGGCGCGACCGAGGTCACGACGGGCAGGCGACCGATGAACTCGGGGATGAGCCCGAACTTGTGCAGGTCTTCGGGCTCGACCTCGCTGAACAGGTCGAGTTCCTTGCCCTTCTCCTGGAGGGGCGCCCCGAAGCCGACACCGTGCTTGCCGACGCGCGACGAGATGATGTCTTCGAGACCGGCGAAGGCGCCCGCGACGATGAACAGCACGTTCGTCGTGTCGATCTGGATGAACTCCTGATGCGGATGCTTCCGCCCGCCCTGCGGCGGAACGGATGCCACGGTGCCCTCGAGGATCTTCAGCAGCGCCTGCTGCACGCCCTCACCCGACACGTCGCGCGTGATCGAGGGGTTCTCGGCCTTGCGGGCGATCTTGTCGACCTCGTCGATGTAGATGATGCCCGTCTCGGCGCGCTTCACGTCGAAGTCGGCAGCCTGCAGCAGCTTCAGCAGGATGTTCTCGACGTCTTCGCCGACGTAGCCGGCCTCGGTCAGCGCCGTGGCATCCGCGACGGCGAACGGCACGTTCAGGCGCTTGGCGAGCGTCTGCGCGAGATAGGTCTTGCCGCAGCCCGTCGGGCCGAGCAGCAGGATGTTGCTCTTCGCGATCTCGACCTCGTCAGCCCGCGCCTCGGCGGGCTGCAGCGTGCCGTGCGCGCGCACACGCTTGTAGTGGTTGTAGACGGCGACGGAGAGTGCCTTCTTCGCGGCATCCTGACCGACGACATACTCCTCGAGGAAGGCGAAGATCTCGCGCGGCTTCGGCAGATCGAAGTCGGAGACGGCGCCCTCGCCGGCCTCGGCCATGCGCTCTTCGATGATCTCGTTGCACAGCTCGACGCACTCGTCGCAGATGTAGACGCCGGGGCCGGCGATGAGCTGCTGCACCTGCTTCTGGCTCTTGCCGCAGAAGGAGCATTTGAAAAGGTCGGCACTCTCACCGATGCGAGCCATGACCACTCCTTCAGAGAACTCTCAGGGATTCGAGCCTAACCGCTGGCCACGACATCCCGACGGATTGCGACGCGCAATGTGGAAGAAGCCCCGCCGTCGTGGCGGGGCTTCTTCGAGCGGGGATCAGGACGTGATCGCCGCGGGCGTGCGCTTGCGCGAGGTGAGCACCTGGTCGACGATGCCGTAGTCCAGAGCCTCTTGCGCGGAGAGGATCTTGTCGCGGTCGATGTCCTTGTTGACCTCGGCCTGCGTCTTGTTCGTGTGCCGCGCCATGGTCTCTTCGAGCCACGTGCGCATGCGCAGGATCTCTGCGGCCTGGATCTCGATGTCGGATGCCTGGCCGTGCCCGGCCTCGCCGACGGCGGGCTGGTGGATGAGGATGCGCGCGTTCGGCAGCGCCAGGCGCTTGCCGGGCGCACCGGCGGCGAGCAGCACCGACGCGGCCGAGGCCGCCTGGCCGAGCACCACGGTCTGGATCTGCGGCGAGACGTACTGCATCGTGTCGTAGATCGCGGTCATCGCGGTGAACGAGCCACCGGGCGAGTTGATGTACATGATGATGTCGCGGTCGGGGTCCTGCGACTCGAGCACGAGCAGCTGGGCCATGACGTCGTCGGCCGAGGCGTCGTCGACCTGCACGCCGAGGAAGATCACGCGGTCTTCGAACAGCTTGTTGTACGGGTCCTGGCGCTTGTAGCCGTAGGCCGTGCGCTCCTCGAACTGGGGCAGGATGTAGCGGCTGGACGGCATCTGCAGTCCGGTTGCCGAGTGCATCGGGGCGCCGAAGGCGGGGGTGTTCATTCGTGTAGTCCTTCGGGTCAGTTCGCGGTCGTGTCGGTGCCGCCGCCGCCGATGACGTCGGAGGCCGATTCGCGGATGTGGTCGACGAAGCCGTAGGCCAGCGCCTCGTCGGCGGTGAACCAGCGGTCGCGGTCTCCGTCGGCGTTGACCTGCTCGACCGACTTGCCGGTCTGCGCAGCGGTGATCTCGGCGAGACGCTTCTTCATGTCGAGGATGAGCTGAGCCTGCGTCTGGATGTCGCTCGAGGTGCCGCCGAACCCGCCGTGCGGCTGGTGCAGCAGGACGCGGGCGTTGGGCGTGATGTAGCGCTTGCCCTTCGTGCCGGCGGTCAGCAGCAGCTGCCCCATCGAGGCGGCCATGCCGATGCCGACGGTGACGATGTCGTTCGGCACGAACTGCATCGTGTCGTAGATCGCCATGCCCGCGGTGATCGAGCCGCCGGGCGAGTTCACGTAGAGGAAGATGTCCTTCTCGGAGTCTTCGGCCGCGAGCAGCAGGATCTTCGCGCAGATCTCGTTGGCGTTCTCGTCGCGCACCTCCGACCCGAGCCAAATGATGCGGTCTCTCAACAGCCTGTCGAAGACGCTCGTCGCGACAAGTGGTTCTGCCATGGGTACTCCTGGTTCCGGGTTGCGGTTCGTGATCGAATCTACCGACGCGCGGAGCACCCCCTGCCCGTGTTCGCCGTCGGCGGAGCGCGTGTCGGAAACGACGAAGGGGTCGCATGCCTCGGCATCCGACCCCTTCGCTCTGCGGCGCTGATTACTCGGCGTCGGCCTTCTTCGCGGGAGCCTTCTTCGCGGCGGGCTTCTTGGCGGCGGGTTCCTTCGCATCGGACTTCTTCGCGGCCGGCTTCTTGGCGGCGGGCTTCTTGGCCGGCTTCTCGGCGGCGGCCTCGTCGGCGTCGGCGGCCGCGTCAGCGATCTCCTGCGCCTCTTCCACGACCTCATCCTCGTCATCGACGGCGGCGAAGCCGGTCAGGTCGACCGCCTTGCCGTTGGTGTCGACGACGGTGACCTTGCCGAGGGCGATCGCGAGGGCCTTGTTGCGGGCGACCTCGCCGACCATCGCGGGCAGCTGGTTCCCCTGCTGCAGCGCATCGACGAACTCCTGCGGCGCCATGCCGTACTGCGCCGCCGACTGGATCAGGTACTGCGTGAGCTCTTCCTGCGAGACCTGCACGTCGTGCGCCTCGGCCAGCTTGTCGAGGATCATCTGCGTGCGGAACTGCTTCTCGCTCGCCTCGGTCACCTCGGCGCGGTGCACGTCGTCTTCGAGACGGCCCTCGCCCTCGAGGTGCTGGTGCACCTCGTCCTCGACGAGCTGCGCGGGCACGGGGATCTCGACCGCGGCGATGAGCGCCTCGACGAGCTTGTCGCGCGCCGCGGCGCCCTGCGTGAACACCGACTGCTCGGCGACGCGCTCGGCCAGGCTCTCGCGCAGCTCGGCGATCGTGTCGAACTCGCTCGCCATCTGGGCGAAGTCGTCGTCGGCGTCGGGCAGCTCGCGCTCCTTGACGGCCGTCACCGAGACAGCGACCTCGGCTTCGTCACCGGCGTGGTCGCCGCCGACCAGCGTCGAGCGGAACGTGGTGTCCTCACCGGCGGTGAGCGAGTCGATGGCCTCGTCGATGCCCTCGAGCAGCTCGCCCGAGCCGACCTCGTACGATACGCCCTCGGCGCGGTCGATCTCGGTGCCGTCGATCGTTGCGACGAGGTTCAGCTCGACGAAGTCGCCCTTCGCGGCGGGGCGGTCGACCGTGATCAGTGTGCCGAAGCGGCCACGCAGGCGGTCGAGCTCGGCGTCGATGGCGGCCTCGTCGGTCTCGACCGCGTCGATCTCGACGGTCACGCCCGAGAGCTCGGGCAGATCGAACTCGGGACGGACGTCGACCTCGACCTCGACCTTGAGGTCACCCGAGAAGTCCTTCTCGTTCGGCCACTCGATGACCTCGGCGGCGGGGCGACCCACGGTGCGCACCTCGTTCGCGGTGACCGCCTCACGGAAGTAGCCGTCGAGACCCTCGCTGACCGCGTGCTCGATGACCGCGGTGCGGCCGACGCGCTGGTCGATGATCGGGGCGGGGACCTTGCCCTTGCGGAAGCCGGGGATCTGGATGTCCTGCGCGATGTGCTCGTAGGCGTGCGCGATCGCGGGCTTGAGCTCGTCCGGGGTGACCGAGATGTGCAGCTTGACCCGCGTGGGGCTGAGCTTCTCGACGGTGCTGGTGACCATGCCTGTTCGTTCTCCTCGTGTTCGGCCGCAGGGCAGCGCGGCCGGGTGTGGGTCTGGGTTTCTGAAGTACGGGGGCCGATGTCGGGGCGACAGGATTTGAACCTGCGGCCTCCCGCTCCCAAAGCGGGCGCTCTACCAAGCTGAGCTACGCCCCGGGCGCGCACGTCGCCGTGCGCCGAAAACGGCCGTTGGTCAGTCTAGCCGACTCGACCTTGTAGACTCTTCGGGATGCCACACGCGTGTGGTCTCAACCGAAACGCAGATGGTCGGGATTCTCCCGGTAGGACGCGGTTTTCGGGGCTGTAGCTTAGTGGTAAAGCCTTAGTCTTCCAAACTAATGATGCGGGTTCGATTCCCGTCAGCCCCTCCATCGATATGCCCCTACAGTTGGGCGCATGGACGTCAACAGCACAGCCGACTGGACCAACTCCGTCTTCGGCACCGGCGGTACCCTCGTGGGTTTCGCGATCTACATCCTCTTCGTCGTCGCGATGTGGAAGGTGTTCACCAAGGCGGGTCGCCCGGGCATCCTGGCGATCATCCCGATCGTGAACGCGTTCGTGCTCGTGTCGATCGCCGGTTTCAGCAAGTGGCTGACGCTGCTCTATCTGATCCCGATCGTGAACGTCGTGTTCGCCTTCTTCGTCGCGCTGCGGCTCGGCCGCGCGTTCGACAAGGGCACCGTCTTCTCGGTCGTGCTGCTGTGGCTCTTCTCGGCGATCGGGCTGCTCATCGTGGGCTTCGACGGCTCGCGCTACAACCGCGCGGCGGTCGAGAACCTCTGACGCAGCGCGCGTCGCGCCCGACCACTCAGGCGGGCGCGGCCTGCGCGTGGTTCGCGGAGTGCAGCCGGTAGACCTGCGCGTTTCGCAGGATGCCGGCCCGCTCGTCGTCCGTCAGAGAGCGGCGCACCTTCGCCGGCACGCCGGCCACGAGCGACCCGTCGGGAATGACACTGCCTTCGAGCACGACCGCTCCCCCGGCGACGAGGCATCCCGCGCCGATCACCGCGCCCGACAGCACGACGCTGCCCATGCCGATGAGCGAGCCGTCGCCGATCGTGCAGCCGTGCACGACGGCGTTGTGACCCACCGAGACGTTCTCACCGATCACGACGGGCGAGGCCGCGTCGACGTGCACCGACACGTTGTCTTGCAGGTTGCTGCCCGCGCCGAGAGTGATCGAGGCGCTGTCGCCGCGGACGACGGCGTTGTACCAGACGCTCGCCCCCTCGGCGATCGTGACGTCGCCGACGACGCGCGCGCCCGCGGCGATGAACGCGGTCTCGTCGACGCGGGGGGTCAGGCCTGCGACAGCCAGGACAGAAGCACCTTCGGCGATTGTCATGACGCCGACGATAGCGCGGCTGAGACGAACTGAGCCGAGCCTTGGCTTGCTTGCGGAATGCCCTCGACTGAGTAGCGTTGACATAGATGTGGGGCGCGGCGCGCCCCGAAACCGTGGAGGAGAACCGAAAATGACCAAGACGCAGACGATCTCGACGACCGCAGCAGGCCCCGAGGCATCCGCCAGCACGGCTCAGTTCCTCACGCCGGTCGTGCTCGGCCTCCAGGCGCTCGCCGTGAACGGCAAGCAGGCGCACTGGAACGTGCGAGGCACGAACTTCATCGCGATCCACGAGCTGCTCGATGGCGTCGTCACTCACGCGCAGGACTTCGCCGACCTCGCGGCCGAGCGCATCGTCGCCCTGGGCCTGCCGATCGACGCGCGCGTGTCGACGGTCGCCGAGAAGACGAAGGCGACCGCTGTGCCCGCCGGCTTCACGCAGTGGCAGGACATCATCGTGGCGGTCGTCACCGACATGGATGCCGTCATCGCCGACGTCCAGGCCGCCATCGACGGCCTCGACGAGACCGACCTCACCAGCCAGGACGCGGCCATCGCGATCAAAGCGGGCCTTGAGAAGGACCGCTGGTTCCTCACCGCGCACCTCGCAGCCTGATCGGCACACGCTGACACGACGGATGCCCCGGGCCTGAAGCCCGGGGCATCCGTCGTCTGTCTGCACGCCGCTCGCACTCAGGCGCTCAGATGCTGTGGCGCTCAGATGCTGTGGCGCTCAGGCGACGTGCGTCAATCGACCTTCGAGCAGTGCGGCGAGCACCGTCGTCGCGCGGAGGTCGTCGCCTCCGGCGGTGAGCGGATCACGATCGACGACGATCAGGTCGGCGAGGTCACCGGGAGCGAGCGTCGCGCGCGCGAGCGACCCCTCGGCGGTCGAGGCGGCGAGGGCCGTCGCGGCGTCGATACCCTGCTCGGGCCGCCACGCCGGGCGCCCGCCCCGAGTCCGGAAGACCGCGGCGGCCATGGCGGCCCAGGGGTCGAGCGGCGCGACCGGGGCATCCGATCCGAACAGCAGGGTCGCCCCGGCGTCGGCCAGGGCGCGCAGCGGATACGCGAGCGCGGTCTGATCCGCCCAGATGCTGTCGGTCATGTCGCGATCGTCGATCGCGTGCTCGGGCTGCACGCTGGCTCCGATGCCCAAGCGCGCGAAGCGCGGGATGTCGGCGTGAGCGACCAGCTGCGCGTGCTCGATGGTCCCGGTCGCCCCCGTCGCGGCGAACGCGTCGAGCGCGTGCGAGTTCGCGATGTCGCCGATGGCGTGCACGGCGCAGCTGAGCCCGCCTCCGGTGGCGCGGGTCATCAGCTCGACGAGCTCGTGGGGCGGCACGGTGAGCATGCCGTGGTTGTGCGAGTCACCCGGGTAAGCGTGCGAGCACGCGGCGGTGCGGGTGCCGAGCGATCCGTCGGTGATCACCTTGAGCGACCCGACCTGCACGAGCCCGCCCGCGTCAAGGGCATCCCCTGTCTGCAGGCCCTCCGTGAGCGCACGCTCCAGCTGCGCCGGGTAGATCCCGAAACGGATCCGCGTCGTGTCGAAGCCGCCGGCAAGGCGTCGCGCCCAGGCCTCGGCATTCCACGCCATGTCGAGGTCGACGACGCCGACGATGCCCCGCGATGCCGCGGCCTGCAACGATTGCGCGACGAGGCGATCACCCACGACGGGGTCGGCGGCGTTGAGCCGCCGCGAGATCTCGAACGCGGGCTCCTCCCGCAACAGGCCGGATGCCTCGGGCGCGAACCCCTCGCGCCGGAACGCGGCCGAGTTCAGCCACACGCTGTGCACGTCGGCGTTGATCAGGTAGGTCGGCACCTCGCCTGTCGCCGCGTCGAGCAGCGCGAGCGTGGGTTCGTCGGTCCACAGCGCGTCGCGGAACCCCGTGCCGACGCGGCGCCTGTCCTCGAGCACGGGCGCGCGAACCATCAGCGCGGCGGCCTCCGCCGCCGACGACGCGGCGCCGAGACTCTCGCGCTGCGCGACGAGCGCCCACTGCACCGTGTGCACGTGGTGGTCCCACAGTCCGGGCAGCAGCCAGCCGCCGTCCGCGTCGACGACGGGGCCGCGCGGATGGGCTAGGGCGCCGGCCGGCGCGATGTCGACGATGCGCCCGCCGGCCAGGTGCACGTCGACCGGGTCGTCGCCGAACGGATCCAGACGCCCCGCGCCGGTGAGTCGCGCGTTGGTGATGACCGCGGGGCGGTCACCTCGCTGTCCCGAACTCCTCAAGATCGGTCCTCGCGCGCGCCGGAACCGGCTTCTGGGGCCGCATCGCCACCGGATTGGAGGAGTTCGGACCGGGCCGGTGAGCCCGCGCCGGGTCGCGCGGCGCGCAGCGCCTCGTGCGCCCGACGCATCTCGCCGGGCAGACGCGCGTCTGCGTAGGGGCTTTCGCCGGCCTCGAGCTCGGCGATGATCGTGTCGACGACCTCGGCGGGCTTGTTCTGGCTGAGCTTTCGCTTGGCGACGACCCTCGTCGGCGTGAGCCGGAAACCCACCGTGCCCCGCTCGAGCCGGCGCACGTAGTCCTCGTCGTTCGGCGGCTGCCACATGAGCCGCGGTTGCGGCAGGGCCTGTTCGAACCGCGCCACCAGGCGCTCGAGCACGACCAGATTCTCCGCGGGGCTCAGGATCTCGGGCACGCCGCTCAGGTGCACCGAGACGAAGTTCCACGTCGGCACACTCGGGGTCTCGCCGTACCAGCCGGGCGAGATGTACCCGTGCGGGCCCTGCACGATGACGAGCAGCTCGCGCTCCCCCAAGCCGTGGATCGCGTCGTCGGGCTTGCCGACGTGGCCGACGATCGTGAGGTCGTCGCGGTCGTCGTCGAGCAGCACGGCGTAGTGCGACGCGACGAGTCCGTCGGCGGTGTCACTGACGAGGGTCATCCACGGGTTGGCGTCGATGACGCGGCGAAGCTCGACGACGTCGGTCATCGTGAAGCTGGGGTTCTGTCTCATGGCATCCTCACTTCTGACACGACGGGCACCAGTAGAGCTTCCGGGCGGCCATCTCTTCGACGACGATCTCGGTCCCGCACACGCGACACGGCAGGCCCGCGCGGTGGTAGACCCAGTGGCGGTCGTCGCGGCTGGCCATCGCACGCCGGTAGGCCTCGGGGTCGAGGTCGTCCATCGTCATCATCTGCCCGGTCTCGACGCCGATCGCCAGCAGCCGCACCCAGTCTCGCCAGATCGCGCGGACGACATCTTCGGGCACGAGCTTCCCGGGGGTGTGCGGGTCGAGCAGAGCTCGGTACAGCAGCTCAGCGCGGTAGACGTTGCCGATGCCGCTCACGACCCCCTGATCCATCAGCAGCAGGCCGATGGGCGTGGGCTTGCGGCGGACGATCTGCGTGAACCGCTCTTCGCCCTCGGCGGGGTCGTCGACGAGGGGGTCGGGCCCGAGCCTCGCAATGGTCGCCTGCACCTGATCGGGGCTCTGCAGCTCGCAGGCGGTGGGCCCGCGCAGGTCGGCGCACGTGCGGTCGGTCAGCAGCCGCAGCCGCACCTGGCCCACAACCGGCGGCGGCCAGTCCATCAGTTCGTCGTCGTCGAGTCCGCGGGTCTGCTCACTCATGCGCACGCGCCCGCGCGCCCGCCGCGGCGCCCCGATGGAGCTCAGCGAGTTCTCGCCCGCCGCGTCGAAGACGGGCTCTGCGGATGCCTCGTCGCCGCCTGCCAGGTCGGTTCCCCGCTGGTTGGTCTGTCCCATACGCCCATTGGCCGACGCGATCGTCGGGTCGACGAGGATCTCACCTGCGAAATCCCACGCGCCGTACATGCCGAGGTGCACGCGCAGCCACAGGTCGCCGTCGAACGCGAGGAACATCTGTTTGCCGACGGCGCGCACGCCGACGGCCTCGCGGCCATCGAGGAGCGACGCTCCCTCGGCGAAACGGCCCTGCGGGCTGGATGCCGCGACGCGCTGCCCCACGATGTTGCGATCGAACTGGCGCGCGATGCGGTGGACGGAATGACCTTCAGGCATGAGAGAAGAGGCGCATGGAGGGGCTCAGACCAAGAGGGCGATCAGCCGGCTTCAGGATCGAAGGCGTCCGCCGACTCGCCGCCGCTCGGCGCGCCTTGCGGTGAACCGGCGACCGCGGCGCGCGGGTCGGGCAGCAGCGTGCCGTCGCTCTCGTACGCGGCGATCTGCGCGATGCGGCGGACGTGCCGCTCTTCGCCCGAGAACGGTGTGGCGATGAAGCGATCGATGAACGTGACCGCCTCATCGAACGTGTGCTGGCGGGCACCGATCGCGATGACGTTGGCGTCGTTGTGCTCGCGCGCGAGTTCGGCCGTGGGGATGTTCCAGACGAGGGCGGCGCGGATGCCCCGCACCTTGTTCGCCGCCATCTGCTCGCCGTTGCCCGACCCGCCGAACACGACACCCAGCGTCTCGATGCCGAGCGCCTGGTCGCGCACGACCGCCTCGGCCGCACGGATGCAGAATGCCGGGTAGTCATCCAGCGCGTCGTACTCGATCGGACCGTGATCGTGTACGTCGTGCCCCTGCGCCGCGAGATGGTGCTGCAACTGGGTGGAGAACTCGAGCCCGGCGTGGTCGGTCGCGATGTGGATGCGCATGTCGTCCATCCTAGGGACGCCGGATGCTCGAGGATCATCGTCGCGAGTCGCGGTATGATGGATCCATCATGCCATTGACCCAGACGGAGCGACCCCTGTACGAGGTCAAGGCGAACCTCTTCAAGGGGCTCGCCCACCCTTTCCGGATCCGCCTTCTCGAACTGCTCGCGGCGGTGCCCGAGCGCAGCGTTGCCGACCTCCAGCGCGAGACCGGCTTGGAGGCCTCGCACCTGTCGCAGCATCTCTCGGTGCTGCGCCGCCACCGGCTGGTCGAGTCGGAACGCCGTGCCAGCCACGTCTTCTACCGGCTGTCCGATCCGCGGGTCGCTGATCTGCTGTCTGCGGCGAGAGAGCTGCTCCTCGGCATCCTGAGCGCCGACGGCGATCTGCTGACCGAAGCGCGCGCACTGCCCGCCCTGCCGGCGAGCCGCTCGTGAGCGGCCAGTTCCGCCGACTGCTGCCGTCGGTCCGCGATTACGCCGCACTGCCCCGAACCTGGCGCGGCGATCTGCTCGCCGGCCTGACCGTCGGCATCGTCGCGCTTCCGCTCGCCCTGGGTTTCGGTGTCAGCGCCGGCCTCACCCCCGAAGCAGGGTTGATCACGGCGATCGTCGCCGGCGTGGTCGCTGCGGTGTTCGGCGGATCGCACGTGCAGGTGTCGGGCCCCACCGGCGCGATGGTCGTCGTCCTGGTGCCGATCGTGGCGACGCAGGGCCCGGGCGCGGTGATCACGGTGAGCCTGCTGGCGGGCGTGTTCGTCGTCGCGGCCGGTGCGCTGCGGCTCGGTCGCGCCGTCTCGTTCATTCCGTGGCCGGTGATCGAGGGGTTCACGCTCGGCATCGCCGCCATCATCTTCGCCCAGCAAGTCCCGGCGCTCGTCTCGCCGCACACCGCCGCGGCCTCCGAGCACTCGTCGAACGCGCTCGTCGCCGCGGTGCAGTCTTTCGGGCGACTCGACCCGGCGTACCTTCTCTGGGCGCTGGGCACCGTCGCGATCGTCGCCGTGTGCATGCTCGGCGCTCCGCGCATCCATCGAGCGCTGCCCGGCTCGCTCGTCGGGATCATCGTCGTCACCGTGCTGAGCCTCGTCCTTCCGGGCCCGCTCGCGCGCATCGGCGCTCTCCCCGCGACCCTCCCCGCCCCGGCTCTGCCCCTGCTCGACCCGACGGCGCTCGGATCGCTGGTCGCTCCCGCGCTGACCGTCGCCGCGCTGGCCGCGATCGAGTCGCTGCTGTCCGGGCGGGTCGCCTCGACTCTCGCCGACACCGGCGAGTTCGATCCCGATCGCGAACTCGTGGGTCAGGGGCTGGCATCCATCGCCTCGTCGCTGTTCGGCGGGATGCCGGCGACCGGCGCGATCGCCCGCACCGCGGTCAACGTCCGCTCGGGCGGCCGCACCCGCCTCGCGGCGATCACGCACTCGGTCATCCTGCTGCTGGTCGTCCTCGCCGTCTCGGGCCCGATCGGGCAGATCCCCCTCGCCGCCCTCGCCGGTGTGCTGATGGTCACGGCGGTGCGCATGGTCAATCCGGAGGCGGTGCGGGCGATCCTCCGTTCCACGCGCGCAGACGCCCTGGCGTTCGTCGTCACGGTGCTGATCACCGTGTCGTTCGACCTCATCGTGGCCGTCGTCATCGGGGTCGTCCTGGCCGGTATCGTCGCGCTGCGGAACCTCTCCCGCGGGGCAGACGTCCGCCGCGAGCCCATCGCCGGCACGGCCGAGCCGGGCGACGAGCGCATCGCCGTGCTCGGACTTCGCGGGCCGCTCTTCTTCGCCGCAGCCGACCGCATCGCCGCCGAAGTCGACGACATCCGGGGCGTGTCGGTGGTGATCCTGCGGATGAGCCAGCTCGAGCTGGTCGACGCGACCGGCGCCCGCACGCTCGGCGAGATCGTCCAGGCGCTCGAACGTCGTGGTGTCACGGTGCTGATCAAGGGGGTGCAGCCGCGGCACGAGAGCCTGTTCCGCACGGTCGGCGTCCTCGATGCCCTGCGCGACCATCGCCACCTGTTCACCGACCTTCCCGCCGCGATCGCGCACGCACGCAGTCACGTGCGGCGCGAAACGGCGACCGCGTAGGCTGGAGCGGTTGCCGTCGGCGCCAGCAGCGCCGCGCCACTTTTCGCACCCTTATCCCTGGGAGTACCGCAGTGCCTGGACAGAACCTCACCCGCATCGAGGCGCAGGAGCGCCGCGCGATCGTCGACACGCAGTCGTACGACATCGCCCTCGACCTGACGAAGGGTGCCGAGGTCTTCGGATCGCGCGCCGTCGTCCGCTTCACCGCCACTCCGGGATCGTCGACGTTCATCGACCTGATCGCCCGGGATATCCGCGAGATCACCCTCAACGGCGAGGCGATCGACCCGGCATCCGTGTACGCCGACTCGCGCATTGCGCTCGAGAACCTGTCGGCAGACAACGAGCTCATCGTCGACGCCCACTGCGAATACACGAACACGGGCGAGGGCCTGCACCGCTTCGTCGATCCGGTCGATGGCGAGGTGTATCTCTACTCGCAGTTCGAGGTGCCCGACTCGCGGCGCGTCTTCGCGGTGTTCGAGCAGCCCGATCTCAAGGCCGAGTTCTCCTTCACGGTGACGGCACCCGCGGCCTGGAAGGTCATCTCCAACTCCCCCACTCCCGAGCCGGTGCCGGGCGGCCTTTCGACAAGCTCAGGCACCGAGACCGCCACGTGGGCGTTCGAGCCCACCCCGCGCATCTCGTCGTACATCACCGCGATCATCGCCGGCCCGTACGAAGAGACTTTCTCGGAGCTCACGAGCGCCTCGGGTCGGGTCATCCCGCTCGGCGTCTATGGCCGCAAGAGCCTCTGGAAGGACCTCGACGCCGACTACATCTTCGACAAGACCCGCGAGGGCTTCGCGTACTACGAAGAGAAATTCGGCGTGCCGTATCCGTTCGCGAAGTACGACCAGCTCTTCGTGCCCGAGTTCAACGCGGGCGCCATGGAGAACGCGGGCGCGGTGACCTTCACCGAGACCTACGTGTTCCGCAGCAAGGTCACCGACGCCGTCAAGGAGCGCCGCGTCGTCACGATCCTGCACGAGCTCGCGCACATGTGGTTCGGCGACCTCGTCACGATGAAGTGGTGGAACGACCTCTGGCTCAACGAGTCGTTCGCCGAATGGGCCTCGACGATCGCGACGGCCGAGGCCACCGAGTGGACCGAGGCGTGGACGACCTTCAACGCGATGGAGAAGACCTGGGCCTACCGTCAGGACCAGCTGCCCTCGACCCACCCCGTCGTCGCGCAGATCAACGATCTCGACGACGTGCAGGTCAACTTCGACGGCATCACCTACGCCAAGGGCGGGTCGGTGCTCAAGCAGCTCGCCGCCTGGGTCGGCATCGAGGCGTTCTTCGCCGGCGTCGGCGCCTACTTCCAGAAGCACCAGTGGGGCAACACCGAGCTCTCCGACCTGCTCGTCGAGCTCGAGGCCACGAGCGGCCGTGAGCTGTCGACCTGGTCGAAGAAGTGGCTCGAGACGGCCGGCGTGAACACGCTGACGCCGGAGCTGAAGACGGATGCCACGGGCACCCTCACCCGCTTCGCGATCGTGCAGACGGCGCCCGCCGACTACCCGACGATCCGTCCGCACCGCCTCGGCGTCGGGTTCTACAGCCTCGAGGGTGACGCGCTCGTGCGCACGCACCACGTCGAGATCGACGTGGACGGCGACCTGACCGACGTGCCCGAGCTGGTCGGTCTCGCGCAGCCCGACCTCGTGCTGCTCAACGACGAAGACCTCGCCTACGCCAAGATCCGCCTCGACGAGCGCTCGCTGCAGACCGCCATCGCGCACCTGGGCGGCATCAGCGATCCGCTCGCGCGCTCGCTCGTGTGGGGTGCGGCCTGGGACCAGACGCGGGATGCCGAGGCATCCGCGTCGGACTACATCGACCTCGTGCTGCGCAACATCGGCGCAGAAACCGAGTCGACGACCGTCCGCACGACGCTCGCCCAGCTGCAGCTCGCGGCGAACTCCTACGTCGCGCCCCACAAGCGCGCCGCCTCGCGCGAGCGCGTGGCCGACGGACTGTGGAGCCTGGCGCAGGCGGCCGAGGCCGGCAGTGACAGCCAGCTGCAGTTCGTCACGGCGTTCGCCTCGGCGGCGTCGACACCGTCGCAGTGGGAGCAGGTGCGCGCGCTCCGCGACGGCACGGTCTCGCTGCCGCAGCTCGAGATCGACGCCGACCTCTCGTGGGCGCTGCTGGTCTCGCTCGCGGCGGGTGGCCTCGTCGAGGCACGCGACATCGACGCCGCGCTCGCGGCAGACAACACCGCGAAGGGCGGCGAGTTCGCGGCGCAGGCGAAGGCCGCGCTGCCGACGGTGGATGCCAAGCGCGCGGCCTGGTCGTCGCTCATCGACACCGCCGACCTGCCGAACACGGTCGTCCGCTCCGCGGCGCTCGGGTTCGTGCACCCCGCCGGCGTCGAGGTGCTCGCGTCGTTCGTCGAGCCGTACTTCGACATGCTGCTGCCGATCTGGAACGGACGCTCGTACCAGATCGCGAACTACCTCATCACGGGCCTCTTCCCCGCGCCGCTCGCGAGCGTCGAGCTGCGCGACGCGACCCGGGGATGGCTGAGCGTGCACGCCGACGCCCCGGCCGCTCTGCGTCGCCTCGTGAACGAGAACCTCGCGGGGGTCGAGCGCGCCCTCGCTGTGCAGGAGCGCGACGCGGAGTAGTCCGGCCCGGCGCACCACGCGCAGCGCCCCGGCGGTTCTCAGGAGCCGCCGGGGCGCTGCTCGTTAGAATCGATCGATGCCTTCTTCGCTTCTCACCCCCGTCTTCGCGGAGGTCGCACCCGACCCGGCGCCCGCCACTGACTTCTGGTCGATCGCTGGCAAAACCGCGACCGAGGCAGGCATCCAGCTGGCCACGGTGGCGGCCATCATCGTCGGGGCGGCCCTGCTCTCGTGGGTGCTGAGGCTCGTCATCAGGCGCGTCGTGCGCCGCATCGTCGAGGGTGCGAAGACGAAGGCTCATGCCGACGATACGCGCGCGATCGAGGTGTCGCCCCTCGCGCAGGTGCGCATCGTCCAGCGCACCCGCACACTGGGATCGATCCTGCAGAACATCGTCAACGTGACGGTCGTGATCATCGCGCTGCTGCTCATCATCCAGATCCTCAACAAGGACCTGCTCGGCTCGCTCACGCTGCTGACGGCGGCGATCGGCGCGGGCCTCGGTTTCGGCGCGCAGAACATCGTCAAGGACGTCCTCAACGGCATCTTCATCGTCGCCGAGGACCAGATCGGCATCGGCGACGTCGTCGACCTGGGGCTCGCGACCGGCATCGTCGAGTCGGTGTCGGTGCGCATCACGACCGTGCGGGATGTCAACGGCACACTGTGGTTCGTGCGCAACGGCGAGGTGCTGCGCATCGGCAACATGTCGATGGGCTGGTCGCGTGTGATCGTCGACCTCGCCGTGCCCGCCGACGCCGACATCGACGAGGTCGAGAAGGTGATGCTCGCCACTGCGAAGACCCTGGCGAAGGACGCGAAGTGGCGCTCCCGTGTGCTCGAGCAGCCCGAGATCTGGGGCCTCGAGTCGATCTCGGGCGATGCCCTCGTCATCCGGCTCGTCATGAAGACGCGTGTCGGCGCGAAGGACGATGTCGCCCGCGAGCTGCGCATGCGCCTCAAGCACGCGATCGACGCGCTCGGCATCGCCCTGCCGCAGCTGAACTCGATCACCCTCACCGGCCTCGAGGGCGCGCAGCGCATCCGCGGCGCGAACCCGCCGAAGACCAAGCCGGTGCCCACCGCCGACGCGCCGCCGACGACGAAGAAGCCGGCCAAGGCGCCCCGGTCGGCCAAGGTCGACCCGGACCCGGTGTGGAAGCCGAAGCAGGATGCCTCGCCCCACCCTGACACGGAGTCGCCCTCATGACCGAGGTTCGGCCGTCGAGCTTCTACGACGAGGTCGGTGGGCACGACACGTTCGTGCGTCTGGTCGACGCCTTCTATCGCGGGGTCGCCACCGACGAGGTCCTGAAGCCGATGTACCCCGAAGAAGATCTCGGCCCCGCCGCCGTGCGGCTCACGATGTTCCTCGAGCAGTACTGGGGCGGACCATCCGCCTACAGCGAGCAGCGCGGTCACCCGCGCCTGCGCATGCGCCACATGCCGTTCCACGTGAACCCTGATGCGCGTGACCGCTGGCTGGCCCACATGCACGCGGCCGTCGATGAACTCGGTTTGTCGCCGCTGCACGAAGCCACCCTGTGGGACTACCTGCAACGAGCCGCGCATGCGATGGTGAACACCTTCGAACCGACGGGCATCGGCCCGTCACGACCCGCAGGATCCTCCGCGCTGCCGGTGCATCCCGACACCGCGTAGCCGCCGAACTCCCCCACACGACGAAGGAGTCGCCCATGGCCGCCCTCACCCACCAGGCCGATGTGCTCGTGATCGGCTGGGGCCTCGCCGGGCTCGTGGCGGCGTCCGAGGCATCCGCCGCCGGCAAACGCGTCGTGATCGTCGACCAAGAACCGCGCCCGAACCTCGGCGGCCAAGCGTTCTGGTCGTTCGGCGGGCTCTTCTTCATCGACTCGCCCGAGCAGCGCCGCATGGGCATCAAAGATTCCGTCGAGCTCGCCCGCCAGGACTGGTTCGCCACGGCCGGCTTCGATCGCGACGAAGACCACTGGCCGCGCCGGTGGGCAGAGGCCTATCTGCAGTTCGCGCACGGCGAGAAACGCGCGTGGCTGCGCGAGAAGGGCGTCGGGTTCTTCCCGGTCGTCGGCTGGGCCGAGCGCGGCGGCTACACCGCGACCGGGCCGGGCAACTCGGTGCCCCGGTTCCACATCACGTGGGGCACCGGGCCGGGGCTGGTGGCCCCGTTCCAGGCCGAGGTCGAGCGCGGCGAGGCCGAGGGGCGCATCACCGTGCTCCCCCGGCACAAGGTGACGGCGCTCACTGTGCAGGACGGCACGGTCGTCGGGGCGTCGGGCGACGTTCTGGCCCCGTCGGGCGCCGTGCGGGGCGCGCCGACCTCGCGCGAGGTCGTCGACACCTTCGAGATCAGCGCGGGCGCCACGATCGTCTCGTCGGGCGGCATCGGCGGCAACCACGACCTCGTGCGCGCGCAGTGGCCCGCGCGGCTGGGGTCTGCGCCCGAGACGATGATCACGGGCGTCCCCGCGTTCGTCGACGGGTCGATGCAGCCGGTGTCGGCGGCGGCGGGCGCACATCTGATCAACGGCGACCGCATGTGGCACTACGTCGAAGGCATCCAGAACTGGGATCCGATCTGGCCGCAGCACGGCATCCGCATCCTGCCCGGCCCGTCGTCGATCTGGCTGGATGCCACGGGCGCGCGCCTTCCCGTGCCGCTGTTCCCGGGGTTCGACACCCTGGGGACGCTGGCGCACCTGCGCCAGACCGGCCACGACCACTCGTGGTTCGTGCTCTCGCAGCAGATCGTGGAGAAGGAGTTCACACTCTCGGGCAGTGAGCAGAACCCCGATCTCACGGGCAAGGATGTTCCGCTGCTGCTGCGCTCACGCCTCGGCAAGGGTGCCGCGGGGCCGGTGCAGGCGTTCCTCGACCACGGCGCCGACTTCGTCGTGCGCCGCACGCTCGATGAGCTGATAGCGGGCATGCAGGAGCTGCCCGGCGGCGATGCGCTCGACGCCGCTCTCGTGCGGCGCGAGGTCGAGGCGCGTGATCGCGAGATGGACAACGACTTCACGAAGGATGCCCAGATCGCCATGCTCCGCTCGGCGCGCGCGTATCGCGGCGACCGGCTCATCCGCACCGCGGCTCCGCACAAGATCCTCGATCCGGCGGCCGGTCCGCTGATCGCCGTCAAGCTGCACGTGCTGACCCGTAAGTCGCTCGGCGGCATCGAGACCGATCTGTCCGGCCGCGCGCTGGGCGCGGGCGGCGCACCCGTGCAGGGACTGTACGCAGCCGGCGAGGCCTCGGGATTCGGTGGCGGCGGCGTGCACGGCTACCGCGCGCTCGAGGGAACATTCGTCGGTGGATGCCTGTTCTCGGGCCGCACCGCGGGTCGCGCGGCGGCTGCGGCGGTCTGAGCCGCCGCCTTCGCCCTCACGGCGACGCCGCGCGGGGTGAGCCCAAGGCGGCTCAGCTGGCGCCCGTGGCCCGCACCGCAGTGAGCCCCGACCGCACGGTGCCGCGGGTCAAGACGTGCCCGCGTGTCAGCGTGACACGCGTCCAGGGGCCGCTGCGACGGATCGTCGCCGACTCCTCCCCCGCGATGAACCCGAGGGCGAACGCGGCGAACGCGACGCCGAGCGGCAGCCCGGCGAGTTCGTCGTCGGCGGCGCCCCAGATCGCCGAGCGCACCGCGTGCACGGCGTCATCCCCGGCATCCACGGGCACCGCCTCGGCCACGCTCGCGATGCCCCACTGCGCGCGCGCCGCGAGAGTGGATGCCGCAAGCTCCCCCTCAGCCGCCCAACCTGCGCGCGGCGGCGAGATGCCCGCCCAGCTGGCGGTGACGGCGGTGTCGGGCAGGGCGAGCGCGAGGGGATCGTCGGATGCCTGCACCGACTCGCCGGGCACCACCAGGTCGCACACGAGCTCGGGGTCGACGCGCACGATCCGCATGCCGAGCACCGTCGGCGTCGCTTCGAGCAGCGTGCGGGGAGCGAGCGGCGCGGTCGTGAGCTGCAGCGCCCCGCCCTGGGCTTTCAGCCGCACGGTGCCGTCGCCGAGCCTCGTGGACCGCTCGGCGAACACGAGCGCATCGGCGGCGGAGAGGGCGTCGGGGAAGAGAAGGCGCTGTGACATCCGCCCTAAACTACCAAGCGTCCGCGCCTTGCCTGCGACGCGTGACGGGATGCGCGCGACAGGATGACGGGAGCGACGTGAGCGAAACGATGCCGGATGCGGCGATCCATGATCCGGTGGCGATGATGCTCGACGTCCTCGACCTCGACTCTGGCGCGGCGCGCACGACAGAGGACATCTTCACGGGCGCCTCGCACCCGATGCCCACGGGGCGCATCTTCGGCGGACAGGTGCTCGCGCAGGCGATCATCGCCGCCGACCGCACCACGGGCGACGACCGCATTCCGCACTCCATGCACGGCTACTTCCTGCGTCCGGGTGACGCGAGCCAGGGCCTGACGCTGTCGGTCGACCGCATCCACGACGGCCGCTCGTTCTCGACGCGGCGCACGCAGGCCTTTCAGCAGGGCGTGCCGATCTTCTCGATGATCTCGTCGTTCGAACGGGAGGACCCGGGGCTCGAGCACCAGGCATCCGCTCCACGTGACGTGCTCTCCCCCGAGGCCGCACAGGAGAGATTCGCCGGAGTGGCACTGCACCCGCTGTCGCGCCGACTCCTCACCGACAGCCCGATCGAGGTCGTGCACGCCGACGGCGCGATCTACGACCGCGTCGAGGGCGATGCGTCGGCACAGCAGAACGTCTGGATGCGCACCCGCCGCCCGATCGGCGACGATCCCGCGCTGCACCGCGCCGTGCTCGCGTACATGAGCGACCTGACGATCCAGGAGACGGTGCTCCGTGCGCACGGGGTGGCGTGGTCGAGCCCGGGCCTCAAGGTCGCCAGCCTCGATCATGCGATGTGGTGGCACCGTCCGGCACGCGTCGACGAATGGCTGCTCTACGCGCAGGAATCGCCGAGCGCGCGCGGCGGACGAGGCCTCGCCACTGGGCGGCTCTTCACGCGCGATGGCGAACGCGTCCCCGACGCGGACTGATCGTTCACCGGCGCGCCTCAATCGCTCGGCGGCGGCTCGATCGCTCAGCGGCGGCTGAACGCGACCGGCTCGCCCAGGTAGGGCGCCCAGGCATCCCGCATGCGCGCACTGAGCCGCACGGGGCGGAACGTCTGCGCGTCGACCAGGACGACAGCCGAGGATGCCCGCGCGTACAGCGTCTGGTCGGCATCGCTCTGCGGGCTGTACACCTCGTAGCAGACCTCGATGCTCGAGCCGCCGATCTTGCCGAACCACATCTGCACATCGAGAGGATCACGGCGATACGGCACCGGAGCGAGGTACTCGATCTCCTGTCGCGCGATGAGGGTCAGCTCGCCGGCATCCACTCCCGCTTCGATCACCGCGGTGTCCGGCGCCTCTTCGCCCACGATGGGGCTCCAGAAGACGCGCACGCGCGCCTCTTCGAGGAGTTTCAGCATCGTCGCGTTGTTCACATGGTTGAACGCGTCGAGGTCGCCCCATCTCAGGTGGATGGGGACGTGGATGCGCTCAGTCACGGGTGAGCTTGCGGTGCGTCGACCGATGCGGGTTCGCAGCGTCGGCGCCGAGACGCTCGATCTTGTTCGCCTCGTACGCTTCGAAGTTGCCCTCGAACCAGTACCACTGGTCGGGCTGCTCGTCGGTGCCCTCGTAGGCGAGGATGTGCGTGGCGATGCGGTCGAGGAACCATCGGTCGTGGGTGATGACCACGGCGCAGCCGGGGAACTCGAGCAGCGCGTTCTCGAGCGAGCTGAGCGTCTCGACGTCGAGGTCGTTCGTCGGCTCGTCGAGCAGCAGCAGGTTGCCGCCCTCTTTCAGCGTCAGCGCGAGGTTCAGGCGGTTGCGCTCACCGCCGGAGAGCACGCCGGCCTTCTTCTGCTGGTCGGGCCCCTTGAAGCCGAACTTCGAGACGTAGGCGCGCGAGGGGATCTCGATCTTGCCGACCGTGATGATGTCGAGGCCGTCAGATACGACTTCCCACAGGGTCTTGTTGGGGTCGATGTTGGCGCGGCTCTGGTCGACGTAGCTGATCTTGACCGTCTCGCCGACCTTGAGGTCACCGCCGTCGAGCGGCTCGAGCCCCACGATCGTCTTGAATAGCGTCGTCTTTCCGACGCCGTTCGGACCGATGACGCCGACGATGCCGTTCGGCGGCAGGCTGAAGCTCAGCCCGTCGATGAGGGTGCGATCGCCGAAGCCCTTCTTGAGCTTCTTCGCCTCGATGACGACACTGCCCAGGCGCGGTCCGGCCGGGATCTGGATCTCTTCGAAGTCGAGCTTGCGCGTGCGCTCTGCTTCGGCCGCCATCTCTTCGTAGCGCGCGAGGCGTGCCTTCGACTTCGTCTGGCGACCCTTGGCAGAGGAGCGCACCCACTCGAGCTCGTCCTTGAGTCGCTTGGCGAGCTTGGCATCCTTCTTGCCCTGCACGTCGAGACGCTCGGCCTTCTTCTCGAGGTAGGTCGAGTAGTTGCCCTCGTAGCCGATGAGGCGGCCGCGGTCGACCTCGGCGATCCACTCGGCGACGTTGTCGAGGAAGTATCGGTCGTGGGTGATCGCGATGACGGCACCCTTGTATGCCTGCAGGTGCTGCTCGAGCCAGAGCACGCTCTCGGCGTCGAGGTGGTTGGTGGGCTCGTCGAGCAGCAGCAGGTCGGGCTTCTGCAACAGGAGCTTGGCGAGTGCGACGCGGCGGCGCTCACCACCCGAGAGCTTGGTGACCGGCTCGTCGCCCGGGGGCGTGCGCAGGGCATCCATCGCCTGCTCGAGCTGCGAGTCGAGGTCCCACCCGTCGGCGGCGTCGATCTCTTCCTGCAAAACGCCCATCTCGGCCAGCAGGGTGTCGAAGTCGGCGTCAGGATCGGCCATGAGGGCCGAGATCTCGTTGAAGCGGTCGAGCTTGGCCTTGATCGCCACGCCCTCCTGGACGTTCTCGAGCACCGTCTTGGTCTCGTCGAGCTCGGGTTCCTGCATCAGGATGCCCACGGTGAACCCGGGGCTGAGCTTGGCCTCGCCGTTGGACGCGACGTCGAGCCCCGCCATGATCTTGAGGATCGTCGACTTGCCGGCGCCGTTCGGGCCGACCATGCCGATCTTCGCTCCCGGCAGGAACGACATCGTGACGTCGTCGAGGATGAGCTTCTCGCCCACTGCCTTGCGGGCACGGACCATGGAATAGATGTATTCGGCCATAACGGGCCAAGTCTACGCGGAGCGCGGCTCGTGCCCGGCGCTCACCAGTCGATCGGGCGGGTCTGTCCGATCAAGCAGGTGTCCCCCGGTACCAGCGGCAGCACCAGCGCGGTCGGCGCCGGCGTCGATGGCCCGACCTGCCCGACGAGGCATTCGTCGTCCCACCGCACCGAGAACTGAATCGAGTCGGCGGGGTTTCCGACCGTGGTCAGGTCGTTGGTGACTTCCATGGCTGCCTTGGGGAAGCCCGCTGCGACGAGGGCGTCGATGTATGCGCGGCCCTGCACGCGGGCATCCGTTGCGGCGACCTGATTCATCACGGCCGCGAACAGAGGCAGATTGTCGGTAGCCGTTCCTTCGGGCATGAGGACAGGACCGGTAGGTGTCGGCGAGGCGCTGGCCGTCTCGGAGCGCGTCGGCGACGGAGCTGGCTCGGGAGATGCCGTGCAGCCGACCATGACGAGTGCGCCGATCGCGATCACTGCTGCGGCCGGTCGTCGCAGCGAGCCGGAAGGAAATCGACGCACTCGTTGATTCTAGGTTGAGGAGCCGAGCGGCCCGCGCGAGTCGATTCAGAACGGCGTGACGTCTTCCTCCATCGGGGCGCTCCACCCGCCCGCGCCGACGAGCTGCCGCGCGCCGTCCTGCTCGTCGCCCTCGGCCGAGTGCTCGATGCCTGCGCCGTGGATCTCTCCCGTCGAGGCATCCACTGAACCGCTCGCGGCCCACTCCTCCCCAGGAGCCGGCGGCACCTCGGCTGACGGGGTCGCGCGCCCGTCCTTGACGAAGGTGGCCACACCGAACATCAGGTCGGGGCCGAGACTGGTGGCCTCGAGGTCTGCACTCGTGCCGCTGCGGCCGTTCGCCTCCCACTGGCGCAGTTTGAGCTTGCCCTGGATGATCACGCGCTGGCCCCTCTCGAGCGATTGCAGTGCGTGATCGGCCAGCCGGCGGAACACCGACACGTTGTAGTAGTTCGTGTGCGCATCCACCCAGTTGCCGTCGACGAAGCGACGCTCGGTGCTGGCGAGGCCGAAGGTCACCATGGTGACGCCTCCGGAAACCGCTCGCCGTTCGGGTGCAGAGGTGAGATTGCCGGTGACGGCGATCTGATCGGTCATTGCTGTCATCCTTTCGATACTCGGCGCACAGACTCTCTGCGGGCCGCTCCGACGCCCGCGTGCCCAGTCGGGCGTCGGAGCACGATCAGAATCGCCGATCGCCGCCTGTGAACAGGCCGTCGCAGGCCGATCTGTGGATGGATCGACGAGATTGTCGATTGTGGAGGAACTGACGCGGCCCTCCCCGCGCAATGTCCGAGCCCGTAGATATGTTCAATTCAGGAGGTGGACTATGGCAATCATCCACGAGATCGAAGCGCCCCTCGTGCGGGGTGTGACGCTGCGACCGGTGTCCAAGAAGCGGTGGCGCGTGCTCGACCGCGCGGGTCGCGTCATCGGGCATCTGCGCGCCGATCAGGAACGCGACGGCGTGCGCTTCCACGCCGAGCGCTTCGACATGGCTGCGGCACGGCTGCGCGACCCCGGCGCCTTCTGGAGCGCACGCGAGGCGGTCGAGTGTCTCCGCTACCTCCGCTGAGGGCGCCCCGCGTGATCCGGGGCGATCACACGATCGCCTCGGCGAGGTCTGCCGCGTGTACCGGCGCTGCTGCCCGCACGGCAGGCCATGCCGCCGCGAGCACCGCAACCGCGCGACGCAGTTCGGCGGTCGGAGCCGTGAAGGGGATGCGAAGGTGGCTGTCATGCGCGCCGTCGACCGAGAAACGCGCCCCCGCCGACAGGTACACGCCTTCCGCGCGTGCCGCCAACACGAGCCCAGAACTCAGCGGCGCGTCCAGCCCCACCCACATCGCGACACCGCCCTCGACACGCGGGACGTGCCATTCGGGGAGGTCAAACGCGAGCGCGGATGCCAGGGTGTCGCGCCCCTCGCGCAGGACCTGCGCGCGTTGCGCGAGGATCTCGGGCATGCGGTGGAGCAGCCGCACAGCGACCGCCTGCTCGAACTCGGGGGGGCCGAGGTCGCGCGGCGGGCGCGCAGAGATCAACCGCCCGATCACGTCGGCGTCGGCGCGGATCCACCCGATGCGCAGTCCGCCCCAGACCGTCTTGCCGAGCGAACCCACGCGGACCACGGGCTCAGCGGCGAAGGCCGGCCCGGCGGCGACGCCATCGTCGATCGCGAGATCCGCCGTCGTCTCGTCGACGATCAGCAGGGTACCCGCGCGCGAGGCGGCGTCGGCGATCTGCGCTTCGTCCGCTCCGCTGGTCGATCTGCCCGTCGGATTCTGGAAGCGAGGCATGAGATAGGCCAGGCGCGGCGTGGTGCGCGCGAAGGCCTGCGTCGCACGATCGAGATCCCACCCGTCCTCCGTGGTCACGGGCACGCCCACGAGCCGCATGCCGGCGCCGCGAAGCGCCTCGGCCGCGTGCGGATACGTGGGGGTTTCGATGAGGGCGCGATCACCTCTGCGCGTGAGCGTCTGCGCGAGCAGGTGGATCGCGGCTTGTGCGCCGGTGGTCACCATGACCTCGTCGGGCGATGTCGGGATGCCGGCCGCGTCGTACCGGTCGGCGATTGCGCGCCGCAGCGCGGCCGATCCGCGAACGTCGTATCCGGCTCGCGCGACGAGCGACGCGGCATCCGCCGCGACCTCGCTCATCACCCCGGCAAGCCCCGGCCACGCCGCCGGACTCGCCTGCTGCAGGTCGATCGCGTCGTCTTCGACGGCGACGCGGCCAGGCTCGCGGCCACGTCGTGGAAGAGTGACGCTGCCCGACCCGCGCACGCTCTCGATATGCCCGCTGTCGCGGAGGCTGCGATAGGCGGTGGCGACGGTCGTGCGACTGATGCGCAGGGCGGCCGCCAGCTCGCGTTCGGCCGGCAGAGCGGTGCGCGCAGCCAGACGGTTGTCGAGGCAGAGCAGTCGGATGCCGTCGGCCAGCGCCTCGTACGCGGGTTCACGCGTGCGCCACCCGCCAAGCGAGGCTGACAACGCGCGAGCCGTGATCCGAGAGTCCATGCGGCCACCATAACGCAATTGGCCTGGTTCGAAAGGTCCAATCTCGCGCTACCGTGTGGGCATGACGAAGCGGATCGCTCAGTTGTTGGTCGGGCTGGTGCTCTATGGCGCAGGCTGCGCGATCATGGTGCGCGCCGAGATCGGCCTCGACCCCTGGACCGTCTTCGCGCAGGGCCTCTCGCAGCAGACCGGCATCGGCATCGGCTGGATCACGAACATCGTCGGCTTCCTCGTCCTGCTGTTGTGGATTCCGCTGCGGCAACGTCCGGGCGTCGGAACGCTCGCCAACATCCTCCTCGTCGGCACGAGCATGCAAGCGACTCTCGCGGTCGTTCCGCCGGTGCACGGCGTCGGCGTCCCGGGGTTCGCGCTGCAGCTGGCTGTGTTCGTCGGAGGAATGCTGCTGCTGGCGATCGCGTCGGGTCTCTACATCGGCGCCGACTTCGGACCGGGGCCGCGCGACGGTCTCATGACGGGTCTGAACGCGCGCCTCGGCTGGCCGATCTGGGCGGCACGGCTCGGCGTCGAGGCATCCGTCCTTCTTGCCGGGTGGCTCCTCGGCGGCACGATCGGACTCGGGACGGTCATCTTCGCGGCCGGGATCGGACCGCTGGTGCACCGCACGCTGCCGCTCTTCGATCGGCGCCTCCGCGCGACCGGAACGCCTGCCACTGCTCGCACCAACACGAGCTCCAGCGAGACCGCCGCTCATCCCGTCTGAGGGCGTGGCAGGTCGTCCGCTGCGTCAGTGCTCCTGGAAGCGGGGCCACTCGGACCCGGGCGGCAAGTGGCCGTGCAGCGCGCTCTTCGCGATCTCCATCGTCGGGTACGTGCCGAGGCTGCTGTCGGCGTCGGCGATCGTGGTGGTGTAGCCCTCACCGTCGTGCCGGATCATGCCGACGACTTCGCCGTCCGATCCATAGGCGACCCATAGAGCCGGGGATGTCGTGTCCACAATGGCTCCCTTCCGTCATCGTTGACGCTACGCCGTCACGCGTGCAGACGGAAGGTGCGCACCTGAAACGGACGGAAGGTCAGCGACGCGAGGTCGACCACGGCATCCCCGGTCTCGAGCATGTCCGTCTCGACGACACGAGAGTGTGTGAAGGTCGTATCGACGCGCGTCGTGAGCGTCTTCCCGAGGCTCTCGTAGAGGCGCAACACGACGCCGTCGCCGTCTTCCGCCGGTTTGATCGTCTCGATGACGACGCCCGGCTCGCTGGACGTCGCGGCACTCGGTCGATCGGCGCCGCCCACGACTCTCAGCGGGTTGTTCAGTCGGTACCCTTCGCGGATGGCGGCCGACACGTCGTCGCCCACGAGCGGCAGGAACGCATAGGTGAACTCGTGCGCCCCGCGATCCACCGTGGGATCAGGGAACGTGGGGGCGCGCAGCAGGTTGAGGCTCAGCAGCCCGCCCTTGGCCCGGTGCCCGTACTTCGCGTCGTTCAGCAGCGCGAATCCGGCGCGCTCATCGCCGACGGCGATCCACTTGTGTGCGCAGATCTCGAACTGCGCACGCTCGGCATCGGTCAGCTCGGTCGTGCGGCGTTCGATGTGACCGAACTGGATCTCGCACCGCACGGTGTCACCGAAGTGCGCCGGGCGGAATTCGGCGCGCAGCATGTGGTGCTTCTGGCGCCATTCGACCTTCGTGTGACAGCGCACGACAGATGACTCCGACTCGAGCACGAGCGTCTGCACCACCTCGACTGCCGGGCCGCGATAGCGCGTGCGGCGCACCGCGGTCGGTCCATCGACCGCGTGCTCGACGCGTACCGGCTTCAGCACAATGGGCCGCGTGTCGACGTAGCCCGGGTCGATATCCCAGGCGTTGAAGGGGAAGACGTACGGATCCTTGTGCAGTACGAGCCGGTTCAGCCCGGCGCCGGCATGATCGACGCCCTCCGCGTCGATGCAGGACGAGATCGAGCCGTCCGCCGCGAAGTGGAGGGTGAGGATGCCATTGCCGATCGACCCGGCAGAGGTGAACAGGCCGCTCGGCGATGGGCTGGGCGACAGGTGCGCCGCCGCGTACGGCCCAACCTCCGCGACATGCCAGACGCCCTCGACCCGAACGTGCTCGCGCCGGGCGAAGGAGGTCAGGTTGAGTGCCGCGGATGACGATGCTGGCTGATCGGCGGCTGTCGTGGCATCCCCGATGTGCGTGTCGTGCCGGGTGAGCAGGTCGATCCGCTCCGCGATGTCGGCCTCGAGCGCCTCCTCCACGCGCGCGTAGACGACCGCGGCTTCGCGATTGACCCGCTCGATCGATGAGCCGGGGATGATGTCGTGGAACTGGTTCAGGAGCACGTCCCGCCACAGCGGATCGAGGGCTTCGCGCGAAGACGCCCCCGTCATGGCAGCGAGAGCCTCGGCCTCGTGCAGCAGTCGCTCGCTGCGCCGGTTGCTGCGCTTGGTGGCGGCCGCCGTCGTGTACGTGCCCTGATGCGCCTCGAGGTAGAGCTCCCCACGGTGATGCGGCAGGGTGAGCGCTTCCGCAGATTCGCGTTCTTCGAGTGTACGGAAGAAGGCGTCCGACGTTCCCGGCATCACATGAGGCAAGCCACGCAGCGAACGCTCTCGACGCTGCAGCTCGAGGTGGATCTCGCCCGGTCCTCCCCCGCCGTCGCCCGACCCGAAGACGAGCAGCGCGGTGCCGAGATCGCGCTCGGGGTACTGCGCGATCCCCCGCAGCAGACCATCGGCGGCGCCGCGGCTGTTGTAGTCGCCCTCGGGAGGCATGTGCACGAGCACGTCGGTACCGTCGATCCCCTCCCAGCGGAACGTGCGGTGCGGGAACGTCGTGACCTTGTTCCAGGCGAGCTTGATGGTCTGGAAGTAGTCCATGCCCGTGCCGCGCAGGATCTGCGGCAGGTTCCCGCTGTAGCCGAACGTGTCGGGCAGCCAGCACACGCGCAGCTGTTCGCGAGTGATGCCGAACTCCTCCTCCCAGAAGCGCCTCCCGAACAGCGCCTGGCGGATCAGCGACTCGCCGCTCGGCAGGTTGGTGTCGGGCTCGACCCAGAAGGCGCCCTGCAACTCGAGGCGACCGGCCGCCGCGGCATCCTTCAGACGCGCGAAGAGCGCGGGCTGCTCCTGCTTCATCCAGAGCAGCTGTTGCGGCTGGCTCGTGCCGTACACGAAGTCGGGCTCAGCCTCGATGTTGTTCAGCTGCCGCACGTAGGTACGCGCCGCCTTGCGATGTGTCTCGCGCAGCGGCCAGAGCCACGCCATGTCGAGGTGGCCGTGGCCGATGGCGGTGTACGTGAAGTCGCTCTCCGACCGGGCAGCCAGGTGCGGCGCGAGCGCGGTTCGCGCGCCGACGAGGTCACCCGCCGTGAAGCGCGCGTAGGCGTCGGCCAGCGCGTCGCGCAGGGCTGCCGCGAGGGCGGGGTCGTCCGTGGCATCGGCGAGGACGAGCAGCGCCATGTAGTCGTAGTAGAGCGCGAACGCCGTCTCATCTCGCTCCGCGAGCCACGCGCCGTGATAGCGGGCCTTGCCGACCTCATACAGGATGAACCCGTTGTGCGCCACGTCTGCATAGAGGTGCACGCGCCCGTTCGAGAGATCGACGCCGCGCACGGGGCGATATCTGCCGCCCGAGTGCGGCAGGTCGGCCTGCTGGAATACGGTCGTCACGGCATCCAGCGGCACGCCATCCGCGTCATACACGAGGCCCTCACCACGGATGCCGAGCAGAACGACCGGATCGACCGCATCAGCCGGGATCGTGCCGGTCAGCTCGACCCAGGCACACTCGAACACTCCGCCCCACGCCGTGCCGGGCTGCAGCGGGACGAACTCCGATCGGTCGAGATCTGCGAAGCGCAGCGGCTCGGCGGACCGGTGGATACGCGCCTCGAGCGTCGCGAGGCGTCGGTAGATCGACGCCCGGATGCCGAGCAGTCGCCGGTACTCGCGGGGATTGCTGGCGGCGAGCCCGAACAGGAAGACGGCGAAGTCCTTCACGTGCGCCTCCTCGCGTCGGCGGGGTCGTGCGACCCGACCGCGATGTGCCCCCGGCAGGATTCGAACCTGCGACCAACGGATTAGAAGGCCGTTGCTCTTCCGCTGAGCTACGGAGGCGCGCATCCAGCGTACTGTGCGGCGGGCCGCGCGTCGGAGCCCGTCGTTAGGATGAGGGACATGGTGAATGCCGCGGAGAACGACCGACTCGTCTGGATCGACTGCGAGATGACGGGCCTCGATCTCGAGGTCGACGAGCTCGTCGAGATCGCCGTGGTCATCACCGACTTCGAGCTGAACGTGCTCGACCCCGGGTTCCAGATCGTGATCAAGCCCGACGATTCCGCGCTGGCGAACATGGGCGACTTCGTCACGAAGATGCACCAGTCCTCGGGGCTGCTCGAACAGATCCCGAACGGCGTCAGCCTGGCCGAGGCTGAATTCGAGGCGCTCGAATACATCCAACGGTTCGTTCCCGAGGGAAAGGCCCCGCTCGCGGGAAACACCATCGGTACCGACCGGATGTTCCTCGCGAAGTACATGCCCCGCATCGACCGTTGGCTGCACTACCGGAACGTCGACGTCTCGAGCGTCAAAGAGCTGTCGCGACGCTGGTATCCGCGCGCCTACTTCAACGCGCCCACCAAAGACGGCGGTCACCGCGCCCTCGCAGACATCCGCGAGTCGATCCGCGAGCTGGCCTACTACCGTGCGGCCGTGTTCGTCCCCGAGCCCGGGCCGTCGACCGACGAGGTGCGCACCGTCTCCGCCTCCATCGTGTCGTCGTACGCGCCCGGACTGTAATACAATCGAGGGGTTGCCCGGAGACGGGCACATGGTGGGTATAGCTCAGTTGGTAGAGCGCGGCCTTGTGGTGGCCGATGTCGCGGGTTCGAGCCCCGTTACTCACCCCAATCGCTCCCCCGTCGGGAGGTTCGCATGATCGAGATGGATGCCGAGACGTTCGACGCGCTCGTCACCGCTGAGCTCGATCTGTTGCCGGATGCCATGATCGACGGTCTCGACAACGTGGTGTTCGTGGTCGAGGACCGTCCGGAAGACGGTTCACTCGACCTGCTCGGCCTCTACGACGGCCTCGCCCTGACCGAGCGCGATCGCTACGGCGTCGGCGAGCTGCCCGACCGGATCATCGTGTACCGCGAGCCCCACCTGCACACGTGCGACGACATAGAAGACCTCCGCGACGAGGTCCACACCACGCTCGTGCACGAGATCGCGCACTTCTACGGCATCGACGACGCACGCCTGCACGAACTGGGATGGGCCTGAACGCCGTGGCGACTGTCACGATGGCATCCGTCCTTCCGCTCGAAGACGTCGACCTCTCCAGCGCTCATGAGTACGCGGGGCCGTGGCAGGCCGTCGTGTGGAATGACCCGGTGAACCTCATGAGCTACGTCACGCATGTCTTCCGCACCTACTTCGGGTACTCACGCGAACACGCCGAGAGGCTCATGCTCGCGGTGCACCACGTCGGGCACGCCGTCGTCGCCGAAGGCGCTCGCGAGCAGATGGAGCTGCACGTGCAGGCCATGCACGACTACGGCCTGTGGGCGACGGTGCGCGAGGGCGCGGGATGAGCCGAACCGTGCGGCTCACGCTGTCGGTCATCGAGGCCGCGCATCTGACCGACCTCGTCGAGCAGTTCGCCGACCTGCTCGCCGACTCGCTCGACGACGACGCGCTCGGCGACCCGGCGATCGCGCGGCTCGTCCCCGACGCCTACCGCGGCGACGCCGAAGCGGCAGCGGAGTTCCGCCGGCTCACCCAGAGCGACCTGCTCGATCGTCGTCAAGACGACGCGGCGCTCATGTTGGTCACACTGCAGCGTGAGGGCGTGTTGCTGCGCGTCGACGGGCTCTCCGACGATGACGCACGAGAAGAGATCGACATCACACTCGACGACGGCGCGGCCACCGCGTGGCTGCGCACCCTCGCCGCGCTTCGACTGGTGTTGGCGGTGCGCCTCGGCATCCACGACGAAGAAGACGATCTGGACGGCCCCCGCTTCGGGGTCTATCACTGGCTCGGCTACCGGCTCGAGGGGCTGCTGCAGGCCATGGACGATGAGCGCCCCGGGCGTCGTCGCTAGGGCACGTTCGCGATGATCGTCGCGAGGTCCCGCGGGTGGTCGACGTCGAGGTGGTGTTCCTCCTGGATCGCCCACCGTTCCCAGTGCGGCCGGTAGGTGTCGCCGTCGCGAGCCAGCGCGCGCTCACGCCGCGTGTCTGCGGGAGACTCGAGCCACACGCGCACCGGAGCGAGCGCTGCGGATGCCGCGGTGAGCACGCCGGACCCCTCGATGATCACCGCGGCGTCCGGCGCCGTGGTCGCCGCATCGCCTGGTGCCGAGCGCGTCCAATCCCACCGGTGCCATCGTGCAATCTGACCGCGGGAGATCGGCTCGAGGATCAGGGCGCGCGCCTGCTCAGCTCCGGCAGACAGGCCATCCCACCCGGGATAGATGTCGTCGAGCGCCACCACCTGGACGGTCCCCGGCCAGCGTTCGCGCAGGCGGCCGGCGAGAGTCGTCTTGCCCGACCCCGACTGCCCGTCGATCAGGACGATCGGCGCGGCACCGCCGGCCGGGAGTCCGGCGATGGCATCCTGCACCGCGTTCGCGGCGCGGTCGATCGCGGCGTCGAACGCGTCAGCGCTTGAGGGCACGGATGATGCGACTGAGCGCACGACCGGCGACCCAGACGAACGGGATGCCGACCGCGACCAGCGAGATCAGGTTCGGCTCGAAGCGCAGGTCGTCGCCCTTGCGGATGTACGCCCCGACCGGAATCGCGGCACCGCCGCCACCCCCGCCGCTGCCGTTGGCTCCGTCTTCGCCGGCGCCGAACCCGTGCCACGACACCGCCACCGGGATGAGTCGCACCCCATCGACGTCCTGCTGTTCGCCGTAGACGCTGGTGACGCCGAGCGATGCGGTCTGCTTGCCGAGTTCGAGTGCGAGATTGGGCATGCGTCCACTGTAGGCGCTGAGCTCAGCCCTCGCGAGGGAGCCGCGGGTTGGTCGGCAGAGCGTTCACGTCGCGGCGCGGTCCGAGCACACTGGCCCGGGTGACCGCTCCCCCGCCGAACCGGTCGCGCGCATCGTCGAGGGCGGCGTCGACGCGGCGCCAGTCTTCGTCGTCGTCCCACAGGGCAAGGCCGCCGGCACCGCCCGGGCGCAGCTTCTCGGCGCGCACCCCGATGAGCCGCACGGGCTGAGAGAGGTCCACGGCGTCGAACAACCCGATCGCCACATCGCCGATGCGCTGACCGACGTCGGTGGGCTCGGGCAGAGTGCTCGAGCGCGAGATCGTCGTGAAGTCGGCGTACCGCAGCTTGAGCGCGATGCCGGCGGCCTCCCAGCCGCCGCCGCGCAGACGGGTCGCGACCCGATCCGACAGGCGCCGGAGCTCGCTGCGCAGCATGCCGCGGTCGGCCGTGTCGTGCAGGAAAGTCTCTTCGTGGCTGATGCTCTTCTCGATGTGCTCCGTCTCAACCTCTCGCGGGTCGAGACCGTGCGCGAGCTGCCAGATGCGTGCGCCGCCCGCCGCACCCAGCGCGCGCTCGATCACGCGCTGCGGCGACGCCAGGATGTCGCCGACGAGGTGGATGCCGCGGTTCTCGAGCGTCTCGGCGGCCTTCGGCCCCACGCCCCAGAGCGCACGCACGGGCAGCGCGGCGAGGAACGCCGCCGTGTCGGGCTCGCTCACGATCAGCAGCCCATCGGGCTTCGACAGTGTCGAGGCGATCTTCGCGACGTGTTTGGTCGCGGCCACGCCGACGCTGCAGACGAGACCGGTCTCGGCCTTCACGCGCGTGCGCAGCCCTCGGGCGATCTCACCCGGTGATCCCCACAGCCGCCGCGCACCCGACACGTCGAGGAAGGCCTCGTCGATCGACAGGGGCTCGACCAGCGGGGTGATCTCGTGGAAGATCGCCATCACTTGGCGCGACAGCTCGGCGTAGCGCGGGAAGTGCGGCGGCACGACGATCCCGGTCGGGCACAGGCGCAGCGCCTGCGCGACGTTCATCGCCGAGCGCACCCCGTAGCGCCGCGCCTCGTAGGTCGCGCTGCACACGACGCCGCGCCCCTCCATCCCGCCGACGATGACGGGCTTGCCGGCGAGCGACGGGTCATCGAGCACCTCGACGGACGCGTAGAAGGCATCCATGTCGACGTGCAGGATGCGCGTGCCCGTGTCGTCCGCATCGGGCGCCGACACACGCCGCCCGCTCCCGTCACCTCGCCCCACGAACCCATCCTCCCCCACCCCACCGACATCGACGGATGCCCGGACTGGCGGGGTCAGCCGGCAGCGCGCTCCAGCACGAGTTCACGCACGCGAGCGGCGTCGGCCTGGCCGCGCATCGCCTTCATGACGGCGCCGATCACGGCGCCGGCGGCCTGCACCTTGCCGTCGCGGATCTTCGCGAGCACGTCGGGTTGCGCCGCCAGGGCCTCGTCGATCGCCGCGATGAGCGCCCCGTCGTCCGAGACGACAGCGAGCCCGCGGGCATCGACGACCTCTTGCGGTGTGCCCTCGCCGGCGATGACGCCCTCGAGCACCTGGCGAGCGAGCTTGTCGGTGAGCGTGCCCGCGTCGACGAGCTTCTGGAGCTCGGCCACCGAGTGAGGAGAGACGAGCGAGGATGCCTCAACGCCGTCGGAGTTGGCGATGCGGGAGATCTCCGACATCCACCACTTCCGTGCAGCCGCCGGGGCGGCGCCCGCGGCGACCGTCGCCTCGACCTCGTTCAGCAGGCCGGCGTTCACGACGCCCTGGAAGTCGATGTCGGTGAAGCCCCAGTCACCCTTCAGGCGACGGCGGCGCACGGCGGGCGGCTCGGGTAGCGCGGCGCGGAGGCTCTCGATGAGCTCCGTCGACGGCGCGACCGGCAGCAGGTCGGGTTCGGGGAAGTAGCGGTAGTCATCGGCATCCGACTTGGGGCGACCTGGCGAGGTCGTGCCGGTGTCTTCGTGCCAGTGCCGCGTCTCCTGCGTGATCGACCCACCGGCGGCGAGAATCGCGGCCTGACGCTGGATCTCGTACCGCACCGCGCGCTCGACCGAGCGCATCGAGTTCACGTTCTTCGTCTCGGTGCGTGTGCCGAGCGGCGCGGCAGGCTCGCCTGCGGCGGCGCGCGGGCGCAACGACACATTGGCGTCGCACCGCAGGTTGCCGCGCTCCATCCGCGCCTCGGAGATGCCCAGGCCGATCACGATGTCGCGGATCGTGCGGACGTACGCAGCCGCGAGCTCGGGGGCGCGGTGCTCGGCCCCGAAGATCGGCTTCGTGACGATCTCGACGAGCGGAACGCCCGCGCGGTTGTAGTCGACGAGCGAGTACTCGGCGCCCTGGATGCGCCCGGTGGCGCCGCCCATGTGGGTGAGCTTGCCGGCATCCTCTTCCATGTGCGCGCGCTCGATCGGGATGTCGAACGTCGTGCCGTCGGCCAGCTCGACCTCGATCTGCCCCCCGAAGGCGATCGGCTCGTCGTACTGGCTGATCTGGTAGTTCTTGCCGAGGTCGGGGTAGAAGTAGTTCTTGCGCGCGAAGCGGCTCGACGGCGCGATCGAGCAGCCCAGCGCGAGTCCCAGGCTGATCGAGTACCGCACGGCGGTCTCGTTGACGACGGGCAGCGACCCGGGAAGCCCCATGTCGACGGGGGCGACGAGAGTGTTCGGCGCCGCACCGTGGTTCCGCTCGTGGGCCGGGTTGGCGGCGCCCGAGAACATCTTGGTCTCGGTGTTCAGCTCGACGTGCACCTCGAAGCCGAGCACGGGCTCGAAGCGTTCGAGGGCTTCATCGAAGTCCATCAGTGCGGCCTTCGCCATCAGAGGTTCCCTTCTTCCGGTCCCTGAGCTTGTCGAAGGGTGGGTGCGCGATCCAGCAGCGGGCCACCCCACGAATCCACGAGCAGCGCTTCGAGCGCCGCGCCGACGCGGTACAGCCGGGCATCTTCGCGCGCGGGCGCGATGAACTGGATGCCGACGGGCAGGCCGTCTTCCTCGGCAAGCCCCGACGGGATCGAGATCCCCGGCACTCCGGCGAGGTTCACCGGGATCGTCGTCACGTCGTTGAGGTACATCTGCAACGGATCGTCGAGCTGCTCGCCGAGCCGGAACGCGGTCGTCGGCGCTGTCGGGGTCGCGATGACGTCGACGCCGGCGAACGCCGCATCGAAGTCGCGCTGGATGAGCGTCCGTACTTTCTGCGCACTGCCGTAGTACGCGTCGTAGTATCCGGCCGACAGGGCGTAGGTGCCGAGGATGATGCGGCGCTTCACCTCGTCGCCGAAGCCGATGTCGCGCGAGCGCGCCATGACGTCTTCGACCGTTCCGCCGGGCACGTCGACGCGCAGGCCGAAGCGCACCGAGTCGAACTTGGCGAGGTTGCTGGATGCCTCGGCGGGCAGGATCAGGTAGTACGCGGCCACGCCGTATTCGAAGTGCGGCGCGCTGATCTCGACGATCTCGGCGCCGTGTGCCTCGAGCAGGGCGAGCGAGGCCCGGAACGACGCGGAGACGCCGGCCTGGAATCCCGAGTCGGGCAACTCGCGGATGACCCCGACGCGGAGTCCCTTGAGGACCTCGCCCGAGGCGCCTTCGCGCGCCGCGGCGGCGAACGAGGGCCAGGCATCCGTCAGCGACGTCGCGTCGTGCGGGTCATGGCCGCCGATCACGTCGTGCAGGAGAGCCGCATCGAGCACCGTGCGGGCGACCGGGCCGACCTGGTCGAGCGAGGATGCCAGGGCGATCGACCCATACCGGCTCACGCCGCCGTAGGTCGGCTTCACGCCGACCGTGCCGGTCACGTGCGCCGGCTGACGGATCGATCCGCCGGTGTCGGAACCCAGCGCGAGCGGCGCCTCGAAGGCAGCGACCGCCGCAGCCGAGCCACCGCCCGAGCCACCGGGGATGCGGTCGAGGTCCCACGGGTTGTGGGTCGGCCCGTACGCCGAGTGCTCGGTCGACGAGCCCATCGCGAACTCGTCCATGTTGGTCTTGCCGAGCGGGACGAGTCCGGCGCCACGCGAACGCGCGACCGGCGTCGCGTCGTAGGGCGAGCGGAAACCTTCGAGGATCTTCGACCCACTCGTCGAGGGCATGTCCGTCGTGACGAGCACGTCCTTGATCGCGAGCGGCACGCCGGCGAGTTCGCCCAGCTGCTCGCCTGCCGCGCGGCGGCGATCGATGTCGGCGGCGACCTCGAGCGCGTGGTCGCTCACATGCAGGAACGCGTGCACGTCGCCGTCGACCGCGGCGATGCGGTCGAGGTGCGCCCGCGTGGCTTCGACACTGGAGATCTGACCGGCTGCGAGCTCCGCAGCCAGATCGGCGGCGCTGAGGCGGATGACGTCGCTCACTGCTCTTCTCCGAGGATCGCGGTGACCTTGAAGCGGTCCTCCGTGGCATCCGGCGCGTTCTGCAGCACCTGCTCGACCGTCAGCATGTCGCCGACGACATCTTCACGGAAGACGTTCTCGAGCGGGATCGGGTGGCTGGTCGCCGGCACGTCGGGGGTGGCGACCTGCGACACCTTCGCGATGTTGTCGACGATGGCGGAAAGCTGGCCGGTCAGGCGCTGCACTTCCTCGTCGTCGAGCTCGATCCGGGCCAGCACGCCGAGATGGCGCACGAGTTCAGGGGTGATTTCAGACACTCCACGATTCTAGTCGGCCCCCTCCGACCGCTCCGGCTCGGTCGCTAGGCTGGCGCGATGACGACGTACGACCCGCCGCGCCCCTGGACCGCCAGCTACGCCGAAGGGGTCCCCGAGGATCTGGCGCCCGTCAGCGGCGACCTGCTCGACATCGTCGAGGCATCCGCGCGCGACTATCCCGACGCACCCGCGCTGCAATTCTTCGGCCGCACGACGTCGTACCGCGAGTTGATGGATGCCATCGCACACGCCGCGGCGGCGTTGCACACCCTGGGCGTCCGCAAGGGCGACCCGGTGGCCATCGTGCTGCCCAACTGCCCGCAGCACATCGTCGCGTTCTACGCGATCCTGCGCCTGGGCGCCGTCGCCGTCGAGCACAACCCGCTGTACACGCCACGGGAACTGCGCAAGCAGTTCGAAGACCACGGCGCCAAGACGGCGATCGTCTGGAGCAAGGTCGTCGCCACCGTGCAGGAGTTCCCCGCCGACCTCGCGGTGACGAACCTGATCAGCGTCGATGTGACGCGCGCCATGCCCGCGTCACTGCGATTCGCGCTGCGGCTGCCGATCGCCAAGGCCCGCGAATCGCGTGCCGCCCTCACCGAGAAGACCACGGGCGCCGTCCCGTGGGAGAAGCTGCTGCGGGTACCTGCGCTGCCGGCATCCTTCCCCAAGCCCGATACCGACGACCTCGCCATCATCCAATACACGAGCGGCACGACCGGCACGCCGAAGGGTGCGATGCTCACACATCGCAACCTGCTCTCAAACGCCCGGCAGGCGCAGGCGTGGACCCCGTCGATCGTCCGCGGCAACGGCTGCGTCGTCTACGCCGTGCTGCCGATGTTCCACGCGTACGGCCTCACCCTGTGCCTGACGTTCGCGATGTCGATGGGCGCGCGGCTCGTGCTGTTCCCGCGTTTCGAGCCCGCGATGGTGCTTGAGGTGACGAAGAAGCACCCCGCGACCTTCCTGCCGCTTGTGCCGCCGATCGCCGACCGGCTGCTCAAGGCGGCGAACGCCGAGGGCGTGTCGCTCGCCGGCACCGAGGTGGCGATTTCGGGCGCCATGGCACTGCCGCACGAGCTCGTCGTGCCGTTCGAGAAGGCGACCGGCGGGTTCCTCGTCGAGGGATACGGTCTGTCCGAGTGCTCGCCGGTGCTCATGGCGAACCCGCTCGCGAGCAACCGCAAGCCGGGCACCGTGGGTCTGCCGTTGCCGGGCACCGAGTGCCGCGTCGTCGACCCCGACGAGCCCACGAAAGACGTGCCCGCGGGCGAGCGCGGCGAGCTCGTGGTGCGCGGGCCGCAGGTCTTCCAGGGCTACTACGGCAAGCCTGAAGCAACCGAAGAGGTGTTCGCCGACGGCTGGTTCCGCACCGGCGACATCGTCCAGATCGATGCGGAAGGCTTCGTGCGGATCGTCGACCGCATCAAGGAGCTCATCATCACGGGCGGGTTCAACGTGGCGCCCACCGAGGTCGAGAACGCACTCCGCCAGCATCCGCACGTCGTCGATGCCGCGGTCGTGGGGTTGCCCAGCGAGCACTCCGGCGAAGAGGTCGTCGCGGCCGTC
Organism: Microbacteriaceae bacterium PS02068; assembly: GCA_029959325.1. Lineage (GTDB taxonomy): Bacteria > Actinomycetota > Actinomycetes > Actinomycetales > Microbacteriaceae > Microbacterium. The sequence continues at coordinate 73,265 of JASCPF010000001.1, forward strand.
GTCGTCGACCCGGCGGCCACAGACGTCGACATCGAATCGATCCGCGAGTTCGCCCGGGGCATCCTCACGCCCTATAAGGTGCCCCGCCGCATCTTCGTCGTCGACGAGCTGCCGAAGTCGCTGATCGGCAAGGTGCTGCGCCGTCAGGTGCGCGAGTCGCTGCTGAACCTCACGCAACCCGGCGCCTGATCGGGTTCGCCCGGATCAGCCCGCGTCGGGTTCGAGCGCGTCGAGCGCGGCCGGACCCTGCTCGACGAGGATCCTGAACTGCGCCGCGTCGATGATGCGGATGCCGAGGTCTTCGGCCTTGCCGAGCTTCGAGCCCGCGCCCGGCCCCGCAGCGACGAAGTCGGTCTTCTTCGAGACGCTCGATGCGGCCTTGCCGCCCGCGGCGAGAATCGCCTCTTGCGCGCCCTCGCGGGTGTAGCCCTCGAGCGACCCCGTCGCAACGACGGTGAGCCCTTCGAGCACGCCGCCTCCCGCGACCGCCGCCCCCGGACCGGGGTGCCCGGGGATCTCGAGGCGGGCGCCGGCTGCCTCCCACCGCTCGACGATCTCGCGATGCCAGTCGATCTCGAACCACTCGATCAACGAATCGGCGATGATCCCACCCACGCCCTCTACGGCAGCGAGTTCCTCGCGCGAGGCCGCGCGCATCGCCGCGAGCGATCCGAACCACTGCGCGAGCGCACGGGCGGCCACGGGGCCCACGTGCCGGATGCTCAGCGCCACGAGAAAGCGCCACAGATCCTTCGTCTTGGCCTTCTCAAGCTCGTCCAGCAGCGTGAGCGCCTGCGCCGAGGGCTGCGGCCCGGTCAGCCCGGCCCTCTTCTCCGCAGCCGACGCGTTGCGGCGGAACGGGGCGCGCCGCACAGGCTCGCCGGTCTTGTCGTCGATCTTGGGCTCGCCGGTCTCGGCGTCGCGGACGACGACCTCGATCGGCACCAGCTCGTCGAGAGTGAGCTCGAACAAGCCGGCCTCGGTCACGAGCGGCGGATCGGCCGGCTCGGACGGTTGCGTGAGCGCTGCGGCCGTGACCTCGCCGAGTGCTTCGATGTCGAGAGCACCGCGCGACCCGACATGCTCGACGCGCCCGCGCACCTGAGCGGGACATGAGCGCGTGTTGGGGCAGCGCAGGTCGATATCGCCCTCTTTCGACGGCGCCAACACCGCACCGCACGAAGGGCAGTGCACCGGCATGACGAAGGCCCGCTCGGTGCCGTCGCGCAGCTCGACCACGGGGCCGAGCACCTCGGGGATCACGTCACCGGCCTTCCGCAACACGACCGTGTCGCCGATCAGCACGCCCTTCGCCTTGACGACGTCCTGATTGTGCAGCGTGGCCTGGCGCACCACGGAGCCGGCCACGAGCACGGGTGCCATGACGGCGAACGGCGTCGCGCGGCCCGTGCGCCCCACCGACACGACGATGTCGAGCAGCTTCGTGTTGACCTGCTCGGGCGGGTACTTGTAGGCGATCGCCCAGCGCGGCGCGCGACTGGTCGCGCCGAGTTCGGCGTGCAGGTCGAGCTCGTCGATCTTGACGACGACGCCGTCGATCTCGTGCTCGACGTCGTGGCGGTGCTCGCCGTAGTGGGCGACGAACGCAAGCACGCCGTCGATGTCGTCGGCGGTGCGGAAGTACGGGCTCGTGGGCAGCCCCCACTCCGCCAGCAGACCGTAGACCTCGCTCTGCGACGCGACCGGCGGGGTCGGCCAGGCCCCGATACCGTGGACGAACAGTCGTAGCGAGTCGAGGCGTGCCTCGCCCGCCTCGAGCTCCATGCCCGACTTCTTGTCGAGCTGCTGGCGCAGGCCGCCGCTGGCCGCATTGCGCGGATTCGCGAAGGCAGGGAATCGTCGCGCGGCGCTGCGCTCGGCCCGTTCCTCGTCGGCGCCGCGAGCGCGCATCTCGGCGACGACCTTCTCGCGCATCGACGCCTGCAGCGCGTTGAGCTCGTCAAACGCGGCGACCGGGATGTAGACCTCACCACGCACTTCGACGAGGTCGGGATGCCCCGTGCCCGCGAGTCGCGTCGGGATTCCCGCCACGCGCACGGCGTTCACGGTGACGTCCTCACCAACGCGGCCGTCGCCGCGCGTCGCGGCCGAGACGAGCACGCCGCGCTCGTAGCGCAGGTTGATCGCGAGGCCGTCGATCTTGAGTTCAAGCAGCCAGCGCACGGCGCGGCCCGCATCCCCTTGCGCCTTCACGCACCAGTCGCGCAGCTCGTCGGGGCTGAAGACGTTGTCGAGGCTCAGCATGCGCTCCGCGTGCTCGACGGGCGCGAACATCGTCGACTCCGCCGCGCCGACGCTGAGCGTGGGCGAGTCCTGCCCCTGGACCTCGGGGAACGCGGCCTCGACCTCCTCGAGTCGGCGCATCCACCCGTCGTACGTGGCGTCGTCGACGAGTTCCGCATCGCGCCCGTAATACGCGTCACGGGCATCCAGAATCAGTCCCGTCAGCCTCGCCGCGTCGGCGCGGGCCTCGTCGAGACTGGTCGGAAGAGCATCGCCGGTAACCGTCACCCGGCAAGTGTAAAGCGAGCCTGCGACACGGCCGCCCGCGCAGCCGACGTCAGCGGTCAGACCGCGACCGGCACCGCCGAGACGGTGCGGTCGATCGTGAACTGACCGATCACGCGCGTGCCGTCGTAGAGCACCGCCGTCTGACCAGGCGCGACACCGTCGAACGGCGTCTCGGGTGTGACGGTCAGCCCGGCATCCGTCCAGACCGCCGCCGCCGGCACCGGCTCGGCGTGTGCACGGATCTGCACGTGGCAGGCGAAGGCGTCCGCCTCCGGCGCACGCCCGGCCCACGTGAACCGCTCCCCCGCGATCTCCGCCGTCGCCAGCGCCTCCTTGGGGCCGACGACCACGGTGTTCGACACCGGGCGCACCTCGAGCACGAACCGCGGCTTGCCGTCGGGCGCCGGAATGCCGAGCGACAGACCGCGCCGCTGCCCCACCGTGTAGGCGTGCGCGCCCTCGTGCGAGCCGACCACGACGCCCGTGCGGTCGACGATCTCACCCTGCTGGGCACCGACCTTCTCGGCGAGCCACCCGCGGGTGTCCCCGTCGGGGATGAAGCAGATGTCGTGGCTGTCGGGCTTCTGCGCGACGGTCAGCCCGCGCGCCGCCGCCTCGGCGCGGACGACCGCCTTCGACGGCGTCGAGCCGAGCGGGAAGTACGTGTGCGCGAGCTGCTCGCTCGTCAGCACGCCCAGGACGTACGACTGGTCCTTGGCCTCGTCGCTCGCGCGGTGCAGCTCGCGCCCGGCCGGGCCGTCGACGAGGGTCGCGTAGTGCCCGGTGCAGACAGCGTCGAAGCCGAGCTCGAGCGCACGCTCGAGCAGGGCGGCGAACTTGATCTTCTCGTTGCAGCGCATGCAGGGGTTGGGGGTGCGGCCCGCCTGATACTCCGACACGAAGTCGGCGATGACGTCCTCGCGGAACCGCTCGGAGAAGTCCCAGACGTAGAACGGGATGCTGAGCAAGTCGGCGGCACGCCGGGCATCGAGCGCGTCTTCGATCGTGCAGCAACCGCGGCTGCCGGTGCGCAGGGTTCCACCGGCCCGCGAGAGCGCCAGGTGTACGCCGACGACGTCGTGCCCGGCCTCGACGGCGCGCGCAGCCGCGACGGCCGAATCGACGCCACCGCTCATCGCCGCCAGAATCCGCATGATCCCAGTCTACGAGCGCGCCGCTGAGCGAGATCCGGATGCCCGCGCGTAGGCATCCGGCAGCACGGCCAGCACCGCATCGACATCGGCCGACTCCGAGGTGCGGCCGAGGGTGAACCGCAGCACCGAGCGTGCGGCCCGCTCATCGCGCCCGAGCGCCATCACGACATGCGACGGCTCGGCGACGCCGGCCTGGCACGCCGAGCCCGTCGACACCGAGATCCCCGCCTGATCGAGCAGGAACAGCAGCGACTCGCCCGCCGCTCCCGGGAAGAGCGCGTGCACGTTGCCCGGCACCCGTTCAAGCGGGTCGCCCAGGATCTCCGCCTGCGGCACCGTGGCGACGATCCCCGCCGCGAGACGGTTCGCCAACGCCTCCAGCCGAGCCCGCTCGGCATCCAGCTCCGCCGTCGCCTCGACCAGCGCGGCGGCCAGCGCGGCCGCCCCGGCGACATCCGGGGTGCCCGAGCGCAGACCGCGCTGCTGCCCGCCGCCGTGCAGCACGGGGGTCAGCGCGGCGTGCCGCGACACGACGAGTGCCCCGATCCCGACGGGTGCGCCGAACTTGTGGCCCGACAGGCTCAGTGCGACGAGGCCAGCGCTGCCCGTCGCTCCACCGCGCCAGGCCGCGAACGAGACGGGCAGATGGCCGACGGCGCCGACGGCGTCGAGATGAAGCGGGATGGATGCCTCGGCTGCCGCCGCGGCCAATGCCGGGGCATCCTGCACCGTCCCGACCTCGTTGTTGACGACCAGCGCGGTCGCCAGCGCGACACCGGGCAGCATGCGTGCGAACTCGAGAGGATCGATCCGACCCTGCCCGTCGAGGAGGACGTGCGCGACATCGGCGCCCTGCGTCTGCAGCCACCCGACCGCGTCGAGTGTCGCATGGTGCTCGCCGTCGGGCAGCACGATGGTGTCGGCGCCGCTGCGGCGCGACCACCACAGCCCCTTCACCGCCAGATTGATCGATTCACTGCCGCCGCTCGTGAAGACGACCTCGATGCTCTCGCAGCCCAGCAGCGCGGCCACCTGCTCGCGCGACTCTTCCAGCAGGCGCCGTGCAGCCTGCCCCGATCCGTGCACCGACGAGGCGTTTCCGACGATGAGGGATGCCTCGACCCAGGCGTCGCGCGCGACGCTTCGCAGCGGCGACGAAGCCGCGTGATCGAGATAGCTCATGGCCTTACTACTGTAGATCGCATGGCCAGCCCGAAGCCGCCCACATCCGTCCCCCCGACCGCCGCCTTCCTCGGCCCTGACTACGACCGTCTCGGCGTGAGAGTGGGCCCTGACGGCGGCACGCTGCGCGTGTGGTCCGACGCCGCCTCGAGCGTCGAACTCGTCGTGGTCGACGCGACCGATCTCGACTGGATCACGGCGGCGATCCCGCTGACGCCGGTCGGCGGCGACATCTGGGAGGTGACTACTCACGAGTTGAAGGTGGGGTCTCGCTACGCGCTGCGGGTCGATGGTCCCTCATCGCCGCGCAACACCTTCAACAAGGAGACGCTGCTCATCGACCCGTATGCGCGCGGGCTCGTGCCGGTGCGCCGTGGCGAGTGGCGGTGCGTCGTCGTCGACGGCGCCTACGACTGGGCCGGTGCAGAGCGCCCGGGGGTCCCCCTCGATCGCACCGTGATCTACGAAGCGCACGTGAAAGGGCTCACGAAGCGGCATCCCGGCGTACCCCCGGCCCTGCACGGCACCTACGCCGGGCTCGGGCACCCCGCGATGATCGCGCACCTGACCGAGCTCGGGGTGACCGCCGTCGAGCTGCTGCCGATCCACGCGTTCGAGACCGAGCCGCGTCTGCTGCAGAACGGCCTCACCAACTACTGGGGGTACAACACCCTCAACTTCTTCACTCCGCATGACCCCTACGCGACTGCCGAAGCGGTCGCGGCGGGCCCCGACGCCGTGCTGCGCGAGGTCAAGGACATGGTGCGCGCGCTGCACGCGGCCGGCATCGAGGTGCTGCTGGACGTCGTGTACAACCACACCGCCGAGCTCGAGCTCGGCGCTCCGCGATCGAGCTTCCGTGGCATCGACAACGCCGGCTACTACCGGCAACAGGATGATGGCGCGTACATCGACGTGACGGGATGCGGCAACTCGATCAACACATCGACGGATGCCGCGGCACGCCTTGTCATCGACTCGCTGCGCTACTGGGCGAACGAGATCCAGATCGATGGATTCCGCTTCGACCTCGCCGCGACCCTCGGCCGCGACGCACGGCACGAGTTCTCGTCAGATCACCCGCTGCTGCGCGCGATCGTCGACGACCCCGAGCTCGCGAACCTCAAGATGATCGCCGAGCCGTGGGACGTCGGCATGGGCGGCTGGCAGACCGGCAACTTCGGAACGGGCTGGAGCGAGTGGAACGACCGCTATCGCGATCGCGTGCGCAACTTCTGGCTGAGCGACGTCGACTACGCCCGCCGTGCGTCGACGTCACCGGCCGGAGTCGGCGGCTTCGCCACACGCCTGGCCGGTTCTTCGAATACCTTCAGCGACGAACGCGGGCCCCTCGCGAGCATCAACTTCGTGACGGCGCACGACGGGTTCACCCTGCGCGATCTGGTGTCGTACGACGTCAAACACAACATGGGCAATGGCGAACAGAACCGCGACGGCGCCGATACGAACCGCTCGTTCAACCACGGCGCCGAGGGCAGCACCGATGACCCCGGCATCCTGCACACGCGGCGCAAGGCCATGCGCAACCTCCTCGGGACACTGCTGCTGTCGGCCGGTGTGCCCATGATGACCGCCGGCGACGAGTTCGGTCGCACGCAGCGGGGAAACAACAATCCTTACTGCCACGACTCACCGCTCACGTGGCTCGACTGGCATCATGCGCCCTGGCAGGACGACCTGCTCGCGCACGCCCGGCGCCTGATCCAGCTGCGTCAAGAGAATCCGGCACTGCGGCCGCGGCGTTTCGCCCACGCGAGCGATGTCGTGCCCAACTCGTCGGTCATCGACTGGTACGACGAACACGGCGAGACGATGTCGCACGAGCGGTGGTCCGACCCGTCGCACCGCACGCTGCAGTACGACGCAGCCTCCACTCCTCAGGAGGAGGATCCGAATCGCATCCTGCTCGTCGTGCACGGCAACGAGCGCCCGATCGACGTGACGCTGCCCCGCATCGACGGGATCACGCGATTCACGTCACTGTGGTCGAGCGTTCCGGAACGCCCAGACCGCGACGAGGTCGTCTACGCGCCCGGCGACACCATCGCCTTGCCCGGAACGGCACTCCATCTCTTCCGCATGGAGTGAGAAGGTACCGCCGAAGCCTCCCCCGAGGTAGGTTCGAGACGTGGCCACAATGACGCGCTCCTCCGACATCCGACCGGCCTCCGCGCCCGCTGTGCGCAGCACCTCACCGATTCCGATCCGGCCGGCGATGCCGCCTCAGACCAGCGCCGACACACGCACCGGCCGCATCCCGATGGCGTTGCCCCGCCCGCGCGTCGCTGATTCGCGATTCCGGCCTTCCGCCTTCTCGGGTGAGGCCGTGCCCTTCGAGGTCACCGCATTCCGCGAGGGGCATGACATCATCGGCGTGCACGTGCGGCTGACCTCGCCCTCGGGCGACGTTTCGCTGCACGCGCTGAACGCGCTCCACGACGGCTTCGACCGGTGGCGGACGACCATCTCCCCGATCGAAGAAGGGGTGTGGACGTTCCGCTTCGAGGCCTTCGGCGACGACTTCGCGACGTGGGAGCACGCCGCGGAGCTCAAGATCGCCGCGGGCGTGGACAGCGCCCTGATGCGCGAGATCGGCGCCAGATTGTTCGATGCCGCCGGCCGGGAGAAGGATCGCAGCGCGCCCCAGCGACGCATGCTCGCCGAGGCATCCGCAACACTCCGCTCTGCCGATGTCTCCGACGATGACGCTCTCGTGGTCGTGCGCGATCCCGCCATCGCCGCGTTCTTCCACGAGCGCCCGGTGCAGTCGCTGCTGACCATCGGCCCTGACCACGAGCTTCTCGTCGAGCGCGAGCGGGCCGGCGTCGGCGCCTGGTACGAGTTCTTCCCGCGGTCCGAGGGGGCGCGCAGACTGAAGGACGGCACCGTCAAGAGCGGCACCTTCCGCACGGCGACGAAGCGGCTGCCGGCGGTCGCGGCGATGGGCTTCGACGTGCTCTATCTGCCGCCGATCCACCCGATCGGTGAGGTGAACCGCAAGGGCCCCAACAACACGCTGACGACGAAAGCCGGCGACCCGGGGTCTCCCTGGGCGATCGGCTCCGCCGCGGGCGGGCATGACGCCGTGCATCCGGATCTCGGTACCCTGGCCGACTTCCGGGCGTTCGTCCGTGCGGCGCGGGCCGAGGGCCTCGAGGTCGCACTCGACTTCGCGCTGCAGGCCGCGCCCGATCACCCCTGGGTCGCAGAGCACCCGGAGTGGTTCACGACCCTGCCGGACGGGTCGATCGCTTTCGCCGAGAATCCGCCCAAGAAGTACCAGGACATCTATCCGGTCAATTTCGACAACGACCCCGAAGGCATCCGCGCCGAGGCGCTGAGGATCGTGCGGCACTGGATCGCGCAGGGCGTGAAGATCTTCCGCGTCGACAATCCGCACACGAAGCCGTTGCAGTTCTGGGAATGGCTCATCGCCACGGTGAACGCCGAGCACCCCGACGTCGTCTTCCTCGCCGAAGCCTTCACCCGGCCCGCTCCCCTGCTGGGACTCGCGCAGGCGGGCTTCCAGCAGAGCTACTCGTATTTCACGTGGCGCAACACGAAGGTCGAACTCGAGGAGTTCCTGGCGTGGATCTCTGACGAGACGGCGGATGTCATGCGCCCGAACCTGTTCGTGAACACGCCCGACATCCTCACCGAGTACCTCCAGTACGGCGGGCGTCCGGCCTACAAGATCCGCGCGGCACTCGCGGCCACAGGCGGCGCCTCGTACGGCGTGTACGCGGGGTACGAGCTGATCGAGAACGTCGCCCGACCCGGGTCGGAAGAGAACATCGACAACGAGAAGTACGAGTACAAGTTCCGCGATTGGGCGGCGGCGGATGCCGCGGGCACCACGATTGCGCCGTACCTCACTCGCCTCAACGAGATCCGCCGTGCGCACCCGGCGCTCCGGCAGCTGCGGGGACTCACCCTGCACTGGAGCGACGACAGCGCGATCCTCGTGTTCAGCAAGCACATCGACGGCGCCCTGACCGCATCGGGACGCCCCGACACGATCCTCGTCGTCGCGAACGTCGACCCGCACTCGACACGGCAGACCACCATCCACCTCGATTCGACCGTGTGGGGCGTGCCGCGCGGGCACGACTTCGACGTCGAAGACCTGATCACGGGCGCGACCTGGACCTGGAATCAGGATGCCTTCGTCCGGCTCGACGCGTTCCAAGAGCCCGTTCACATCCTGCACGTCAAGGAGACCCCATGAGCACCGTTCCCGACCACATCCTCGACAGCGTCGCGGCCGGTTCCTACCACGCGCCACACGATGTGCTCGGCGTGCACGGCGAGGCCGACGGCACCTGGGTGATCCGCGCGCGGCGGCCGATGGCATCCACCGTCACCGCGGTCACCGATACGGGCGCCGAGATCCCGCTCACGCACGAGCGCGGCGGCGTATGGGAAGGCGTCGCGATCGTGCGACCGGATGCCTACGAGATCGTCGCGACGTACGACGGCGCTCCCGACTTCCGCAGCGACGACCCGTACCGGCACCTGCCCACGCTCGGCGAGGTCGACCAGCACCTGATCCGTGAGGGGCGTCACGAAGAGCTCTGGAACGTTCTCGGCGCGCACGTGCGGCACTACTCCGGCGTCGCCGGGGTCTCGTTCGCAGTCTGGGCACCCAATGCCCGCGCGGTGCGCGTGATGGGCGATTTCAACAGCTGGGACGGCTCGGCCCACGCGATGCGCACGCTCGGCTCGTCCGGCGTCTGGGAGCTGTTCATTCCGGGCCTGCACGCGGGCACCTCGTACAAATACGAGATCCTCACGAAGCACGGCGATTGGATCCAGAAGGCCGACCCGATGGCGCAATGGGCCGAGGTCCCGCCCGCCACGGCATCCGTCGTCACGGAGTCGACCTATGAGTGGGGCGACGACGAGTGGATCACCCAGCGCGGCCAGCAGTCCCCGGTCGACAAGCCGATGTCCACCTACGAGCTGCACCTCGGTTCGTGGCGGCCCGGCCTCGGCTATCGTGACGCGGCCGACCAGCTGGTCGACTACCTCACCGAGATCGGCTACACCCACGTCGAGTTCCTGCCGCTCTCCGAACACCCCTTCGGCGGCTCGTGGGGGTATCAGGTGTCGGGCTACTACGCGCCCACCAGCCGGTTCGGCACGCCCGATGACCTCCGCTACCTCATCGACCGCCTGCACCAGGCCGGCTTCGGCGTGATCATGGACTGGGTCCCCGGACATTTCCCGAAGGATGCCTTCGCGCTTGCGCGCTTCGACGGCGAGGCCCTCTACGAGCATCCCGATCCGCGCCGCGGCGAGCACAAGGACTGGGGCACGCTGATCTTCGACTACGGCCGAAACGAGGTGCGCAACTTCCTCGTCGCCAACGCGCTGTACTGGTTCGAGGAGTTCCACGTCGACGGTCTGCGCGTCGACGCCGTCGCGTCGATGCTCTACCTCGACTACTCGCGCGAAGACGGCGAATGGGAGCCCAACATCTACGGCGGCCGCGAGAACCTCGAGGCCATCCGCTTCCTGCAGGAGGTCAACGCCACCGCCTACAAGCGGTACCCGGGCATCGCGATGATCGCCGAAGAGTCCACGAGCTACCCGGGCGTGACAGCACCGACGAGCGCGGGCGGGCTCGGTTTCGGATTCAAGTGGAACATGGGGTGGATGAACGACTCGCTCGAGTACATCAAGCGCGACCCGATGTACCGTTCGCACCACGAGGGCGAGCTGTCGTTCTCGTTCGTGTACGCGTTCAGCGAGCACTTCATCCTGCCGATCAGCCACGACGAGGTCGTGCACGGCAAAGGCGCCCTGATCGCGCGCATGCCCGGCGACCACTGGCAGAAGCTCGCGAACGTTCGGGCGTTCCTGGCATACATGTGGGGGCACCCCGGCAAGCAGCTGCTGTTCATGGGGCAGGACTTCGGGCAGCTCTCGGAATGGTCCGAGGGACGCGCGCTCGACTGGTGGATTCTCGACCAGCCGCCGCACCGTCAGCTGCTGGACTTCGTCGCTGCCCTCAACCGCGTCTACAAGGAGCAGGCGCCGCTGTGGTCGCGCGACAGCGACGGCAGTGCGTTCCGACGCCTCGGTGCGCCGCACTGGAACACGAATGTCATCGCGTTCTCACGCGTCGACCACCACGGCAACGCCGTCGTGATCGTGTGCAACTTCTCCGGTGAGCCGATCAACGACTATCCCCTGGAACTGCCCGAACGAGGCGAGTGGAAAGAGCTGCTCAACTCCGACGCGCAGCAGTACGGGGGGTCGGGCGTCGGCAACTTCGGCAGCGTGTATGCCGACGACAACGGGATCGCGACCATGGTGCTGCCGCCCCTCGGGGTGCTGTGGCTGGGCCACAGCGCCTGACCGGGGACGGACCGCAGTCAGAACATCAACGAGGCGAGGCGACCGCGCGCACGGATGACGCGCGCGTCGTCGTCGCCGACGAGACCGAAGAGTTCGAGCAGACGCTCGCGCACGGGTCCGCGCTCGTCGCCCGGCAAGGCCGCGAAGAGATCGAGCAAGCGACCGAACGCGTCGTCGACGTGTCCGCCGGCGAGGTCGAGGTCGGCCACGGCGAACTGCGCCTCGGGGTCGTGCGGCGCGGCGGCGGCCGCCGCACGGGCCTCCTGCAGATCGAGGTGCTGCACACGGTCGAGCAGACGCACCTGTCCGAGTCCGGCGCGGGCCTGCTCGTCGCGCGGGTCTTCGACGAGGGCGGCCTCGTAGGCCGTGATGGCGCGCGCGAAGTCGCCCGCCTCGATGGCGTCGAACGCCTCCTGATGCAGGGGCGGCAGCGGCGCTTCGCCCGGCTCGGATGCCTCGGCATCCGCCTCGCCGATCGGCACGACACCGGCGACCCCCTGCTGAGCAGCGAGCTGCAGGAGCTGCCCGAAGACCTCGCGTACCTGCTGCTCGGGGACGGCGCCCGTGAACAGCGGCACGGGCTGGCCCGCGACGAGCGCAACGACCATCGGGATCGACTGCGCGCGGAATCCCTGCGCGAGCTGCGGGTTCGCATCGACATCGACCTTCGCGAGCACGAGCCTGCCGCCGAGCTCGACGACCACCTTTTCGAGTGTCGGACTCAGCTGCTTGCACGGCTCGCACCACTCGGCCCAGAGGTCGACGACCACGGGCACCGTGCGCGACAGTTCGAGAACCTGCCCGAACGAGGCATCCGTCGCCTCGAAGACGAGGGTTGCGCTCGGCGCGGCTCCGCCTCTCGGGGTCGCCGTCGCGGCCGGGGCAGTCGCACGGGCGCGCAGGGAAGACAGGTCGACGGCGCCGCGCAGGACGGCACCGCTTCGAAGATCGCTCATCAGCCGATCACTTTCGCGCTCAGGGTGTTGGAGGAATAGCCCAGCAGCTGGATGCGCTCTTTCGAGCTCTGACTGGGCACGAAGAAGAAGAGCTGGTTGCCGTAGGTCGTGGAGAATCCCGTCGACGACTGTGTCACACCCGTCAGGGTCTGAACGACCGGATTGTTCTCGACCTTGATGACCGCATCTGTCGAGGCCGGCGTCACTGTGTCGACATCGTCCACGGTGACAGCCACGATGGCACCGGAATCGAGGGTTGCCAGCGCCACCGGCGCCGAACTGCCCGCTGCCGCGGCGAAGGTCATGATCCCCGTGCTCGCACCGGTCTGGTTGAACGACGCCAGACGATCGGCGCGGTCCTGATCGAGCGTCTTCTGGAATGCGTCGTCGGCCGTGTCGAACAAGTCCGCGAACTCACTGTCGGCGCCCTTCGTGAGGACATCGGCATACGCGCCGGCGAGTTCCCCGGGGGCGATCGCCAGGAATGGCGAGTCTGCGGCGATCGGGATCGCCCCGACGTCGGCCGGAGCCAGATTCAGCTTCGTATCGGACGTCAGAGTCGCCGCGTAGGTGAGCTTGTAGGGCGACCATGCGTCGCGCTGCGTGATGCTCATCACTGTCGCGGCCCCATCACCTTCGGCCGAGGCGACGGCGAAGAATGTGCGCGGCCACTCGTCGTTCGCTTCGGGAAGGATGACCTGCAGCGCGCCGCTGGCGATCGGCGCGATCGGCTTCTGATCGGGTACCGACGCGAGAAGGCGGTAGTTCGTCTCGCGCGCCGCGAGTGCGGTGCCGTCGAGACGCGTGGCCGCAGCCGTGGCGTCGCGAGCCTCATCCGCCGCGGCGACCGCCGTCGCGATGCTGTCGACGATGCGCTCGGCCTGCGCCTGCGTGACGACGGGGCTCTCCTGATCTTTCGGGGCGACGACAGTCTGTGACGGCGACGGCGTCGCTCCCGATCCGAACTGCGGCCACGCGTCGGCGGAGCAACCCGCCAAAACGAGTGCCGAGACGGCGACGATCGGCAGGGCGACGAACGCACGCTTGCCGCGGGTCAGCTGTCGCCGGGTGGGCGCGGCGCTGATGACGCCCTTGCTCTCCTCGTCGACCGCGAGATCGATCGGCTCGGTCACGGCGAGCGGCAGCCCCTTACGGCGCGGTCCGCGCGAGCGCCGCACGTGTCGGACGCCCAACAGGTACAGCACGATCCCCGCCGCTAGGAAGAGCGCTCCGCCGACGATCAGGGGGCCTGCCCACGGCGTCGAGTTCGCCACCGGCCACGTCAGGCTGAGCTCCCGCGGCGCGGGCTCGACACCGTCGGCGGCGACCAGGACACTCATCCCGGCGGGAAGCTTCAGTGGCGTGACGAGCACGTCGTCCTGCTGAAACTCGTCGAGCCACAGGTCCGAGCCCTGCGGCGTGATCGGCTGCTCGCCATCGGCACGTGGCTCCGACGACGACACAGACGTCGTTTCCAGTGCACCGGCCTTTACCGTGAGAGCGGTGTAGTCGGCCTTGGCGAGCCAGTTCTTGAGATCTGCCGTGCGACCGTAGGCCGCGAAGATCGGCCCGCTGTCTTCCACCCGCAATGTCTGCGTACCCTCGTGGCTGTTCAGCACCGCCCCGTCGATGAGCACGTACGGAGCATTCCCGGTGACCTCGATCGGCTGACTCACGGACGTCGGCCCCTGGAATACGGTCCGCTGGGCGATGCCCGCGCCGATCATGACGGCGGCGAGCACGAAGGCGACCACGGCCCACACGAAACGCACGAATCAATCCTCCCTGCGCAGCGGAGCGATGGCCCGAGCGCATACGACGTTCCAGACTAGCGAAGATGTGCTGTGTGTCGCCCGGGAGGGATGTCAACCCCCGCGTCGTGCGGGGTGACGCCCGATAACGTGCGTATCCTGGCAAGACGTTTCGTCGGTAGGACCTTCCTCATTCTGGAGATCACGTGAAGCTGCACCACCCGTTCCGGACGGCTCTCATCTCCACGCTCGGTGTCGGGGTGGGCATCCTCCTCATCACGAGCGTGCAGTCGCTGTCGACGATCCTGCTGTACGTGGGTACCGCGCTGTTCCTCGCCTTGGGCCTCGACCCGGCCGTGTCGTGGTTGGAGAAGCGCGGACTGCCGCGCTGGGCGGCGCTGCTGATCACGTTCGCCGCGGTGCTTGCCGTGTTCGCCGGCGTCATCCTCATCGTCATCCCGGTGCTCGTCGGCCAGATCACGCAGCTCGTCACGCAGATCCAGGCGCTCATCAAGAGTGCGGTGGACGGCGATTGGGATCCTGTCGCGGCGGTGTCGGATTGGCTGCACAGCACGTTCCCCGCTCTGGATGTCGACCAGGTCTTCAAGTCGATCTCAGACTGGTACGCGTCGCTCGACCTCGGGGAGGTGGGTGGCGCGGCCACGACCGCGGTGCTCGACATCGGAGCCGGCATCATCGCCGGCTTCACGGGCGCGATCATCGTCCTGATCCTGACGATCTACTTCACGGCATCGACCCCGAACCTCAAGGCATCCGTCTACCAGCTGGTGCCGGCATCGCGGCGGGCGCGCTTCATCGACCTGGCCGAGCAGATCACCGCCTCGGTCGGCTACTACGTCATCGGGCAGGTGTCGCTGGGCGTCATCAACGGCATCCTGAGCTTCATCTTCCTCACCGCGATTCAGGCCCCGTTCCCTGCCGTGCTCGCGGTCGTCGCGTTCTTCTTCTCACTGATCCCGCTCGTCGGCACGCTGACCGGCTCGGCGATCATCATCCTGACGTGCCTCATCCCGGGGCTCGGATCGCCGCTGACGGCTCTCGTCGCGTTGATCTACTACGCGATCTACATGCAGGTCGAGGCATACGTGCTGTCGCCCCGCATCATGAACCGGGCCGTCTCGGTCCCGGGTGCGGTGGTCGTGATCGCGGCTCTCGCCGGCGGCTCACTGCTGGGACTGCTGGGCGCGCTGATCGCGATCCCGGTAGCGGCAAGCATCCTGATCATCTACCGTCAGGTGATCATCCCGCGGCAGAACGAGCGCTAGTCGGCCCACTGCGTGGGCAGCGGCAGGGCGTCGGGATTGACGGCGGCGACGATCTCGGTCAGCACGCGGCGCGACTGCGTCTCGCCGACCCACAGGTGCTTGCCCCCGTCGACCGCGATCAGCATCGCGTCGGGCACGGCGGCGAAGCGCTCACGCGCCTCGTCGGGGCGCAGGTAGTCGTCGAACTCCGGTACGACGACGACGACGCGCCGCCGGTCACCCGCCCACGCGGCGACCTCCTCATCCGTGGCACGGTGCAGCGGCGGCGACAGCAGGATGACGCCTTCGATCTCGTGGTCGCGGCCGTACTTGAGGGCGAGCTCGGTGCCGAAGGACCAGCCGACGAGCCACGGGCGGGGCAGGCCGCGCTCGCGCACGAAGTCCATCGCCGCGGCGACGTCGAAGGCCTCCGCCCGCCCGCCGTCGAACGTGCCCTCGCTCGTGCCGCGCGGCGACGAGGTGCCGCGCGTGTTGAACCGCAGCACCGCCAGATCGGCGAGAGCCGGCAGCCGACCCGCGGCCTTCCGCAGGATGTGCGAGTCCATGAACCCACCGGCGGTGGGAAGCGGATGCAGCGTAACGAGGGTGGCGACGGGCTCACGGGCCTCCGGCAGCGCGAGTTCGCCGACCAGTGTCAGCTCGTCGAGGGTGCGCAGTTCGACGTCTTCACGTCGCGCAGGCAGCAGGACCGGTCCGCGAATCTCCATATCAGCCGATCCTCCAGCAGCTCGAGTGCCAATGCCGACGCGCCGCGAGGTCGGCCGCGTCGCCGAGCACGCCATCGCTGCGCCACGCGACCACATGGGCGACACCAGGCGATACCTCCCGGCCGCACCCGGGGCACGTATACGCCTTCTGCGCCTGAGCGGCTGACACCGGCTGCACCGTCCACGACACCCCGCGCCGGACTTCCGTGCGCTTCCATCCCGTCAGCAGTCGATCGAGCGACCCGTCGTCCGGTTCAGGGCGACGTCGATTGCTGCGAGGCATTCGCTCAGTACCAGCCCTTGGCCTGAGAGTGCCCCCACGCGCCGCACGGCGTGCCGTACCGGCCGCCGACATACCCGAGGCCCCACGCGATCTGCGTGGCGGGATTGGTCTCCCAGTCGGCGCCGGCCGACGCCATCTTGTTTCCAGGAAGTGCCTGCGGGATGCCATACGCACCGCTGCCCTTGTTGTAGGCGTTCACACGCCACCCCGACTCTTTGTTCCACAGCGCCACAAGGCACGCGAACTGATCATCTCCCCAGCCGTTCGCCTGCACCATCGAGTACGCGATCGCCTGAGCGGTGCCGGGATCGGGCGTGACGAACGGCGGCGCCCAGACCGCGCCGCCCGACGAGGCGGAGTCGCCCTTCTCGGTCGGGGTCGGCGTGGGTGTCGGCTTGGGGGCCACGTAGACCGAATAGACCATGCCCTCGCGGCCCAGCGAGAGGTCGGCGCCGGACGCCGCGATGAACGACTGGGCGTCGTCGACCGTGTGGGCGTACAGCGACACGGGTTCGAGCTCGGCGGCGGTCGCCGGCGGCGTCATCGAGGCACTCAGCGGACCGACATAGGCGGCAGCGAACCCCGCGACGGCGAAGAGCGCGAACGCGCTCATGACTCCGCGTCGGCGTGACCAGCGCTGCGGCGCCGGTGCGGCGCGCACAACGACGGGCCGGCGCGAGATCTCGCGGTCGGCCGTCGGGGTCAGCTCAGCGTCAGAGGTCACAGTCCTCCGAGTCTATCCGCACCTCGGCATCCCTACCAGGCGCACCGGCCGCTCGAAAAAAAGTCGCGCGTCAGACGAGGGCGAGCATCACTTCGACGACGGCATCCAGCACCGCATCGACCTGCTCTTCGCTGTAGCCGCGCCGCTGCATGCGAAATGCGACGCTGCGCACCTGGTCGACGGTGAGGGGCTCGCCCGTCTCGAGGTAGCGCGCAAGCTTGTCCGTCACGAGGTCGACCTCGTCGATGCGATAGCCGAAGCGCAGCAGGCCGGTGCGGCGGAAGCGATGACGCGGAGGCCTGCTGAGTCTGTCGAGCACCTCCTGCGCAAGCTCGCGAGACTGGCCGACCCAGGCACGCGCCCCGGCGCGGCCGAGCGCATGCTCGCGCTCGCGCGCCGCAAAGGCATCCTCGATGCGCCCGAGCGCGGCGTCGACCGACGGCACCTGATATCCGTGCCTCACCAGCGGGAACGCCACCGTGCGGACGACGCTCGCATCGATCTCCGCGCCGCCGGGTGCCTCGAACGCCGCGCGGGCACGCGCCAGGAAGTCATCGACCTCTTCGGCGCGATAGCCCTTCTGCCTGCCGGTGGCGCGCGGAAACGGCGCGGGCTCGGTCGTGGTCTGATCTGTCATGTGGTCACCAGGGGGAAGAACAGGAAGTACATCGCCAGCGCACCGGCTGCCGACGGGAGGATGGAATCGAGGCGGTCCAGAACACCGCCGTGGCCGGGCAGCCACGAGCTCATGTCCTTGATGCCCAGGTCGCGTTTGATCATCGACTCGCCCAGATCGCCGACCGTGGCGCACCCGAGGATCACCAGGCCGAACACGAGACCGGCCCACCAAGGGATGTGCAGCACGAAAAGCCCGAACAGCACGGCGACGACGACCGTGAGCAGCGCCCCGCCGGCGAAGCCCTCCCACGTCTTCTTGGGGCTGATGCGCGGCGCCATCGGGTGCGATCCGAAGGCGAGGCCGCTGGCGTATGCGCCGGTGTCGGCGGCCACCGTCGCGGCGATCATTCCCAGCAGCCACCACTGGCCCTGCTCCTGTTGGAGCAGCACGAGGGTGAGGGATGCCAGGAAGGAGACGTAGATCGCCACGAACGCCGTGATCAGCACATCGGACAGCACGTCTCCGTAGCGTCGGCCGTCGCGCTCGACCATCTGGCCCAGAATTCGCCAGATGATGAGCGCCGCGATGCACGCGAAGGTGATCACCCAGTGCGTCCAGCCGCGCAGGAAGAATCCCGACAGGATGATGATGCCGCCGGCGACCAGCTGAGGGATCACGTCGACTCGCCGGCCCGCCGTCTGCAGCGCGCGGCAGAACTCGAAGATCGCGAGCAGTCCCACCGGGATTGCGAAGAGCAGGAACAGCGATTTGAGGAACAGCAGCGAGGCCAGGACGAGCGCGCCGACGGCGACACCGATCAGCGTCGCCATCAGCAGTGGGCGCCCGGTGCGCTCGTTGATCCGGTCGTTCACGTGCTCGAAGTCAGTCCGCGCCCGGTCGATCTGCGACTCGAACTCGCTGCGCGCCGCACGCACGTGCTCGTGGAACGCCGACGAACCATCCACCGCCTTGCGGGCGTCGGCTCGGGTCAGGGGTGGGTCCTCGCCGGCGGCGGGATCACCGGTGGGATCGGTCATCGGCTCAGACCTCGAGAAGCTCGGCCTCTTTGCGCTTCAGCGCCTCATCGATCTCGTCGACGTGCGCCCGGGTGATCGCATCGAGTTCCTTCTCGGCGCGAACCAGATCGTCCTCGCCGACCTCGTTCTTGAGGGCGTCCAGTTCGTCTTTGGCCTTGCGGCGGATGCCGCGCAGGTGCACCTTGGCATCCTCACCCTTCGTGCGCACGAGCTTCACGTACTCCTTGCGACGATCGGCCGTCAGCTCGGGCATGGTGACGCGCACGAGGTTGCCGTCGTTGGTGGGGTTGACGCCGAGGTTCGGCATGTCGCGGATCGCCTGCTCGATGGCCTTGAGCGCCGATTTGTCGTACGGAGTCACGACGAGCATGCGCGCCTCGGGTGCGTTGAGCGACGCGAGCTGCGACAGCGGGGTGGGCGAACCGTAGTAGTCGACCATGACCTTCTGGAACAGCTGCGGGTTCGCGCGGCCCGTGCGAACAGTCGCGAAGTCGTCCTTCGCGGCCTCGACGGCGCGGTCCATGCGCCCGGACGTGTCTGCCAGGATCTCGGCGATCACGGTCACTCCATTCGTTGTTGCGTCGGTTACTGATTCTAGTGCCGCGGCGCTCGAGCGCCCGGTAGATCAGACCGTGACGAGGGTGCCGATCTTCTCGCCGAGCAGGGCACGGGTCACGTTGCCGGCGGGTTCCATCCCGAACACGCGCATGTCGATGCCGTTGTCCATGCACAGGCTGAACGCGGTCGAGTCGACCACCTTGAGCCCACGCTGCAGAGCGTCCTGGTAGGTGATCCGGTCGATCAGCGTGGCCGAGGCATCCTTCTTCGGATCTGCCGTGTAAACGCCGTCGACGCCGTTCTTGGCGACGAGCACCTCGTCGGCACCGATCTCGAGCGCGCGCTGCGCGGCGACCGTGTCGGTCGAGAAGTACGGCAGCCCGGCGCCCGCGCCGAAGATGACGACGCGACCCTTCTCCATGTGCCGCTCGGCGCGGCGCGGGATGTAGGGCTCGGCGACCTGCGTCATCGAGATCGCGGACTGCACGCGGGTGGCCGCCCCCGCCTGTTCGAGGAAGTCCTGCAGTGCGAGGGCATTCATGACGGTGCCGAGCATGCCCATGTAGTCGGCGCGCCCGCGATCCATGCCGCGCTGGCTGAGCTCGGCCCCGCGGAAGAAGTTGCCTCCGCCGACGACGATCGACACCTCGACGCGGTCGGCCGCAGCGGCGATCTCGCGCGCAATCTGGCTGACGACATCGGGGTTCACCCCGAGCTGGCCCCCTCCGAAGGCTTCGCCGGACAGCTTCAGCAGGACGCGTCGGCGTCCGGTGTTCTCATCGCTCACGGGGGTTCCTCTCGTCACAGTGCAGGTTATCGAAAGCGGACATGGAAAAGGGGCCCGCACCCTCCGGATGCGGACCCCCTTTCCGACTTACGCGCCGACCTTGAAGCGCGCGAAGTCGGTGATCGTCAGACCGGCGTCGCCGGCGACCTTGGCGACCGACAGCTTGTTGTCCTTCGCGTAGTCCTGGTCGAGCAGGGCGACCTGCTTGAAGAAGGCGCCGACGCGACCCTCGACGATCTTCGGCAGGGCGGCCTCGGGCTTGCCCTCGTTGCGCGAGATCTCGGTGACGATCTGGCGCTCCTTCTCGACCTCGTCCTCGGGGACGTCTGCACGCGACAGGTAGGTCGGGTTGGCGAACGAGATGTGCTGCGCGATCGAGCGAGCGGTCTCGGCATCCGCACCCGTGTAGGCGAGGACGACGCCGACCTGCGGAGGCAGGTCCTTGCTGGTCTTGTGCAGGTAGATCTCGAAGGCGTCGCCCGTGAGGGTGCGCACGCGACGCAGCTCGACCTTCTCGCCGATGATCGCGGCCTCGTCCGAGATGAGCTCGGCGACGGTCTGCGAACCGGCAGGTGCGGCGAGAGCAGCCTCGACGGAATCGGCGTCGACAGCCGCTGCGGCCTCGAGCACCTGGGCGGCGAGAGCGATGAAGCGCTCGTTCTTCGCGACGAAGTCGGTCTCGGTGTTCAGCTCGAGGATGGTGACCTTGTCGCCGTGCTGGACGGCCGTGACCAGGCCCTCGCTCGTCGAGCGGTCGGCACGCTTGGCGTTGCCCTTCGCGCCCTTGAGACGCAGGATCTCGACGGCCTTCTCGAGGTCGCCGTCGGCCTCCTCGAGCGCCTTCTTGGTGTCGACCATGCCGGTGCCGAGCTGCTCGCGCAGCGCCTTGATGTCGGCGATCGTGAAGTTTGCCATGGGTGGTGGCTCCTAGATCAGTGAACTCCGCGAAGAGTTCGGAAAAGTGAGTTCTGAGGATGCCGAAGCGGGACCGTCGACACAGCGACGGCCCCGCATCGGCGGGAAGATGTCTTACTCGGCAGCGACGGCCGCGGCGTCGCCTTCGGCCTTCGCCTCGGCGCCTGCCTCGTCGGCAGCCGACTCGGTCGCGATGGTCTCGACCTCGGCGACGTCGGTGACGATCGTGGCCTCGGCCTGGGCTGCCTCGGCGACCTCAGCCGCCTCGACGACGGGCGCCTCGAGCAGCTCGCGCTCCCAATCGGCGAGCGGCTCGGCCTCGGCCGACTCGTCGGTGGGGTTGTGGCGCTGGATCAAGCCCTCGGCGGCAGCGTCGGCGATGATGCGGGTGAGCAGGCCCACCGAGCGGATCGCGTCGTCGTTGCCCGGGATCGGGAACTGGAACTCGTCGGGGTCGGCGTTCGTGTCGAGGATGCCGATGACGGGGATGTTCAGCTTCTTGGCCTCGTCGATGGCGAGGTGCTCACGCTTGGCGTCGACGACCCAGATGGCCGAGGGCGTCTTGGTGAGGTTGCGGATACCGCCGAGCGACTTGTGCAGCTTGTCGAGCTCGCGCTTCTTGAGCAGCAGCTCCTTCTTCGTGAAGCCCGAGTCGGCCGGGTTCTCGAAGTCGAGCTCCTCGAGCTCCTTCATGCGGGCGAGGCGCTTGCTGACCGTCTGGAAGTTGGTCAGCAGACCACCGAGCCAGCGCTGGTTGACGTAGGGCTGGCCCACGCGCGTCGCCTGCTCGGCGATGACTTCCTGCGCCTGCTTCTTGGTACCGACGAAGAGGACCGTGCCGCCGTGGGCGACCGTCTCGCGGACGTACTCGTACGCCTTGTCGATGTACCCGAGCGACTGCTGCAGGTCGATGATGTGGATGCCGGAGCGCTCGGTCAGGATGAAGCGCTTGACCTTCGGGTTCCACCGGCGGGTCTGGTGTCCGAAGTGGACGCCGCTGTCGAGCAGCTGGCGAATGGTGACGACGGCCATGGCCGTTCTCCTTCTATTGGGTTGATCGCTCGGCCGGTCGGCCGATGCTTCCTGGTACCCGGCGCACACCCGCTCGCCGCCGGAGCGGAGAGACCTCTGGGTGTGGATGCCGCGCAGGCGAACCTCGGTTCGTCCCGCGCTCTGGGCACGCGTAGTCACTCCGACGAGCGGAGTGCGACTTTCAGTGTATCAGCCGACGCGGCGGGACGCGGCGCTCGGGTGGGCTGCTCGCCGCCTCCTCCCCCGCCGACTTTTCGGCTGATTCATGCACAGACTTCCGTCGCGCGCGTCACGGACGCCGCGGCGGGTTCACAGTGACCTCGTGGCTCTCGTTCATCGTCTCCCGCGCACGCGCGTCCTCGCCGTGCTGCTCGTCGCCTTCACGTCGCTGTCGATCGCGTCATCCGCCGCCGCTCGTGACGCGCCCTGGCCCGCAGCGGAGGACAGTCTGAGCGCCGTGACCGCGTGGTCGTGGCCGGTGATCCCCGCGACGATCGTGTCGCCCTGGGTCGCGCCAGCCCATGAGTACGGCCCCGGGCACCGTGGCGTCGATCTAGGCGCGACAGTCGGCAGCGAGGTGCACGCGCCTGCGCCCGGCACGGTTGCGTTCGCCGGGTCGGTGGCGGGCCGCGACGTGGTGACGATCGATCATGGCGACGGAGTCGTCACGACGCTCGAGCCGGTCGAGGCACTCGTCACCGTCGGGGCTCTGGTCGCGGGTGGTGAGGTGATCGGCACGGTCGATGTCGGCGGCCATACGCCGGAGGATGCCGTCCACTTCGGCGTGCGCAGAGACGGCGCGTATATCAATCCGATGGTGTTGCTCGGAGGCATTCCCCGCGCGGTGCTGCTTCCCTGCTGCTGAGCAGGCCTTGGCTGAGCGGTGCCTTTGCTGATCAGCGCCCGCTGATCAGCGCCTCACGTGTCAGGCCCGAGGATGCGCCAGACGGTAGGCGGCCTCGAGCTTCTCGGCGGAGACGTGCGTGTAGATCTGTGTGGTGCCGAGGCTCGCGTGTCCGAGCATCTCCTGCACGGTGCGCAAGTCGGCGCCGCCGTCGAGCAGGTGCGTCGCCGCGGAGTGCCGAAGCGCGTGGGGGCCCACCGTCGCCGCGCCGACGGCCGGCGCGAGCGCGCGCGAGACCACGTCATACGCGGCACGCGTTCCGAGGCGGGCACCGCGCACGCCGAGGAACAAGGCGGGCGTGCCCTTTCCGCGCGCGATGAGCGCCGGGCGTGCGCGTTCGAGGTAGCGATCGAGCGCGTCCGCGGCGGGGCGCCCGTAGGGCACGATGCGCTCCTTCGATCCCTTTCCGATGACGCGCACGGTGCGGCGGCTCCGATCGACGTCGTCGAGGTCGACGCCGCACAGCTCCGCGACGCGGAGGGCCGATGCGTAGAGCAGTTCCAGAATCGCCGCGTCGCGCAGGGCCACGATGTCCCCCTCGGCACCTGCTGCCTCGGCACTGTCGAGCAGGTCGCGCAACGCGCTGGCCGTGGCAACGTTCGGCAGCGTGCGGCCTCGCTTCGGCGCGACGAGGCGCACGCTCGGATCGAGTGGAATCAGACCCTCGTCCACCGCCCACGCGAAGAATCCTCGTGCGCACGCCGTGCGGCGGGCGACAGTGGAGCGCGCGTCGCCCCGCTCGCTCGCCCGCCAGAGCCAGTCGCGCAGCGTATCGAGATCGATCAGATCGAGATCGAGATCGCCCGTCGCCTGAGCCAGCTCGCGGAGGTCACCGCTATAGGCGCGCACCGTCGCGAGCGACAGGCGCCGCACGTCGGTGAGATGCGCGGCATACAGCGCGGCGGCGGCGGACAGTTCCATCCCTTCAGCATGCCGCCCTGCGGCGCGAAGACTCCACCCATCACCAGAGTGTCGCGGCGCCGCTTCGTGGAGCCTGAACCCATCCACTTCCTCGGCGCACGACCGCGCCCTCGAGTTCGAGGAGACCCAGCAGCGCCGCGGCCTCGTCGACGGCGAAGCCCGCTCGACGCGCCACGTCCTCGGTCGCACGTCCGGTGCGAGAGCCCACAGCATCGAGCAACCGGGTGCGATCGTCGGTGCGACCGTCAGCATCGGTGAGCTCCCCCACCGCGGTCGCCGTCACCGCTATCATTCCGCCGAGCAGTTCCTGCACATCCGAGAATCCCGTGATGCACACCGCTTCGGACGAGCGCAGCAGCCGGTGGCATCCCATCGACGACGCGCTCGTGATCGGTCCGGGGACGACCCCGAGGGGCCGACCGATCTGCAGCGCGTGGTTCGCGGTGTTGAGCGCGCCGCTGCGCCAGCCGGCTTCGACGACCACGGTCGCGTCGCTGAAGGCGGCGATCAGGCGATTACGCATCAGGAATCGATGCTTCGTGGGCACGGTGCCGCACGGCATCTCCGCGATCACGAGGCCCGCCCGGGCCATGCGCTCGACGAGGTCGATATGGCCGACAGGGTACGTGCGCTCGAGTCCGCCCGCCATCACGGCGACGGTGCTCCCGCCCGCGGTGAGCGCGGCGCTGTGCGCCGCCCCGTCGATGCCGTAGGCCGCGCCGGAGAACACCGTGACTCCGGCGATCGCGCTCTCGGCGGCGAGATCGCTCGCCACCTGTTCTCCGTACGACGATGCCGCCCGCGCCCCCACGAGGGCCACCGCGGGTGCGGTGGCTCCGAGAAGCGAAACGTCCCCCCTCGCCCACAGGCACAGAGGTGCATGCGGCCCGAGGACGCCCGCACGCGCGGGCCACCGGCCGTCTTCGGGTGTCAGCAGATGCAGGCCGGTGCGCCGAGACAGCGCGAGAGCGGCCGGGGCTGCGCCGATCCGCGGCATCCAGCGGGCACGACCTGCGCGCAGCGCGTCGAGCGACAGATCAGCGGCGCGCGCGGCGTCGGCGATCGCTCGGTCTCCGGCCGACAGCGCGACCTCGAGCGCGAGCGGCGCGCCGAGAGCCGCCACCAGCGCACCCGCCACGCCGTCGCCCGGCTCGACCAATGTCGACCAGACGGCACGCGCGTATGAGATGACCATGTCGTCGTCGCTGGCCTCGCCGACCATCTGACCCAGTTCACGTCG
This sequence comes from Microbacteriaceae bacterium PS02068, assembly GCA_029959325.1. Taxonomy (GTDB): domain Bacteria; phylum Actinomycetota; class Actinomycetes; order Actinomycetales; family Microbacteriaceae; genus Microbacterium. Next base: position 98,237 of record JASCPF010000001.1, read on the forward strand.
CGCGCGGTGCGCGGTCAGCTCGATCTCCGTCATCGGTGCACCCCGCGCTTCAGGTACAGCGCCCGCCCGATGTCCTCGATGGCGAGACGGTCGCGGCCAGCCAGATCCGCATGCGACCACGCGACACGCAGCACGCGGTCATATCCGCGCAGGGTCAGACCGCCGCGCTGCAGCGCCGCGTCGAGCGGTCGCCGGATCACCGGCTCGGGCGCGAGAGGCCCATCGCGCAGCCAGGCTCCCGCGACCTCGGCGTTGGTACGCCACGGCGTCGCGGCGAGCCGTTCCGCAGCACGTGCGCGTGCCGAGACGACCTGCGCCCTGGCATCCGCCGTGGTGACGCGGCTCGCGTCGCCGACGCGCAGCCGCGCGACGGCCACCCGCTGGAGCGACAGCTCGATGTCGACCCGGTCGAGCAACGGACCCGAGAGCTTGCCCAGGTAACGGCGGATCGCGAGCGACGGGCACCGGCACTCGGCGTGGGGCACCCCGTAGTTGCCGCACGGGCACGGGTTGGTCGCCAGCTTGTGTCGGGGGTTTCTTGCTGTTTAGTGTTCACTTCCCGCTTGAGTGAGCGTAGGGTCCAGGCATGAGCGCGGGGCCGGGTGACAAGTCGCCGCTCGACAGTGGGCGTTGGCGTCTCTTCCGATTGGCTGACGAGCCGGTCGAGGCGGAGACTACTAGGCGCTCCAGGTGGTGGGAGCAGTTGGGCATTCCGTCGGGCACGCCGTTTCTGCTGTCGCCTTCGTTCGCGTACGACCGTGAGCTGAACGACTTCTTCTACTCGGCGGACATGTTGACGACGCGGATGTCAACGCGCGTGGGGTATGCGGGCGACCTCGTGATGTTCTTCAACTTCCTGTACCGCGGCCGCGGAGTCGTCGATTGGCGGGACGCGACCGAGACGGATCATCGCGCGTATCTCCTGTGGCGCCGACAGGATCCTCAGGGTCCGTTGATCAGTGGGCGGACGTGGGACCGGGAAGTCAGCGCCCAGAACCGGTTTTTTCGCTGGCAGACTTCGCGTGGCCGCGTAGCTGAGAACCCGATTCCGCAACGCAACTCGCGCCCTGGACCGCGGTCCAAGACACGCTCTGCGGACCAGACGGCGGCGACCTACTCGCACGACGCACGTCGTGAGCACGTGCAGTGGTTGCCCGCAGCGTCCTATCGGACCTGGCGTGATGTGGGCGTGCGCGGGTACACGACCGATGCCCTTCCGGACCCGTCGTTCCGTGGAAGGTGGGCTGCGCGCAACGCGGCATTCACGGACCTGATGGTGCGAACAGGCCTGCGACTGACGGAACAGGCCTCCTTGCTGGCGGCGGAGATCCCGTCGGCACCCGAAGGTGGGTACAGCAGGTTCTGGTTGGGCGGTGCGGTAGCCAAATGGGGATCCGAGCGCTGGATCTACGCGCCCGCGAGTGTCCTACACGACCTTGCCGAGTATGCGCGGGTCGATCGACGAGACGTAATCGAGGCGGCGCGAGATCGCGGACTGTACGAGCTTGCCACCGGCCCAACACTGGATCCGGACTCGGGGGTGGTCGTCACCCGGTCCCGCGGTGGGCTGCAGTCGCGCACGAAGGTCGCCAACCTGCCGCCCGCGGAACGGGCGCGCCTCATGATCGAGACAGAGGACGGGCTTGAGCCTGCGGCGCTGTGGTTGACCGAGAACGGTGCTGCGGTGTCGGTGTCGACATGGAAGGACCTGTTCCGCCAGGCGAATGAGAGGTGCGCGGCACGCGGGCTCGCGCTACGGGCGCACGCTCATCTGCTTCGCCACACATTCGCCGTGCTAACGCTGGAGCAGCTGCAACGCGGGCACATCGCCGCGTTGGCCGGGCTGAAGCCTGAGCAGCGAACGCACTATGTGCGTGTGTTCGGAGATCCTCTGGATTGGGTGCGCAGGGCTCTGGGCCATCGGAGTGTCACCACGACCCAGATCTACCTGCATGCGCTGGAGGAGCTCGAGCTTGAGACCCGGCTGGCCCTGATCCCCGATCAATGGAACGATCCGCGCGCCCCTCGATCCGACGGTGCAGCGTGATGGCGGGACGAGGCAGCACCGGCGTCGGCCGGCCGTCACGGTCTCCGGCCGAAGGTTACGTCCCGGTCGCAGCCGAGACGTCAGGCATCGAGGGAACGACCGTGCATTTCCGAGGTGAGGATCGGCGGCAGCATCGCTTTGAGGTCGGTTCGCTGCCGTTGCCGGGGTGGCATGAACCCCTCGCCAGCGCGTGGGCGGCCCGCACCGGCCCGACCGGCGGGCTTCGTACCCTGGCGTCCAGCCAAGGTGCGTGGGGTGCGCTGAAGCGATTCATGCGGTTCCTCGACGGGACGCGCTGGCCTCCGACAGTGCCGGATGAGCTCACCACGATGCACGTGGACGACTTCCGGCGGGTTCGCGCTGAGGCCATTGGCCGAATTCAGGCCGGCATCGAGCTGCGCATGGTCGGCCTTCTCTTCGAATACCAGCCGCTGAGTCAGCTCGTGTCCTCGGAGGTGAGAGACCGTCTCCACCCTCGCGTATTCGCCGGTTCGGGTAGGACGGCGATTTCCGGGTATTCGGATGCTGAGCTGGCGAGAATCGTCGCCGCGGCACGCGCAGACGTCAATGCTCTTCGGCGGCGACTTCGCGGAGCCGACGCCGACCCCGATCCGGTCGCATCCGAGGTACGCCGCACTGGTCGCGTCAGGTTGGGAGGGGTGTCCGCTCCGGCACGAGCCGAGGCGCTGAGGTCGGTGGCCGACAAGGTCTTCGCGACCCGCCGGGACCTCTATCCGATGCTGGTGCTGCTGATGGCGGTGACGGGATGGAATCTCGAGGTCATCAAGGAGCTTCCTGTGGAGCATCGAGTGATCGAGGGGCGCGCGGTCGAGGTCGATCTCGTCAAACGGCGCCGAGGCCCGGGCCACTGGCACCGGACCGTCACCTGGGAGATCGGCGCGGAAGGGCGCGAGCTTTATACGCCTGGTGGGCTCTACTTGCTGTTGCATCGGCTTATGGCACCAGCTCGCGCGTTCCTGCCGACGCCCGCCTTCTGGGCCATCTGGCACCAGCCCAGCGGACGATCTCACCCGTCGGAGTGCCGCAATCCGTTCGAGGCGACGTTGGATGCGAGCTTGCGGTGGGCCTCGTGGGTGGCATCGCATGACCTGCGAGCCGACCCGCCGTCGAGGGCGGACTCCGCCCCTGGCGCGACTGGAGACCCGCTGCGGCTGACCGCGAACCGACTGAAGACGAGCATTGACGTCCGCCGTACGCGTGAGCTCGGCGGACATCTGCCTTCCGCAGCCCGCAGCAACACCACCGCCGTACTGTTTCGAAATTACCTCTCGGGTGATCAGACCACGATCGAGTGGGCGCGCGAAGTGGTCTCCGAGGCGTTCACGGACGTAGAGCGCGCTGCCTACGACACGCATCTGCGCGCGCTACGCGACAACGGCGGACGCCGCCAGTTGAAAATCCTCACCACCTCACGCCCAGCCGGGCCGCCGTCCCCGGCGGCCGAAGCCGGTGGATCGGAGACGGCGTGGACGTCGTGTAGCGACCACTCCCACCATCCGCTCACAGGGCGTCGTTGTGGGGCGTCCTTCCTCGACTGCTTCCACTGCGGCAATTGCGTCATCACCGGAGATCACCTGCCACGGCTGTTAGGCCTGCTGGACGCGCTCGAAGCGCGTCGGTCTGTGCTCTCGGATCAGGAATGGTGGGCCCGCTACGGGCCAGTCTGGGCAGCGATCCGTCATGATGTGTTCCCGAAGTTCACCGAGGCGGAGATCGGTCGCGCCCACGCGGACCGCCCGAACGACAGCCTGCTGGATATCGTTGAACCTCCCTGGGAACGGACATGACCTCGCGCACCGCCTCCGACGCGGAGATGGCGGACCTCCGATTTGTCCTCCATCGACGCGCGCTACGGCCTGGATACCGTCTCGAGGACACGGCGCGATTCGATGACGACGAGTGGGCGCTCGCGCCCGCCTCTGTGCAGCAGCAGGAACGCGGCCTCACTCTCCGATTCGACACGGTCCCGGACCGGCACCGGATCGCGCTGAAACGGCTCTGCTTCGCAATGCTGTCCGGACCGTCGCCGGACGATGCGCCCCGACCACGGATCTCGAGCGTCGCGACCGCGTTCTACAGCTTGCGGACGTTCCTCCGCTGGCTGGACACGACGCACCCCGACATGCCCCTGCCCGACGTAACGACGACGGTGTATGAGCAGTATCAGCGCCATCTGCTCACCACCTTCCCATCCGCGTCGAGGCGGTTCGCTCTGCGCTCGGCCGTGAACATCCTGTGGCGCTATCGCGCTGGCGTCGCCGAAGCGGGCCTGCAGACCGATCCGCGACGCGCGGCCTCCTGGAGCGAACCCGACCCGGGGCGCAGCCGTGAGAACACGACCGAACGCATCCCCGAAGCCGTGCACAGCCGAGTGCTGGTGTGGGCAGTGCGATTCGTGGATGACTTCAGCGGCGACATCGTCGCGGCGATCAGATCCTGGAGCATCCGACGCCGCCCGGTGCGCAACGGGCACATCACTGGCAGGCCCTACGGATTCCAGCAAGACCGGATCCGCACATACCTCGCCGAGACCCGTCAGACAGGCTCGCCCTTGCCAGGGCTGCGCGGCATCCCGCACTTCAACGCGATCGCCTACCAAATCGGGTGCGACCGCACTGCTCTCGAGCGCCAGCGCGAAGAGATCCTCGCCACCGCCTCGATCGTCGGCGTGTCGGAGTACGCCGAGCTTGGGCTCGATGTGCAGGGACGTCTCGACGGGGCGCCGTGGATCGAGGGCATTAGCCTGGCTCCTGGGACGGACCAGTCCCTCACCGTACTCACGCAGGTGCTTCACATCGCGTGCTACATCGTGATCGCCTTCCTGTCGGGAATGCGCGACAACGAAATCAAGCATCTCCGCCCCGGGTGCTGTACCTCTGCCCGGGACGGGACGGGACGTCCTTACCGGTGGACCGTGACGAGCACGGCGTTCAAGGGCGAGCTCGACGACCGCGGCACCACTGCAACCTGGGTCATTGGCGAGGCAGCCGCGCGCGCCATCCGAGTACTCGAGGACGCGCACTCCGCGACGTCCGCTCCTGCTCAATGGCTGTTTGCGCCGCTGAAAGTGGGCCCCGGCGCCGGATCGGCCGGCCGCGGCGGCAATCACGCCCTCACCCTCGCGGCCACCAACAGGCAGCTGGCACGCTTCACGACCTGGGTGAACGACTACTGCGCCGCACACGGCCGGGACGACGGGATCCCTGACGTCAACGGGCGCACCTGGCGACTTTCCAGCAGACAGTTCCGCCGCACCCTCGCCTGGTACATCGCGCGCCGCCCCGGCGGATCGATCGCGGGAGCGATCGCGTACCGACACCACAGCATCCATATGTTCGAGGGCTACGCCGGCACATCCGAATCCGGATTCCGCGCCGAGGTAGAAGCCGAACAGGCGCTGGCACGCGGTGAGCACCTGCTGGCCATGGTCGACCAGCACGACCATTCAGAGCTCTTCGGACCAGCAGCAGACGCCGCCCGCCAGCGCTTGGACGAGTTCGGGGAGAAGGCTCGCTTCCAAGGCATCGTCGCCACTGACCGTCGCCGACTGCTGCGGCTCATTACCCGCAACGATCCCGCCGTGTACCCCGATCGCTACGTTACCTGCGTCTACGACCACCGCAAAGCGCTCTGCCGCGACCGCACCGGCGCACCGGACGAGGGACCGGACCTGCGCGCATGCAAACCCCTCACGTGCGCGAACGTCGCACTGGACGCCGACAACCGACGCGCCTGGCAAGAAGAGCTCGAGACCATCGACGCCGACACCGCGATCCGCCCCGCGCTGCCACCGCTCCTTGCCGAGCGCCTGCGCAAGCGCCGAGCGCAGATCATGCATCTGCTGGAGAGGAACGGAGCCGAACCATGACCCGCGCCGTACCGCTGCCGACCGAGACAGAGATCACCGCCGTCGTCGAGGCACTCACGAGGGAAGATCCATCGCACCCTCCCGCAGTCCTTGCCGTCGCCGCGCGCCTCGGACTCAGCAACGCCACCTTCTGGCGCCGCTTCCCTCAACTCGCACAGACGCTCGCCGACACCCGAAAGGACGCGCTGCGCGACCGCACCCGCGCTCCGGAACGCCCCTCACCTGCACTGCCCGCCGCTGAGCTTGCTCGGCTCCGCAACGACAACGCACGCCTGGATAGCGAGGTGCGCGCGGCGGCTGCGGAAGTGCAGCGACTGACGCTCGAGAACCATGCCCTTCGCACGCAGCTCGAGCAAGCATCCGGCGTCATTCCGATCCACGCGCGCGGCGACGAGTAGCCGACCCCGGGGCCTTCAACGGCTGCGCAGGTCCGGCATCTCTTCGGGAATCAGCTCAATAAGCGGTACGCCCAGCACTTGCGACAACGTGAGAACGGTCCGCAACGTCGGATTCGCCGCGGTCCCCGGGCGCGACTCGCCCTTCTCATACTTCTGATACGTGTAACGCGTCAGCCCCGCTCGGTAGGCGACGTCTTCCTGACTCAGCCCCGCCTGGTCGCGGGCGCGGCGGAGATTCGTCGCAAGAAGCTGCACGTAGTCGCTCCACTGCGCGTCGATACCGTCGTCACGCCGAGCCACCCATCCAGCCTCGCGATCGACCACCTCGGGTATGGCCTACTCCGTATGGCATAATTTCGAAGGCCATACGAAACAATCTCGGTACCTGTCGGACTCCGTCCGCCTCCTTCTGCACGTGTGCTGCTGGCCCCGTCGGCCACTGGTCGCGTCGCGGGGTCGGCCCTCGCATGCGACCAGGATTGTGATGGTGCAGTGACACCCGACCCGTACCCGATCTGGTGGCGGGAGATTCCCAGCCCGCCGCCGGCACAGTGGGGATACGTCTTCGAAGAGCTCACAGGCGAAGACCGTGCCGAGGAGTGGGCGCTGGCCGCCGGCATCTTCGTCGCCCAGGTGCGGCGACGCACAGGCCGCGGCCCGACCTATGCGGAGCTGTTCGCGCATCTTCTTCCCGACATGGACGGGCTGCCTGCACCCTTCCCGCCGGGCCTGACGTACTTCGAACGACGCCGCGCGCTAGCCGGGTTTCGCGGACACGTCACGATCGAATGGCGCCGGCGCGGCATGATCAGCTGGGAGACAGGCGTGACCCGCAGCCTGCGGGTCGGGCGCGCTTTCCGGGCGCGATCCCGAGACCGACAGCATGCCCAGACGGACCCTCGCAGCCGACTAATCGCACACGTCACCGATGAGCAGACGCGGCCCCCACACTCGAGCGAACGGAGCCGGGATGATCGATGAGAACCTACCCGAGGCGCAGCGGATCCTCGCTCGAATCGCCGTCGGATGGCCAGAGCTTCTCGAGGTGAACCCAGGCTGGCTCCCACTACTGGGGCGCCTTGACGAACAGCTCTCCATAATCGCTCCGGACTACGTCGTCCTGCAGTGCAAGTCCAAGTTCGGCGCCCTCAGCTTCTATGCGCAGCCGTCACCGGATCCGGGGACGCACGACGACGAGTTCGCGGGGATCATTCACGCGGCCGAGTGGGAAAGCACGCGACTGTGCGAACTGTGTGGCGGCCCCGCACAGCAGTACACGATCCGGCTGTGGTCCTGGACGCTCTGTACTGATCATGCAAGACAGATGGCCGAGGAGGCCCACGGATAAAGCCCACGGGTGAGTCGGCGGATCGAGCCTGAGATCGCGGCGGCTGGAGACACTGAACCGGACGCGTCGAAGTGCCGTCGACTCGTCAAGACCGCTGAGTCATTGATCTCCTGGCCGCGGTCGCGAACGTTGCCGTCCGAGGATCGAAGCGCCTCGATGTGCAGGGATCGCGCGAATCCCGTCCCGACCGCTGGATCCCATATGTCGACGGACTTCAAACTCAGGTCCAAGCGAGCGGGCAGGCCCAACCGATAAAGCTTGTGCAAGCGAGAGACTGGTCGTGTGTTCGAGCCTGAGCTTCCGCGCTCGTCGTCCGAGTACGCAGGTGTCCTTCGGCGCCTCCAGAACGAGGCGAAGGGCGTGGTGCGAACTCTTCACTCGACGGTTCCGTCTGATTCGGGATCGTCAGTCATGCGCAGCCGTCGCGACTCATAGAGGTACTCGCCGATGAGGCGGATGAACTCATCCGCACGGGCGCTCTCCCCCGTGAGGGCTTCGGTGAGCTTACCGAATGCACCCTCATTGAGCACGGCGGCATCGGTGAGGGTCTCGCGCAGGTCGGGTGAGGAGAGGAATTGGTCGACTGCGTTGTGGTCGATCTGCTCGACGATCCGCGGATCCTCGCTGGCCAGTCCGGCCGCCGCGATCACGAAGCCCTCGATCTGCGGATCGGCGAACTCGGACCCAAACAGAGCATTGATCCGTGCCACGACCTGGGACAGTAGTTCCTGCTGCGGGTCCTGCCGCGAGATGCTCGACCCCATGCCAGTGATGCCCCGCAGCCCAGGGGTGTCCTGATCCCCCGTGAGGCCAATGTCTGCCTGGCCTCGATCGATCTGACGGACGTGGCGAAGCTCGAGCCCGGACACGTCTGCATCTGCGTCGTCGTCAGCACCAGGCAGTAGCAGGACCAGCTGCCGCAGGAACTCGGCGAGCTTCTCCAGATCCGACGTGCCGTAGTCGACCACCTGAGACATGAAGTCGTATAGGCGGACGTATGACCCGCAGTCTTTCCTGAAGGTGCTCAGTTCGTCGAGCGCCTGCGCATCGTGCTGCTCCTTGGCGATGTTCCGCTGTGCGATGAACTCGTCGCGGGGCGGCTTCACGGCCGCCGACAACTCGGACCGCGGCTGGGGATCGCTCCACCACGCTGCCGCGTAGCGCTCTACGTCCGCCGGCGTGTAGATCCGGGCTTGCGCGAGCTTCGTCGCGAGGCGGTGCACCAGGTTCGGATCCGTGGCCGTCTCGACGTGCGCTTCGAGGTAATAGGTCAGGAATGCCTCGCGAATCTCAGTCGGATCGTTCACGAAGTCGAGCACGAACGTGCGGTCCTTCTTCTCCCCGGACGGTGCGCGGTAAGTGCGATTCAGCCGCGAGAGCGTCTGGACTGCGTGGACATCCGGCAGCCGTTTGTCCACGTACATCGCGCACAGCAGCGGCTGATCGAAGCCGGTCTGGAACTTGTCGGCCACCAGCATCAACCGATACTCGGGCCGGCGGAACTCCTTCGCAAGGTCGGAACCGAGACCGGGGTTAAGGGACGCCTCCGTGACGTCCTGCAGCCCGTACTCGTCATCGCTGATCGTCCCGGAGAACGCGACGATCGTCCGGTAGCCGTAGCCGTTCGCAGCCAGGTACTTGTCGGTCTCGACCTTGTAGCGCACCGCAGCCTGGCGGGAGTCGGTCACGACCATCGCCTTGGCGTGCCCGTCGAGCAGATGCGCAACGTTGGCGCGGAAGTGCTCGACGATGATCTCGACTTTCTGCCCGACGTTGCTTGGGTGCAGTTTCGCGAATCGCATGATCTTCCGGCTCGCGACCTTCGGATCGACCAGATGATCATCGGCCTCGTCGACGGAGATTCCAGTGACAAGGCCGTTCTCGCCCCGCTGTTCGATCTCAAACGCAGTCCGGTACGTCTGGTAGCCGCGCAGCACGTCGAGGATGAAGCCTTCTTCGATGGCCTGCCGCATTGGGTAGACATCGAACGAGACCGGCTTGCCGTCGCGGTTGACCCGGCCGAAGAGCTCTTTGGTCTTGGCCTTGGGGGTCGCCGTGAAGGCCAGCAGCGACACGTTCCGGGCTCCAGCGCGCGCGGCGGTCTCAGCAGCGATCTTCTTCTCGCGGGCGACGTCGGTTTCGACGATCTCGTTGATGAGGTCCTGGCTGTCCAGATCGTCGTCGTCTGCGAGCTCGCCGCCGTCGGTCAGGACCTTCTTCAGCTCCGATGCGGTCGTGCCGGACTGCGACGTGTGAGCCTCGTCGACAATCACCGCGAAGTTGCGGTCACCGAGCTTCTCCTCCAAGAGGTTCTTCACGTATGGGAACGTCTGGATAGTGACGACGATGACGAGCGCCGAGCCCGTCAACGCATCAAGCAGAGCGCGCGACTTCGATCCGCCGCTGCGGCGGATCGCGGCCGAATCGATTACGGCGACGGTGCCGGACGTGTCATCGACCTGGTTGATCGCCTGCTGCAGCTGGGCATCGAGCACCCGTCGGTCAGAGACGATGATGACCTTGTCGAAGACCTTCTCGTTCGAGAGGTCGTGCAGCCGAGCGAGACGGTGTGCCGTCCACGCGATCGTGTTGGTCTTCCCAGAGCCGGCCGAGTGCTCGATCAGGTAGCGCTGGCCCGGGCCCTCATCGGTGACCGCGTCGACGAGCTTCGTCACCGCGCGCCACTGGTGGTAGCGCGGGAACATGAGCGTCGTCGACCGCTTGATCTTGCCCGTCGCGGGATCCTCGTCGTTCTCCGTCTTCAGGAACATCTGCGAATCGAGAATCGACAGCCAGTTGTCGCGCTGCAGTACCTGCTCCCACAGATACGAGGTCGCGGTGCCGTCCGGGTTCGGCGGGTTCCCGGCTGCGCCGGTGTCCGCATGCCCCTGGTTGAACGGCAGGAAGTAGGTCTTCTCGCCAGCGAGCCGCGTGGTCATGTGGACCTGGTCATCGTCCACGGCGAAGTGCACCAGCGCGCGCGAGCCGAAACCGAGCAGCGGCTGACCCGCCGGGTTACGGTCCTCCCGGTACTGGCGCATCGCCGAACGCCATTCCTGCTTGAAGAACGACTTCAGCTCGGACGTCGCGACCGGGATGCCGTTGACGAAGAGCACCAGGTCGATCGAGCGCGAGTCGCCGCGCTTCGGCGAGAAGAAGACCTGCCGGGCGACCCGAAGCCGCACCTTCCGATAGTTGGCAGTGACTTCCGAGTTGAGGCTGGTCGCCGGTCGGAACTGGCACATCTTCAGATGCGCGGTCGCGCCGCGGGTGTGCGAGAACTTCCGGCGCAACACGTTCAGAGTGCCACCACCCGAGCTCATCGGCGTGTCCAGGCGCGACACCAGCGACGAGATCAGAGCCTCCTTGTCGGCGCTCTCTGCGCCGGTGCCGACGCGCACGACCTTCGCGTATTCGGCGGGTTGAGTCTCCCGCAGCCACCAGTGCACGTCCTCGGGCCAGAGCGCACGTGCGGCATCGTAGCCTTCGTTCGCCTTCTCGTGCACCCATCCATGGGTGGCGAGGTGCTCAACGATCTCGGATTCGAATGCTTCCTCGTGGGTGCCGTCTGCTGCCGCCATCGCTAACTCGCTCTCCGTGCCGTGCGAACGTTGATCTGTCCCGTCACCGCTGCTGTGATCAGCGCCGAGCGGCGTTCCTTGGCAAGAGCGATGTGCTCCTCAGCCTTTGCGATCAGAGCATCGATCTGGGCGGTCTGCTGCTGGATGTGCTCGACAATGGCGCGCTGCTCGTCGACCGGCGGAATCGGGAGCGGGAGATTGTCGAGGTCGTTTTGCTTAATCCGGCGGTCGAACGTCGTGTTCGACCGTGTATAGAGCTTGTACTGCTCGAAGTACGGCGCAGATCGAAGGATGGCATGAAGGTACCAGGGATCGAGACGGTCAGAGATCTCAAAGACCCGGTAGTCGGGGCTCACCGCACCGCGCTTATCGGACACGCCGATCGCACCGCCGATCAGCCACATGGGGTTCACAACGAGATCTCCCGGCCTCGCCACGAGGTACCGCGGGATCGAAGTCTCCGCGGCGTTCTGCTGGGCACTCATGGTCGATCGATCAGTCAGGTAACCCTTGACAGTCAGCGACAGCATCAATTCTGAACTGGCGCGGTTGCGCTCTTCTCGCGGGAAGCAGACGGTCTTGAACCGCTCCGTACCCCATGACACCGGAGCTGCAGCGAGCCAGGGTTCGACAGCCAGAGAGCTTCCCCAGCGAGTCACTGCATGATCGCCCCGCGCTTCGCCTTGGAGGCCACCAAGAGCTGTCGTCGTAGCGACGGCGAGCCGCCTCTCTTCGAGACGAGCGATCAGCTCCTCCTGCTTGGCCACGAGCGCGTCGATCTGGGCCGTCTCACGGGCCAGGTAGTCGGCGATCGCGTGCTGATCGTCCAGGGACGGGAATGGAACATGAACTCCAGCGAGGTTCTTCCGAGACACACGCTGCCGTGTTGCCCCGGCTTGGAGGAGTTCGATTTGGTCACGCACGAAACGTGAATTGATCGCATACATAAGGTATGCGCTAAAGGTCGTTTTAGGATTTGGCCGGAGAATTGCGACATCGACGACGGTCGCAGCCCGCCCGATCGCCTCAGGGACTAGACATGCGCGACCGAGTGGGTCAGGCATTCGGGCAACCAAAACGTCACCCGGCTGAAGGTACGTGACCTGCAGACGACGTGCCTGCTCATCGTTCATCCAACGATCACTACGATCGCGCCAATGGGTCTCGCCGATATCGGCGAGCTGTGTGAGGCGCACAGCTCCATTTGGGTCCTGGTCCTTCGACTCGACCCAGTCGCCATCGACAATAGACCCGCCTTGAAGGATCTGCCGAAGGGGCAAGACACGAGACCCAGTCGTCACGCTTCCACCTCACGGAGCATGATCATGATCTCGCCGACCACTCTCTCGAGGTCGGCGTCGATCTCGCTGAGCGCCCGGGGCGGCTCGTACATGTAGAAGTGCCGGGTGAACGGGATCTCGTAGCCGGTCTTGGTCTTGGCCCAGTCGATCCATGCATCGTCGACGTGCGGCTTCACTTCGGCGTCGAAGTACGCCTGGACGGTCTCTTCGAGCGCTTCATGGGTCTTCGGGTGCCCGCCCCAGCCGAACGGGACGTTCTCGGTGTCGCGCAGGGCAGGGTCAGGCTCGATTTCGCCCTTCTGGGGACCGGTCGTGTACCGGCAGAAATCAGCCGAATCATCGTGGACGCCGATGACCTGCCAGAGCGTTTTGCGCTGCGCCATGGTCAGCGTGACTCCGCTGTTGCCGAGGTGCTTCCCGAGCGCCTGCAGGAACGTCTCACGGTTCAGGTACGGCTCCGTGCCGAACGATGTGAGCGCATCTGCAAGTCCCGCGATCTTGCCGAGTGTCTTGTGCTCAGTGACTACACTGATGGTCTCTGGGGTGCACTCGAACCGGAGCTGCAGGGGCCGCTCGACGGTCGCGGTCCAGTAGGCGAAGTCGCGGTTCGCGAACTCTTTCATCGGCACGGTGATCTCGTCAGTATCGCTCGCAGTGCCATCGAATGTGCGAACGATGGCGTCCCGATGCTTCTCGACGATCTCGACTCGCTTGGATCCGATCGCCTTGCGGAGCTTCGAGCCCAGTCCGGTCGCATCGATGAGCTGGACCTTGCCCCTACGTGCAGCCGGCTTCGCGTTCGACAGGATCCACAGGTACGTGGCGATGCCGGTGTTGTAGAACATATCGTTCGGCAGCGCGACGATGGCCTCCACGAGATCCCGCTCGAGCATATGTCCGCGGATGTCGGACGGTCCCGATCCTGCGCCTCCGTTGAACAACGGGGAGCCGTTCAGCACGATGCCGGCCTTGCCGCCGCGGCCGGTCTCGTCGACGTCGCGCATCTTCGAGGCGACGTGGAGCAGGAAAAGCATTGCAGCATCGCCCACGGCCGGAAGCCCCGGCGCGAACCGGCCCTGGCCGCCGAGGGCGTGCTCGGCCTTGACGTCGGACTCGACCGCCTTCCAGTCTGTGCCGAACGGCGGGTTCGAGAGCACGTAGTCGAACCGGCGGTTCTCGAACAGGTCGGTGACCAGTGTGTCGCCCCGGCGTACGTTCGACGGATCCTGCCCCTTGATCAACAAGTCCGCTTTGCAGATCGCGTAGGTGCGCGGGTTGATCTCCTGCCCGAACAGCGCAGTCGAAGCACCCGGGTTGACCTCGCGGAGGTGCTCGTCGGCGACGGTGAGCATGCCGCCGGTACCAACGGTGGGGTCGTAGATCGAGCGCACGGTGCCACGATCACGCAGCGCCTCTGTGTCTTCGGCGTACAGAAGATCGACCAGCAGGCGAACCACGTCACGCGGCGTGTAGAACTGGCCGGCACCGTCATTGGCCGACTCGGCGAAGCGGTAGATGAGGTTCTCGAAGAGGTCACCCATGTCGGCATTGGACACTGCATCCGGGGACAGGTCGATGCCCGCGAAGTGCCGGACAACCTGTGCCAGACGATCGCGCGCGTCGAGCGTCCGGATAACGTTCTCAAAGTCGAAGGACTTGAACACGTCCAGATTCGCCGAGAAGCCGCCGATGTAGTCGAGGAGGTTCGCCGCGAGGTTGTTCGGATCCTGCAGCGCCTTCTTCAGCGTGTACGCGCTGGTCGTCCAGAATGACAGGCCCGCGCTGTCCACGGTGCGTGTCTTGATCTTCAGATGGGTACGGCGCTGCTGCTCGCCGTTGTGCTTCTTGACGATCTCAGCCATCACCTCACGGTGCGGGTCCATCACACACTCCAGACGGCGCAGGACGGTGAACGGCAAGATCACTGAGCCATATTCGGCTTCGGCGTATGGACCCCGCAGAGTGTCGGCGACGCTCCACACAAAGTTCGAAAGAACTGACACGACTTGAACTACTCCGGTTCTGCTGCACTCAATATGGGCCAAGAAGGAACATCCGCTGATCCTTGGGCGGACTCTCGAAGCACACTATCGCGGAGGCAGGACATGGCTGATGCGATGCCACCGCAGTGACTGCAGCGCCTAAGACGCGTCCGAGTCCCTACCCTTATCTCATGACGTTCGACAACCTGGCCGCTGCGGCGCAGCCGATCTGCCCGTCGTGCGGTGTGACGATGCATCCAGTCATCGAGGAAGGCATCGGAGCCGATGAGTGCCGTGAGTGCGCGCATCGAATCGAGTGGCCGATAACGGACGTCCAGTACCCGGGCGAGGGCGAGGGGGTCATCGACTTCTGGCTGGACCGGCCGAACTGACCAGCGATGTCCTCTGCGCTGAGGAGCACATCTCGTTCGCCGGTGCTACCACCGGCGCGACCCGTCGAGGTCAGGATCGACGCGGTTCATCTGTACGTAAGCGCTATAGAGGACCCCGACCGCCGCGATGAAGAGCACCATCGAAAGCGCCGAGCCCGTCCATGTGGCCGCGGCCCACAGTCCAGTGACGTGCCCGTGCTTGTCCGTGGAGACGCTCGCACCGATGACCAGCACGGCCGACGTGACGACGCTGACGAGCGTCGCCCCGAGCAGACGGGTGACCGCCACGTCGACGAGGTCGCGCTCGGGGGCCTCTGCGGCCCCGCTCTGCTTCTGGCGCGCATCCAGTGTCTGCCGCACTCCAGACAGGTGGGTGAACGCCGCGAGGAAGCCGCCAGCCAAGATCGCGATTCCAGCCAGCAGACCGTCCGCGGAGACGATCTTCCAGTCCCAGGCGATGCTAGCGGCGAACAGTCCGACGAGTCCCAGTGCGAGGACGACGAGCTTCGCCCAGTAGGCCAGGCGAGACTGGGAGCGGAACCGAGTCACTTTGAACTGGCCCCAGATCAGAGCTCCGAGACTCGTAAAGGCCATGTCGAGCTCCTTACATGTCGATGGGGATCTTCAAACTGGGCAGCAGGCGCATGATGCGGTCGCGCGCCTTGCCTCGAAACTCCGCAGCCGTGGGACGCTGCCCGACGGAGACCGGGTAGATGAACACGTCGCCCACGTTGCTCGGCCTGATCGTCTGGGTGCGTCCCTGAGAGTCGTCGTACGAGAGACTCCCGTCGTCGAAGTCATTGGCGTCGATGTGGATGCCGACGAGGCTCGCGAGCTGCTCGACCGGAGTGCCGCTCGGCGCAGGATCGTAGCCCTCGGGCTTGGGCAGGTGGGCCCACCCGAACACCATCGACTTGACTGCCTGGATCTTGTCGCCGGGGAGCCCGTTCCGCCTAAGGATTACCTTGTCGGTGCTACGCGCGCCGCCCTTCGGCGCGTTGTTCCGCTCGAGCTGGAAGGCGAGGCCCTGGCCCTGGGTGAGAACCTCCTCGAGGCGCTCGGCGTCCCCGATGGGATTGATCCCGAAGCGCCACCACTGGTTGTCATCGGCCTTCCCCATCTCGAAGGCCCTCTCGAATGAGGCGACGCTGATCCACTTGAGCAGCTGGTACCCGGCCGAGGATCGCGACCGCACCTCCGAGGCCAGGATCGCCTGGGTCCCAGTGTTCGGGAGGTAGAGCGAAACATGGAACGGATTCGTGGAGGCCTTGTCCTCCAGGGTCACATCGGCCCCCGGCTCGACGGCCATCGCGAGGTCATGGCTACCCTGCTTGCCCGATCGGACCACGAAGTCCACGCGCGAGCTCCCGATGCTCATCTCCTCGAGCCGCAGGAACGGCTTGGTCTCGGAAGAGCCGCTGTTTCCGAGGTCGTCGTCCACGGGTGCGTACTTCAGCTGTCCGACGCGAGTGACGCCGACGAGGCGATCACGTAGGGACTCGACGGACGCGAGCAGATTCGAACTCTCTTCGGGCCACAACACCGCTTCGGCGAAGTCCTGCTCGGTGCGAGTGTGACCCCGAAAGAGGCTCACGCGGTCCAGCCTGAATCCGAACATCGTCTTGTTCGTCATACGTCCCCAATGAAAGGCGCCCAATTCCAGTGACTCCGAGGTTATCGGGAGCCAGTGACATTCTTCACGAGTCGTGAGTACTTGTAATTCCAAGGCGACAACGATGCCAGTCACGCGAGTTCTGACGGGATCATCGAGCACGCTCCGCGTCAGACCCAGTACCGCATTGGCTGCTCGTCGACGATGACCTCGAGCCGAGGGCGTCGGTGGCCCAGCGCAGGATGCCGGCCAGTCGCCTGCACATCCGCATCGCCGGGCCGGCCGCCAAGCTCGCGCGCAGGATCAGTGCGATCGGGGAACTGGCGTGACTGGAACATGACTCGGCCCGAGCGGTCAGCGATCAACGACGTCAACGGCCCGAGGTTGGCAGCCTCACGGAGTTCACGCTGCTCAGCGAAGCGCTCCCTGCGATCGGGTAGCGGCGGTGGATTCCCTCGCTCGCTCGCCTCATTGCGTCGATCGCCCTTATGACGAACCCCGCCTCCTCGCGGCAATGAGGGGTGACTGATCACTGTCCAGTCGCACACAAAGCACCACGAGCTGGAACCGCGCCGGGAACACCGCACGGAAGCCCGCCCGGTGGATCTCGATCGTGCCCGACTCGAGCGGTTGACGCAGGGCGTCGAGCGCGTGACTGCCGTACTCGCCCGCCTCGTCGAGGAACAGTACGCCCCCGCTCGCGCGCGCGATCGCGCCGGGGCGTACGGTGCGGCTGCCGCCGCCGATCAAGGCGGCGACGCTCGCCGAATGGTGCGGCGCTTCGAAGGGTGGCACCCGACTGAGCGTCGACACCGGCAGCCCCGACAGCGAGCGCAGCGCGGCCGCCTGCACCGCGGCGTCGTCATCGAGGTCGGGAAGGATGCCTGGCAGTCGCTGCGCGAGCATGGTCTTCCCCGCCCCCGGCGGGCCGCTCATCAGCACATGGTGCCCTCCGGCCGCCGCGACAATGAGCGCATCCACGGCATCCCGCTGGCCGATCACGTCCTCGAGGTCAGCGATCGGGTCATCTGCGGCCACGGAGCCCGCGGGGATCGGTACCGGATCGAGCGCGATCTCGTCGATGTCGAGCCCGTGCCGACGCACGGCGTCGCGCAGCGACACGGCCCCGAAGACCTCGACGTCGGGCACCAGCGCCGCTTCGGCGCGGTTCGCGAACGGCACGATCACCCGTCGGATGCCCGCTCGCGCCGCTGCTGCGACCGCAGGAAGAACGCCGGGCACCGGGCGGAGTCGCCCGTCGAGACCCAGTTCGCCGATGTGTGCGGTCGCGAGCATCGACGAGGCATCCATCCGCGCCTCCGTCGCCAGTGCGGCGACCGCGATCGCCAGGTCGAGGCCCGACCCGTGCTTCGGCAGGTTCGCCGGCGAGAGATTCACCGTGAGCTTCCGTCGCGGCAGCGGCAGTTCGCTATTCGCGCAGGCGTTGTGCACGCGCTGATGCGCCTCACCGATCGCCTTGTCGGCCAGCCCGATGATCGTGAAGTTCGGCGTCTGATTCGACAGATCGGCCTCGACCTCGACCAGATCGCCGTGCAGCCCCGTGAGCACGACGCCCCACGTGCGACCGACCGTCATCGCAGGTCCTCGAGGTGCTCGAGCAGCGCCGTCGCCGGGTCGTCACCCGTGATGCCGATCACATCGATACGCAGGCGGCGATGCCGCGCGGCGTCCGGATGAGCGAGCGCCCAGGCGCACGACAGCCGCCACAGGCGATCGCGCTTGCGCCGATCGACGGCCTCGAAGGGGTGGCCGTACCACTCACTGCGCCGGGTCTTCACCTCGACCACCACGAGATCGTCATCGCGCGCCACGACGACGTCGAGTTCACCTGCCGCGGTTCGCCAGTTGCGATCCAGAACGGTGTAGCCCGCCGCGATCAGGTGGCGCACGGCGCGATCCTCGCCCCTGCGCCCGCGGATGTCCTTGTCTGCCATGTAGGCAGAATGCGCCTCCGCGCGCGTCCGCGGAGCTGAGATCACGGCATCCGCGGACAGTTCCGAAAAGTCACCGGTTGTGGAGGAGCCGGCGAATCTCACCGCTGGAGAGGAGCCGCCCCGCCGCCGCGTCAGGTATCGAGCGAGAGTTCCTCGGGCAGCTGGAAGTCACGGCGCTGCAACTCTTCGACGTTGACGTCTTTGAACGTCAGAACCCGCACCGACTTGACGAAGCGATCGGCGCGATAGATGTCCCACACCCACACATCGGTCATCGAAATCTCGAAGTAGAAATCGTGCTCGGTGTCGCGGCGCACGACGTTCACGTCGTTCGCGAGGTAGAACCGCCGCTCGGTCTCGATGACGTAGGCGAATTGCGAAACGACGTCGCGGTACTCCTTGTAGAGAGCCAGCTCGAGCTCGCGGTCGTAATCCTCGAAGACTTCGTCATCCATGGTGGATCCAGTCTAGGCGTGCGTCAGAACAGCGTCGGCGCGTCGGCGATGGCCCACGACGCGCGATGGTGACTGCTCAGCCCGTGTGCGCGGATGGCAGCGCGGTGCTCGGCGCTCGCGTATCCCTTGTTCCGCGCCCACTGATACTCGGGCTGTTCCTCGTGCAGCCGCACCATGAGGTCGTCCCGTTCGACTTTGGCGAGAACGGATGCCGCGGCGGCCGAGGCGCAGTCGCGATCGGCCTTGATGATCGGCTGAACCCGCAGCCCCGCTCCACCGGCCGGAGTGATGTAGTCGTGGTTGCCGTCGAGGATCACCACCGCGTCCTCCGGCACGACCCCGAACGCGCGCAGATCGGCGATCGCGCGGAGCGCGGCGAGCCCCAGCGCGCGGATGATCCCCACCTCGTCGATCTCGGCGGCGCTCGACCAGCCGATCGCCGAGGCCGAGACCCACGCCGCCGCGCGAGCGGCCACCGCCGGGCGGTGGTGCTCGGCGACGAGCTTCGAGTCGCGCAGGCCCTCTGGCACGCGGCGGCGGGCGTTCGAGGCATCCACTGCGACGGCGCCGACGGCCACCGGCCCCGCGAGGGCGCCCCGGCCCACCTCGTCGCACGCGATCACCAGAGTGTACTCGCGCAGCAGGCGCCGCTCGACCGTGAGTCGTGGGGTGATGACGGCCATCATCCGGCTCCGGCAGGCACCCCGGCGAACACGTCGTGGTGGAAGTCGATCGGGCCGAACCGGCTGAGCGGCCAGGTGATCAGGAAGGCACGACCGACGACATTGTCGAGCGGCACGAAGCCGCGGGTCGGCTGCTCGAGGTTGTAGCGCGAATCGCGCGAATGGTCGCGGTTGTCGCCGAGGACCCACAGCGATCCCTCCGGTACGGTGACGTCGTACGGCACGACCGCCGGAGCGCTCTGACCTGCGGAGAGATTGAGGTAAGGAGTCTCGTCGATCGGTGTGCCGTTGACCGTCGTCTGACCGAGCGCATTGCAGCACACGACGTGGTCCCCGCCGACCCCGATGATCCTCTTGATCAGGTGATCCTCGCTGTCGGGCGCCGAGATGCCCACGATCGACATGAGCCAGTCGAGAGCGTCGGCGAACGTCGACTGCGCGGGTGGCGTCGGCCGCGGATCGAGCCATCCGCCGGGATCGCGGAACACGACAACGTCGCCGCGCGAGTATCCCGAGAACCGAGGCGTGATCTCGTCCACGAGGATCCGGTCGTTCACGAGCAGCGTCTGCTCCATCGAGCCCGACGGGATGTAGAACGATCGGACGAAGAACGTCTTGATCACGAACGACACGAGCACGGCGATCACGACGATGATCAGAACGTCGCGAATCAGCGGCCAGATGCCGCGTCTGCGCGGGCGGCTCCGCAGGCCGGCATGAGGCATCGCCGCAGCGGGCGTCGCCAGGTTCTCGGGGGTCATGCACGTCCTTCTCGCCGGCGCGCCGCGAGTCGGCACGCGCCTTCATAAGGGTCGCATACTCGGGCTGACAGAACGCGCCGCGCCGCGCCCGCCCGCGGCACGGCACTGCCGGTTCGCGCACGAAAAAGCCCCGGAATGTCCGCGTGCGAATGCGGACGATCCGGGGCTCTCGAGACGAGGGTCTCGCGCGTCAGCGCTTTTCCTTGATCTTGGCCTTCTTGCCGCGCAGGTCGCGCAGGTAGTAGAGCTTCGCGCGGCGCACGTCACCGCGGGTGACGACCTCGATGTGGTCGATCACCGGGCTGTGCACGGGGAACGTGCGCTCCACGCCGACCTGGAAGCTGACCTTGCGGACGCAGAACGTCTCGCGCACGCCGTCGCCCGAGCGGCCGATGACGACGCCCTGGAACACCTGGATGCGCGAGCGGTTTCCTTCGGTGATGTTGACGTGCACCTTGACGGTGTCGCCGGGCCCGAAGGCAGGAATGTCGGAGCGCAGGGATGCTGCGTCGACGGAGTCGAGGATCTGCATGATCATCACTTCCTGCGACCGCCACAGGTCGACCGCGAGAGAGGTTGGTAAGAGTGGTGTGTGCCCGCAGCTCCGGAAACCGGCGCCATGCTCCCCTGAGGCAGAGACCGTTCAGGGCACAATCGTCTATTCTGCCACGCCCCGCGCCGCTCGCCAAAACGGCGGACGCATGGGCAGGATCAGGATGCCGGCGGGGAGTTCTTCTCGCGAAGGACGAACACCTCGGCATCCGGCCAGTCGTCGCCCGCACGCGGCACCGGGGCAGGCATGTATCCCACTCCCTCCGACGTGCGCAGGACGGAGCGCCTCGGGCGCGCTTCACGCCACAGCTGCGCGAACGTGCTCCACAGGGCGATGACGCCGACGACCACGGTGAGGGCGAACAGCGACCACCACCACGGGTTGGCGAAGAAGCCGAGCGCGACGATGAGCACGTTCCAGCTGCCGATGAGGCCGACGTCGGTCCACGAGACGGCGCGCTCGGCGCGGGCTGTGCCCCGCGCACGCACGAGCAGGGTCAGGATCAGCTGGCCCACCAGGACGATCGGCGCCGAGATCAGCACCCACAGCAGGGAGAGCGGGTTGGCGCCGAAGATGATCCAGCCGACGAACAGCCAGAAGGGCAGCACGAAAGCCGCCGGGATCAGCCACCTGTAGAACCCACTTCGCAGTGCCATGTCCTCGATGGTACGCCGGTCAGACACAATGGAGGCTGAGGAAAGGATGACGATGATCGAGCTGCGTACTCCGGCCGAGATCGACGCGATGCGCCCCGCGGGCCGCTTCGTCGCGGAGGTGCTGGCGACGCTGCGCGCCGACACGAAGGTCGGCACGAATCTGCTCGCCATCGACCGTCGCGCGCACGAGATGATCCGCGCGGCCGGCGCCGAGTCGTGCTACATCGACTATCACCCGTCTTTCGGCGCCAGCCCCTTCGGCAAGGTCATCTGCACGTCGGTCAACGACGCCGTGCTGCACGGACTCCCCCACGACTACGCGCTGCGCGACGGCGACCTCGTCTCGCTCGATTTCGCCGTCTCGGTCGATGGCTGGGTCGCCGATTCCGCCGTCTCGTTCGTCGTCGGATCGCCGCGCGACGAAGACCTTGCGCTCATCGACACGACGCAGCGGGCGCTGGATGCCGCGATCGGCGCCGCGGTCTCGGGCGGCCGCATCGGGGACATCTCGCACGCGATCGCACAGGTCGCCTACGCCGACGGCTACTCGATCAACACCGACTTCGGCGGACACGGCGTGGGGCGCGTCATGCACGGCGACCCGCACGTGCCCAACGACGGCAAGCCGAACCGCGGCTACCCCCTGCGCCCGGGTCTCGTCGTCGCCCTCGAGCCCTGGTTCCTGCAGACCACCGACGAGCTCGTGACCGACGCCGACGGCTGGACCCTCCGCAGCGCCGACGGCTCGCGCGGCGCGCACGCCGAGCACACCGTCGCGATCACCGCCGACGGCCCGATCATCCTGACCGACCGCACGTTCCTCGGCGTCGACTGAGCGGTCTCAGTCCGGCAGCAGGTCGGGGCGTCGCTCGCGGGTGCGCTGCACCTGCTGGTCGCGGCGCCACTGCGCCACCTTGCCGTGGTGACCGCTCAGCAGCACGTCGGGCACGTCGTACCCGCGCCAGGACGCAGGCTTCGTGTAGGACGGGTACTCGAGCAGGCCGTCTTCGTGCGACTCTTCGACGAGGCTCTCGGGGTTGCCGACGACACCGGGCACCAGGCGGCCGATCGCCTCGATCATCGCCATCGCGGCGACCTCGCCGCCGTTCAGCACGTAGTCGCCGAGGCTGACGAGCCGCACCTCGCCGCGCGTGGCTGCGTAGGCGAACACACGCTCGTCGATGCCTTCGTAGCGCCCGCAGCCGAACACCAGATGGGATGCCTCGGACAACTCGCGCGCGGTCGCCTGCGTGAAAACCTCACCGGCCGGCGAGGGGAAGATGAAGATCGGAGCGACGTCGGCGTCGGCGGTGATCGCGTCGATGACCTCGCCCCATGGCTCAGGCTTCATCACCATGCCGGCGCCGCCGCCGTAGGGAGTGTCGTCGACCGTGCGGTGCCGATCGTGCGCGGCGTCGCGCAGGTCGTGTACGCGCACATCGAGGATGCCTGCGCCGCGCGCCTTGCCGAGCAGTGAGACCTCCAAGACGTCGAAGAACGCCGGGAAGATCGTCACGACGTCGATGCGCACGTCAGTCCTCGTCGGGGGCGGCCTCGGCGGGCTGGGCTGCGGCGCGCGCCTCGGCATCCACCTCGGCCTCCGTCTCGTCCGCCAACGCCTCGAAAAGTCCGGCCGGCGGCGTCACGGAGACGCGGCCTCCGACAACATCGACCTCGGGCACGATCGCGGAGACGAACGGAACGAGGATCTCGTCGTCCGCTGCGCCACCGGCGCGCCGGACGATGAGCATGTCCTGCGCCGGGAAGTGATCGACGCGCACGATCCGACCGACGATCACACCATCGCGGACGACATCGAGTCCGACGAGCTGGTGGTCGAACCACGCGTCGTCCTCGGCCGGGGCATCCTCGTCCTCATCGATCCAGAGGATCGCCCGGACGAGCGACTCTGCCGCGTCGCGGTCTTCGACGTCTTCGAAGAACGCGACCGGGTGCGAGTTCATCCAGCGGAACTCTTTCACTGTCACCGTCTTGCCGTGCCACGGCGATGCAGAGGGCACCTGAAGCGTGAACTCGGCGCCGGGGACGAAACGCCCGTCCGGGTCGTCGGTGTACAGCTCGATCTTGAGGGCGCCCTTGAGGCCGTGGGCCTTGACGAGTCGCCCCACGCGCAGCTGAGCACGCGCGGGTTCGGCGGAGGGCATCTCAGTCGTCCGCGACGTCGACGCGCACGCGGGCGCCGTCGGCGAGAGCGGAGACGAGCGTGCGCAACGCCTTTGCGGTGCGCCCGCCGCGCCCGATCACCCGACCTCGGTCATCGGGGTGCACGCGCACCTCGAGGACGTCACCGCGAGGCGACGAGGAGGAACGGATGACGACATCCTCGGGGTGATCGACGATCCCCTTGACGATGTGCTCGAGCGCGGCGGACAGCAAAGCGATTACTCCGCGACGGCCTCGGCGGCGTCAGCCTCGGGGGCCTCGACCTCCGCAGCGTCGTCGACGGCGACGGGCTCTTCGACCTTCTTCTCCGCCTTCGGCTTGATGACCGACTTCTTGGCGGTGTCGGCGACGAACTCGCCCTTGTCCTCGGCCGTGCGCACGGTCGAGACGGCGTTCTTGTCGCCCTTGAACTTGCCCCAGTCGCCGGTGAGCTTCAGCAGCGCGGCGACCTGCTCGGTCGGCTGGGCGCCGACCGACAGCCAGTACTGCGCGCGGTCGGAGTCGACCTTGATGACCGAGGGCTCTTCGGTCGGGTGGTACTGACCGATCTCCTCGATGACGCGACCGTCGCGCTTGGTGCGCGAGTCGGCGACGACGATGCGGTAGTAGGGCGCGCGGATCTTGCCGAGGCGCTTGAGACGGATCTTGACAGCCACAATTCTCCTGAATGGTGTTGGGAGGTGATGAACGTCGCCTGGAGAGTGGGGTGCACACCCGGCGGGAGCTCTGAGGTGGACCGGCTCCGCCCGGTTAGAGGGTCGCGCGGGTGGTCCAACGGTCCATTTTGCCAGATTGTTGCGGATGCCGCGAACCGACGCGCTCGGCGAGCCTCGCGCATGCCAGACTGACGCCATGACGGTGCCCTTCGCGACATCCGCCCGCTCGACCGTGGGGCTGGAGTGGGAACTCATGCTGGCCGACCCCGAGACGGGCGATCTGGTCGGCCGGGCTCCCGAGTTTCTTCCCGAACTCGAAGAGCGCACGGCGCTCGAGCGCTACACCGTCACCGGGGAACTGCTCACCAACACGGTCGAGGTCACGAGCGGCATCGGTGACACCGTGGCCGCCGCGGTGGATGACATCGGTGATGCCATCGCCCAGGTGCGCACCCTCACCGATCCGCGCGACATCGCCCTGCTGTGCGCCGGCAGCCACCCGTTTGCACAGTGGTACGAACAAGAGGTCACCGACAAGACCCGCTACCACTCGCTGATCGAACGCACGCAGTGGTGGGGCAGGAACATGATGATCTGGGGCATCCATGTGCACGTCGGCGTCGATGACGTCGACAAGGTGTTCCCGATCATCGGCGCACTGGCGACGTATCTCCCCCACCTGCAGGCGCTGTCGGCGTCGAGCCCGTTCTGGGCAGGCGAGCGCACGGGCTACGCCTCGAACCGTGCGCTCGTGTTCCAGCAGTTGCCGACCGCGGGGCTGCCCTGGCCACTGCAGGACTGGGCGGAGTACGAGTCGTACCTCGACGACATGGTGCACACGGGCGTCATGGCCGACGCGACCGAGGTGCGATGGGACATCCGCCCCGCACCGCGCTGGGGAACCATCGAGGTGCGCGCGTGCGACGGCATGTCGACGCTGCCCGAACTCGCCGCCGTCGCGGCGCTCGTGCAGGTGCTGGTCGAGCACTACTCGCGCGAACTCGACGATGGTCGCCCGCTCGAGCACCTGCAGCCCTGGTTCGTCCGCGAGAACAAGTGGCGTGCGGCCCGCTACGGAATGGATGCCCGGGTCATCGTCGACCGATCCGGAACCGAGCGCCTCGTCTCCGAGCACCTGGCCGAGACCGTCGAGCGTCTGCGCCCCATCGCCGAAGAGCTGCACTGCGCTCGCGAGTTCGCCGGTCTGACCACGATCGCGGCGCAGGGCGCGAGCTATCAGCGCCAGATCATGGTCGCTGATGCATCAGGTGGCGATCTGCGCGAGGTCGTTCAGCACCTCATCCGCGAGTTCCGCCAGGGCCCGACCCTGCGGGATCATCTGGCCGACTTCGCGCACTGACCACGCCCGCTCGTCCCACCCCTCTCGGACGAGACCCGCTCGGCACGCCGAAAACCGCCGCAGCGGAGCGGGGTTTCGGCGTGCCGGGGTGGTCTCGGCGCTCAGCCCTTGCCGAACAGCTTCTGGATCTCGGCGAGGTCGGCCTCGCTCGGCTGCGCGGCACCGCCGCCACCGCCGAGCCCGAAGCCCGAGCCGGTCGGTGCGCTCGGCGCCGAAGCGGCGAGTCCTGCATTCTCCGCGGCGCGCTTCGCCGGGTTTCCCGACCGCGATCCGCTCACGGCCTTCTGCTTGTTGCCGCGCTTGCTCGAAGCGCCCGGCTTGCCGCCGAGCGACCCCATGCCGGGGATCGAGGGCACTCCGCCACGAGCGACGGTCTTCATCATCTTGGCGGCCTGCTCGAAGCGCTGCACGAGCTGGTTCACCTCGGTCACGGTCACGCCCGAACCGCGCGCGATGCGCAGCCGGCGTGAGCCGTTCAGTATCTTGGCGTTGCGGCGCTCGGCGGGCGTCATCGAGCGGATGATCGCCTCGGTGCGGTCGATCTCGCGGTCGTCGAACTGGTCGAGCTGCTGCTTCATCTGGCCCATGCCCGGCAGCATCCCGAGCATCTTCTTCATCGACCCCATCTTCTTCATCTGCTGAAGCTGGTCGAGGAAGTCCTCGAGGGTGAACGACTCGGTCGCGAGCTTCTCAGCGACCTTGCGCGCCTCTTCCTCGTCGAACGCCTGCTGCGCCTGCTCGATGAGGGTGAGGATGTCACCGAGGTCGAGGATGCGGCTCGCCATGCGGTCGGGGTGGAAGGCCTCCAGGTCGTCGAGACCCTCACCGGTCGAGGCGAAGATGATGGGACGCCCGGTGACCGAGGCCACCGAGAGCGCGGCACCACCGCGCGCGTCGCCGTCGAGCTTCGAGAGCACGACACCGGTGAAGTCGACGCCGTCTTGGAAGGCCTTGGCCGTGTTGACGGCATCCTGCCCGATCATCGCGTCGATCACGAAGAGGACTTCATCGGGATCGATCGCCTTGCGGATGTCGGATGCCTGCTTCATCAGCTCTGCGTCGACGCCGAGGCGTCCGGCGGTGTCGACGATGACGACGTCGTGCTGCTGGCGACGCGCGACCTCGACGCCGTCACGAGCGACCTGCACGGGGTTGCCCACGCCGTTGCCCGGCTCGGGAGCGTAGATCGCGGCGCCCGCCTGCTGCGCGACGACCTGCAGCTGGTTCACGGCGTTGGGGCGCTGCAGGTCACAGGCCACGAGCAGGGGCGTGTGCCCCTCCTTCTCGAGCTGCTTGGCGAGCTTGCCCGCGAACGTGGTCTTTCCCGACCCCTGCAGGCCGGCGAGCATGATCACGGTCGGCGCGGTCTTGGCGAACTGCAGCCGCCGCTGCTGGCCGCCGAGGATCTCGATGAGCTCCTCGTTGACGATCTGCACGACCTGCTGCGCGGGGTTGAGCGCCTTGCTCACCTCGTCGCCGAGTGCGCGCTCGCGCACCTTCGCGGTGAACTCCTTCACGACGACCAGCGCGACGTCGGCATCCAGCAGTGCGCGCCGGATCTCGCGCACGGTGCCGTCGACGTCGGCCGGTGTGAGCTTGCCCTTCGTGCGGAGGTTGCGGAAGGTCTCTGTCAGCCGATCGCTGAGGGTGCCGAAAGTCGCCATGATGTGCCAAGTTTACGCGGTCGCGATGGGTTCCCTCGCTGCGTGCGGCTCAGCGCACGGCATCCACACCGAGCATCGCGCGAAGCTCTTTCTTCGCCGCCTCGTACCTGCCCCGCGCGGTCGAGGCGGGGATGCCCATCAGCTCGGCGGCCTGCACCAGGCTCAACCGCTCCCAATGCACCAGCCTCACGAGCTCGGCGAGGTCGGGATCGAGCCGCGCCAGCGCGTCGCGCACCTCGATGCCCTCGTCTGCGGCGGGCGCCGAGCCCGCACTCGTCTGGGTGCGGACGCGGTCGGCCAGAGCCCAGCGCCGCCGCTCCCCGCGCGAGTGGTTGAGCAGCGTGCCGCGCGCGATGCCGAAGAGCCACATCCGGGCACGTTCCGGGTCTACCGGCAGCTCGTCGGCGCGTCGCCAAGCGACGACCATGGTCTCGCCGAGGAGGTCGGGCGCGTCATCGAATCCGACACGCCGCTGCAGGTAGGCGAGCAGATCGCCGGATGCCTGCGTCAGGGCCGTTTTCAGCCGACGTTCGGACCTCACGAACCTGCCCCGAACGTGTAGGGCTTGCCGTCGAGGTCGTTGCACTGGATCTGGCTGGCGCGCTCAGCCCCCACGAAGCGCGCATCGGCCTGATCTATCCCGTGCTGGGTGAGCTGCTGGCCCTCGAGGGTTGAGATGGCGAGGTCCCACGCGAGCCATTCCTGGCCGATAAGCCGATGCTCCGCCTCACCCGGGGGCAACGATTCCAGAGTTTCGCCCGGCCCGAGCTGCACGGTGCGCAGATCCTCTCCCGCGAACGAGGTCGGAAGGATGTCCACCGCCTCGCCGGCGACGTCGGCGGAGCGATACCACTCCTCGAGCACCCCGTTCACCTCACGCAGGAAGTCTTGGTCGCTGCCCGGCCCGGCGGTGAACGGCGTGTAGCGCAGCTCGCACGAGAATCCGTTGCTCATCGTGAATTGCACGGCGCCGACCGGGCGCTGGATCCATGGCGCCCACGTGAACCCATCCGTGGCGACGGCGACGCCCGCGACGCCCACGAGCAGGGTCGAGATCCCGATGCCGATTGCGATGCGCGGCGCTCGACGCATCTTCGTCTCACCGGCGGCACGCCGGATCATTCCGCTGAGCTGGCGCGCATCCGCACCCCGGGTCGCCGGGGCGGAACGGTCGAGCAGGTCATCGAGCGGGTCGGGGGTCATGGTGCCTCCATCGTCGGGGTGGTCTCACTGCGTACCTGTCCGGCACGCGGCGAAACGTCCGCCAACGACTCAGCGTGTGAGGTTGCGCAGTCAGAGAATGACGGATGCCTCGGCTAGAGCCTCGTCGAGAAGCGGGACCAGGTCACTGCGCGCCGCCCCTGACGACGCCCAGTCCCACACCGCCGCGAGGACCGCGCCCGCCGCGGCGGCGCCCCGCACATCTGCGGAAAGACGGGCGGAGCCCCCCGCGACGAGCCGATCCGACACGGCTCGGGCCAGGCGGCCGCACCGCAGCGACCGCTCGGCGTCAAGATCGGCGGTCAATCCCATCGCCTCCCCGTTCGTGATGGCGAGCGCGAGCGAATCGGGGGCGAACCCCTCGACGATCGCGCGAAGGGCCCCCGCCACCGGCGCACCGGTCGCGAGTGCTGCGACCACGGCATCCACCCGCTCGTCGAATCCGCCCCAGAGGACGTCCGATTTCGACGCGAAGTAGTTGAAGAAGCTCGAGCGGCTGACGCCGGCGCGCGACGTGATGTCGGCAACCGTCGTGGCGGCGTAGCCCTGCTCGAGGAACAGCTCGCACGCCGCTTCGGCGATGGTCTCGCGCGACGTGGCCTTCGGGCGCCCCCGCGCGTCGGTTCCCACGCTCATCGCAGGGGCCCCAGCTCGGCGGGGGGCAGGCGCGGCGTGCATCCCTTCACCCTACGCGGGCGCAATCTTCGACGCTCCCCGGGCGTCGCAGCGGCGCGGAGTGGGCGCGTGCTGCGGAAACAAGGCCGGCGAAACCGCACTTCGCGACCACTTCGCGAACCTCGTCGGGCCATAGCAACGCGAAGTGGGCGCGTGATGCGGAAACCGCGCCGGCGAAGCCGCAGTTCGCGACCACTTCGCGAGGCGCGGGCCCCCACGCGACGCACGTTGCACACACACATGCGCCCGATCGCGTATTGTTGGCCTGCGTCCAACAACGGCAGTCAGGAGAGATGATGCTCGACATCCGCACCGTGGGTCTGGCCCCCGACTTCGTCCCCTACACTGATGCGTGGGCGCTGCAGCGCGAGATCCACGCCGAAGTCGCCTCCGGCGCCCGCGCCGACACCCTGCTGCTCGTCGAGCACGAGCCCGTCTTCACGGCCGGCGCCCGCACCGCGCGGCACGAGCGCCCCACGGACGGCACGCCCGTGATCGACGTCGACCGCGGCGGGAAGATCACGTGGCACGGTCCGGGGCAGCTCGTCGGCTACCCGATCGTCCGCCTGCACGAACCCATCGACGTCGTGGCGCACGTGCGCAGACTCGAAGGCATCCTCATCGACGTGCTCGCGGGGTTCGGCATCGACGGCTACCGCGTCGATGGCCGAAGCGGCGTCTGGGTGCGGCGCCCCCTGTCCGAAGACAAGATCGCCGCGATCGGCGTGCGCGTGCAGCGCGGCGTCACGATGCACGGCTTCGCGCTGAACTGCGACAACTCGCTGCTGCCGTTCTCGCAGATCATCCCCTGCGGCATTTCGGATGCCGGCGTCACGACCGTCAGCGAGATGCTCGGCCGCGACGTGCGTCCGGCCGATGTAGTGGATGCCGTGATCTCGGCGTTCCAGGCATCCTTCGCCACTTCCGGCGACACAGCCGAGGTCGCCGCATGAGCGCGTGCGGTGTGACGCCGAGCGGCGAGGCCAGGCCCGCGAACGTCCCCGAGGGGCGGAAGCTCCTGCGTCTCGAGGTGCGCAACGCCCAGACGCCCATCGAGCGCAAGCCCGAGTGGATCAAGACCAAGGCGAAGATGGGCCCGGAGTATCAGGCGCTGCAGTCGCTCGTGAAGGACGAGGGGCTGCACACCGTCTGTCAAGAGGCCGGATGCCCCAACATCTACGAGTGCTGGGAAGACCGCGAGGCGACCTTCCTGATCGGCGGATCGCAGTGCACGCGTCGGTGCGATTTCTGCCAGATCGACACGGGCAAGCCCGCCGCCTACGACACTGACGAGCCGCGCCGCGTGGCCGACAGTGTGCGGCGCATGCAGCTGCGCTACGCCACCGTCACCTGCGTCGCCCGCGACGACCTGCCCGACGGAGGGTCGTGGCTGAACGCCGAGACGATCCGGCAGATCCATGCGGTCAACCCCGGCACCGGCGTCGAGCTGCTCGCGACCGACTTCAACGGCGACCCCGCTCTGCTGAACGAGGTCTTCGAGGCCCGCCCCGAGGTGTTCGCGCACAACGTCGAGACGGTGCCGCGCATCTTCAAGCGCATCCGGCCGGCGTTCCGCTACGAGCGGTCGCTCGACGTGCTCACGCAGGCGCGCGCGGCGGGGCTCATCACGAAGTCGAACCTGATCCTCGGCATGGGCGAAGAGCCCGAAGAGGTCGTACAGGCACTGCACGATCTGCACGACGCCGGCACCGACATCGTGACGATCACGCAGTACCTGCGGCCGACACCTCGCCATCTGCCCGTCGCCCGGTGGGTGAAGCCGCAGGAGTTCACCGAGTTCAAGGACGAGGCCGAGCGCATCGGATTCCTCGGGGTGCTGGCCGGCCCCCTGGTGCGCTCGTCGTACCGCGCCGGGCGGCTGTGGGCGCAGTCGATGGTCTCGAAGGGTCGCGAGATCCCCGAGCACCTCGCGCACCTGGCGAAGGAGACCGAGTTCGCCCAGGCCGTCTGAGGCGCGGCCTCAGTCGGCGCTCGTGACCGACTGCACCTGACCGTCGCTCGCGAGGTTCACGAGCAGCACGTCGTCTGTGGCATCCGCGTCAAGCGCGTACTCCAGCACCGCGAAGGGGTCGGAGCCGCCGTGCTCATCGGCGAGGATCGTCATGCTCACGAGCTGCAGCGAGCGGATGATGTCAATCTGCACGTCGCCCGAGATGTCGACGAGCACGTCGTTCAGGTCGTCGCCGAACTCCTCCTGCTGCTGCAGCAGATACTCGGTCACTTCGCTCGTGCGGTCGTCGAGCTCGGCGATCATCGCGTTGCGCGCCGTCATGTCGATGTTCTCGAGCGACGAGATCATCGCGGCGGCGACGTCGAGCGCGTCTTGCGACACGTCGTCCTGATCGGGCGCGGTGAGGTCGACGGTCACCCGCTGGTCTGCGAAGTCGATGCTTTCAGACCAGAAGATCGATCCGTCGGGCCCGGACTCCAGCAGTCCGAAGTAGTCGTGCTCGATCGCCATGGCCCTATGCAACCACCGTCAGAGCCATCAGTCCACCAGCGCGGCCGCGAACACGTGCGGGGTGAAGCCCGTGAGGTCGCCGATGCCTTCGCCCTGGCCGAGGAGTTTGACCGGGATGCCGGTGCGTTCCTGCACCGCGAGGACGAACCCGCCCTTCGCCGACCCGTCGAGCTTCGTGAGCACCAGGCCGGTCACTCCGGCGTGCTCGAGGAAGGCCTCGGCCTGCATGACGCCGTTCTGGCCGGTCGTGGCATCCAGCACCAGCAGCACTTCGCTGATCGGCGCCTGCTTCTCGATGACGCGGCGGATCTTGGTCAGTTCGTCCATCAGCCCGCCTTTGGTATGCAGGCGACCGGCCGTGTCGACGAGCACGATCTCGGTGCCGGTCTGCTTCGCGTATTCGATCGTCTGATAGGCGACGGATGCCGGGTCCTGGCCCTCGTGCTGCGGGCGCACGATCGTCGCTCCCCCGCGCTCGGCCCAGGTCGCGAGCTGATCGACGGCGGCGGCGCGGAACGTGTCGGCCGCACCGACGACGACCGAGCGGCCATAGCGCTGCAGGAACTTGGCGAACTTGCCGATCGTCGTGGTCTTGCCGACGCCGTTGACACCGACGACGAGCACGACCGCGGGCCGCTCGGTGAGCCGCAGCGTCGTGTCGAACTTCGCGAAGTGCTCTTCGAGCGTCTCTTTCAGCATGCGCTGCAGGTCACGAGGATCGGTCGTGCGGTAGCGGTCGACCTTCTCGCGCAGCTCGTCGACGATGCGCTCAGTGATGTCGGGACCGAAGTCCGCCGTCAGCAGCGCCGTCTCGAGGTCATCCCACGTCGTCTCGTCGATCGTCGGCTTCACGAACATGCCACGCAGTGCGCGACCGAGCGACCAGGAGTTCTCCGCCATGAGTCCAGCCTAGACGGGCGAAGTCAGGCGGGCAGGCTCAGGCGTGTGGTCTCAGACCGACTCGCGCTCGCGCACGCGCTGGCCGACGACGGCAGACACGCCGTCCTGGCGCATGGAGACGCCATAGAGCGCGTCGGCGATCTCCATGGTCCGCTTCTGGTGGGTGATGACGATCAGCTGGCTCGAGGCGCGCAGCTGCTCGAAGACGCCGAGCAGGCGCCCGAGGTTGGCATCGTCGAGCGCCGCCTCGACCTCGTCGAGGATGTAGAACGGGCTCGGCCGCGCTTTGAAGATCGCCGTCAACAGCGCCACCGCGGCGAGTGAGCGCTCACCGCCCGACAGCAGCGACAGCCGCTCGATCTTCTTGCCGACCGGCCGCACCGCGACCTCGATGCCCGTCGTGAGCGGTCTGTCGGGATCGGTGAGCGAGATGCTCCCCGAACCGCCGGGGAACAGGATCGGGAACACCTCGCCGAAGGCGACCTTCGTGTCTTCGAAGGCGGCGAGGAAGATCGTCTGCATGCGCTCGTCGAGCTCGCCGATGATCGTCTCGAGGTCTTTGCGCGTCTGCACGAGGTCGGCCAGCTGATCGGTGAGGAACGCGTGCCGCTGCTCGAGCGCTGCGTACTCCTCCAGCGCGAGCGGGTTCACGCGCCCGAGCTGGCCGAGTTTGCGCTCGGCGTCCTGCAGCCGGCGCCGCTCGAGGGCGCGGTCGAACTCGCGCGGCTCTGCGTCGTCGCCGTCACCGGGAACGGGCTGGTCGGGACCATATTCCGAAATAAGAATATTCTCGTCGAGGCTGAGCTCCGATGCCACGCGTTCGAGCAGGCTCGTGACGTGCAGCCGCTTCTCGTGCATCTGCAACTCGAGCCCGTGCACGCTTTCGGTCAGTCCCGACAGCCGCTCGCGCACCGCGGCGTCTTGACCGCGCAGCTCAGACAGCTCGGCCGTGAGGGCGGTGCGCTCCTGCTCGGCCAGGTGCAGCTCGACGCGCGCCTGCGTGACCGATCGGTCGACGGATTCGAGCAGCGGCGGCAATGTGCCGGAGACTTCCGCAGCCAGCGCGCGCTGCGCCCGGCGGATCACGGCGCGGCGAGCCGCTTCGGCCGCGGCGGCCTTCTCGCGCTCCCGCTGGCGGATCAGCTGGTCGACCCGGGACTCTCCCGCACGCACACGTTCTCTGAGGGTCTCGACGTCGAGGCGCGCGCGCATTTCGCGGTCGCGGGTCTCTTCGAGCGCCGCGAGCAGGCCATCGCGTGCCGAGGCATCGAGCATCGGGCGCGGCGCCTCCTGTGCGCGCACCAGCGCCTCATCCGCGGAATGCGCGGCCTTCTCGGCGTCGACCACCGCATTCTGCGCCTGAACGACACCTGCCTCGAGCCGCTCGCATTCGGCGACCGCCGCCTCGTGGCGCACTGTCGCACGATTGACCCGCTCGGTGTGCGCCGCCAGCGCGGCGTCGTGCTCGCGCAGCCGCTGCAGCAGCTCGCGCGTCTGCCGACGACCGGTCTCCCACGTCTGCTGCGCATCAGTCAGGGCTTCGCGCAGCGAGTCGGCGACGACCCGGATCTCGGCGAGGCGGTCGGCGGCGGCATCGCGCTCGGCGGAGAGCTCCAATCGCGACCGCCCCGCGCCCGAGCCCGCACGCAGCGTGAACATCGTCGCGATCTCGCCGCCGCGGGTGACGATCGTCGCCGGTCGGCCGGATGCCACGACGGCGGTACGCGCGGCGGCGACGGCGTCGAGGTCGTCGACGATCAGTACGTCGGCCAGGAGGCCCAGGATGCCCTCGGGCGCCACGACCACGTCGCGCGCCGCGGTGGCGCCGTGCGGAACATCGACGACGGACGGCTTCTGCCCTCCCGGCGCGGCGATCGCGATGTCGACGACGCCGAAGTCACCCTCACGCGCGGTGCGGGCCACGTCGACGGCAGCGTCGATGTCGTCGACGAGCACGCCTTCGGCCAGCGCGCCCAGCGCGGCCGCGATCGCGGGCTCGAACCCGGGCGTGACCTTGACGGAGTCGCCGACGAGTCCGCGGATGCCCGCTCCCCCGCGCGCAATCAGTTCCGCCGCGGCGTTGCGCACGTCGAGCGCGCGCCCGAGCGTCGAGACCTGCGCGGTGAGCGATTCGAGTTCGCGCTCAGCGGCGTGCAGGCGCTCGCGCAGGGTGCCGACCACGGTTTCGGCGGCCCCGGCGTCGCGCTGAGCGCGTTCGTACGCCGCGGCGTGCTCGGCCGACGACCCCTCCGGCACCAGCTCGGGGTCGACCCCCGCCAACGTCTCTTCCGCCTCCGCACGGCGCGCGAGGGCGGCATCGAGCGCGCGCTGCTGACGATCGACCGCGGCGCGCACGGCGTCCAGGCGCGAGTTGGCGGCATCCGCCGCGCCGCGCAGCTTGGTCAGACGCATGTCGTGCTCCGACACCAGCGCGCTCTGGGCCGCGATGTCGGCGTCGAGCGCGTCGAGCTCGGCGCGCGCGCGAATCACCTCGCGACCGGCCGTCTCGGCGGCATCCTGCGCATCACCGAGCCCGGCACCGATCTCGTCGATCTCCGCGCGCGCGTCGTCGATGTCGGCTGCACTGACGGTGGCGACCTCGAGCGCGAGCGTGCCGTCGTCTTCGAGCAGAGCCAGGCGCTGCGCCGCGAGCGACGACAGGCTGCGCAGACGCTCCTGCACCTGCTCGAGAGCGAACGCCGTGCCCCGCGCGGCATCCACGGCCTCTGACCGCTGCCGGCTTTCGACGGCGCCGATGCGCAGCGCGAGCTGCTCGGCCTGATCCTGCAGGACGAGTCGCTCGGCATGGCGTTCCTGCTCGTTGCGCGCGTGGTCGGCCAGCTGAGTGCGCAGCCCCACGAGCTCGTCGGCGAACAGGCGCGCCTTCGCGTCGCGGACGATCGCCGCGATCGACCCCGCCTCGCGGGCGATCTCGGCCTGCTTGCCGAGCGGCTTGAGCTGCCGCCGCAGTTCGCCGGCGAGGTCGCTCAACCGGGTGAGGTTGGCTTCCATCGCCTCGAGCTTGCGGAGGGTCTTCTCTTTGCGGCGACGGTGCTTGAGGATGCCCGCGGCCTCTTCGATGAACCCGCGGCGGTCTTCCGGCGACGCCTGCAGCACGCTGTCGAGCCGGCCCTGACCGACGATCACGTGCATCTCGCGGCCCAGGCCCGAGTCGCTGAGCAGCTCTTGCACGTCGAGCAGCCTGCACGACTCGCCGTTGATCGCGTACTCGCTCGCGCCGTTGCGGAACAGCGTGCGGCTGATCGTGACCTCGCTGTACTCGATCGGCAGCGCTCCGTCGGCGTTGTCGATCGTCAGCAGCACTTCGGCCCGGCCCAGGGGCCCGCGCGTTGACGTGCCGGCGAAGATGACGTCTTCCATCTTGCCGCCACGCAGGGTCTTCGCGCCCTGCTCGCCCATCACCCAGGCGAGCGCATCGACGACGTTCGACTTGCCCGATCCGTTGGGCCCGACGATGCAGGTAACCCCAGGTTCGAGGGCGAATGTCGTGGGTTGTGCGAACGACTTGAAGCCCTTGAGCGTCAGGCTCTTCAGGTGCATTCGTCGTCCTTCTGGGGTGGCTGGTCCGTCCACCGTAGCGGATGCTCCCGCGCACCCTCGTACGGCGCGGCGACGAGGGCCGTGGCCGCCAACGACACGCCGAAGCCTCCGGCCGCTCTTGACGAGCACGATCGCACAGGTCTAGTCTCCTAGATCGCGTCAGAAGTTGAGAAAGGAGGTCCCTGACATGATGTTCGATACCACCACCGGAGCGTTCGCTCCTGCCGTCGCGCGCACGGGGACCCTCTCCTTCGTCGTCGCCTTCCCGGCCGCCGGCTGAGCCGTTCGCCCGAGAGCTCCGTCCACCACGGACGTGACGCTTCTGTGCGACTCACCCGCAGCATCCGCCTCGCGCACCGTACTCGGTGCCCCGCCGCAGCCCGGCACTCTCTCTCCGGAGCACCACGCTCCGACTCCTCGCAGAGCGCATCGACCCCGCGACAACGCACAAGGACATGACATGACGCACCCCACCGGGGTCGAGTTCCGACCCCTCACCATCCCGGCATCGATGGATGCCCCCGACGCTGACGAGTTCCGCGAGTTCACCCGCGTGCGCAACGAGGTGTACCGCGAGATCAGCGGCACCGACGACGACACCTTGACCCCCGAAGAACTGCTCCCGCACTATCAGGAGAGCCCCGACGAGATCCGCTACGTCTGGGTCGCGCTCGTGGACGGCGCGATCGTCGGTCGCGTCGGCGTCGATATCCCGCTCGAAGAAGGGTCTCGCGCGGCGTTCTGGCTCATCGAGCTGCTGCGGGCACACCACGGTCGCGGCATCGGCTCGGCGGGCTACGAGCTCATCGAGCAGGCGGCGCGCGCGCACGATCGCACCGTGCTGCAGTCCTGGGCTCAGCACCCAGACGCTCCCGGTCCCCGGCTCGAGGCGCCGACGGGCTTCGGGTCGATTCCCGACGACCGTGTCGCGCGCTTCTACGTGCGCCACGGTTACCGTCTCGAGCAGATCGAACGCGAGAGCGCACTCGACCTGTCCACCTCCGAGGGCGACGTCGCGCGTCTGCTCGCCGCCGCAGAGGCTGTCTCGGCGGACTATCGCGTCGTCCACTGGCAGGCGCCCACCCCAGCCGAACGAGTCGCTGGCTACGCATGGATGAAGTCGCGCATGTCGACCGACACGCCGATGGGCGCGCTCGAGTTCGATGAGGAGACGTGGGATGCCGAGCGCGTCGCCCGTCACGATCGCAAGACCCTCGACGGCGGCCGCACCATGCTCGTCACCGCGGCCGAGCACGTCGCGTCGGGCGAGCTGGTCGCCTTCAACGAGCTCGCGATCGGCGCCGACCCCACCGCGGCGAGCCATCAGGAGGACACGCTCGTCCTGAAGGAGCACCGCGGCCACAAGCTCGGACAGCTGGTGAAGTGCGCCGGACTCACACGGTGGCATCGTGAGGTCGCGCCGCACTCTCCCAAGGTCATCACCTACAACGCCGAGGAGAACCGGCCGATGCTCGATATCAACGAGGCGATCGGGTTCGTTCCCATCGCCTACAACGGTGCCTGGAAGAAGGTCCTCGCGTGAGCGCCCCCGCAGCCGCCGTCGACTTCGTTCCGGTGACGCTCCCGCGCGAGAGCGATGACGCGCTGCCCGACACCTTTCTCGCGATGACGCGCGTGCGCAACCTCGCCCTCCGCGAAGTGAACGGTTCGGCCGAGGAAGACCAGACACCGGAGGATCTCGCACCCCTCTTCCATCCCGACCCTGATGAGCTCCGCATGCTGTGGCTCGTCCGACGTGGCGATGAGGTGATCGGTCGCATCGGCGTCGACCTTCCGCAGGTGGAGGGTTCGCGCACCGCGTTCTGGTTCCTCGAGATCCTCGCCGCCCACCACGGCCTCGGTATCGGAACCCGCGCGCATGCGGAGATCATCGAATCGACGGCGAGAGCCCACGGACGCAGCATCCTGCAGGTCTGGACGCTGCATCCCGAGGATCGGGATGCCACGCGCATCGACTCGCCCGCCGGTCTGGGCTCCATCCCCCGTGATCACGCCGCGCGCTTCGGCGAGAGGAACGGGTATGCGCTGGCCCAGGTCATGCGCCGGAGCGCGCTCGAGCTGCCGGGCGCCCGTTCCCGAATCGAGGCGCTGCTGAACGACGCAGGCGATGCCGCGGTGGGCTACCGCGTCGTTCAGTGGGAGGTGCCGACGCCGGCGGAATACGCCGACGACTACGCCTGGATGAAGTCGCGGATGAACACCGACGCCCCCGCCGCCGACCTCGAGTGGGACGAAGAGCCGTGGGATGCCGAACGCATCGCGCGCCATGACGCGACGCTCGTGCGCGGCACTGGCGGTCGAGCTCTCGTCACGGCGGCACAGCACATCGCCACCGGCCGCCTCGTCGCCTTCAACGAGCTGACGATCCAGTCCGATCCCGCGGGCATCACCTCACAGCAGGACACGCTGGTGCTGAGCGAGCACCGCGGACACCGCCTCGGCATGCTCGTCAAATGCGCGGGGCTCCTCGCGTGGGGCGACATCGCGCCACACTCACCGCGCGTGGTCACGTACAACGCCGAGGAGAACCGGCCCATGCTCTCGGTCAATGAGGCCATCGGGTTCGTCCCGGTGGGCTTCGAGGGTGCCTGGAAGAAGGTGCTGGAATGAGTGAGAGGCCGACGATCACACGCGTACCCGTGCCGGCGAGTCTCGCAGATGCCGATGCCGCCGACTTCATCGCCTCCGCGGACGTCTTCAATCGTGCGATCGAGCATGACCTCGGTCTCGACCATCTGAAATGGGTGCCGTCAGAGATGCTTCCTGTCTGGCGGGACGAGACATACACCGTGCACCGCGCTCACCTCGCGCGGCGCGAGGGGACGCTCGTCGGTGCACTACAGATATCGGCGCCGCGCGAGGAGGGCGCCACGACTCTCGAGTTCGATCTGCTCGCGGTGCCGGAGGCGCGGGGCCAGGGTGTCGAGGAGGCTCTCTTGACGCAGTTGCGGCGGGATGCCGCTGAGCTCGGCCGCACGTCGCTGCAGACGTGGTCGATCCATCCACTCGGCGGGGAGGGCCCGACGATGGCAGCGCCCACCGGCTTCGGTGCCGTGCCGCTCGACGCGCAGTCGCAGTTCCTGCTCGACTCGGGATTCACTCTCCGACAGGTCGCGCGCAACAGCAGCTACTCGCTGGAGGCGGACCCCGAGTCCGTCCGATGCATGCTGGCAGATGCCCAGCGCCAGGCCGGCCCCGACTACCGGCTCGAGACGTGGACCTCCCCGACGCCGAGCGAGTTCGAGGACAGCTTCGCGTGGGTAGTGTCGCGCATGTCAACCGACGAGCCGCGGGCCGGTATGGATTCCGCGGAAGAGGTGTGGGATGCCGAGCGCGTCCGTCGGCGCGACGAGCGCCTGCGCTCCGCCGGCTTCACGATCTCGGTCGCGGGCGTGGTGCATGTGCCGTCCGGCCAGATCGTCGCCTACAACGAGCTGGCGATCGGCGCAGACCTGTCTCGACCCACCAGCCAATGGGGCACGCTCGTCATCCGAGAGCATCGTGGCCATCGGCTGGGGACGATCGTCAAGTGTGCGAACATCCTGCGCTGGCGTGGGCTCGTGCCGACCTCGCCGTTCATCACGACGTTCAACGCCGAAGAGAATCGCCCCATGCTCGATGTCAACGGAGCGGTGGGATTCACGCCTCTCACCATTGCGGGGGCATGGGAGTTGCGGATCTGAGTCAGGACGGTGCCGCGATCGCACGCGGTGGCGGCACCTGCTGGCAGCGCGGGCAGTAGTGGCTCGAACGGTTCATGAAGGCAGCACGCACGATCGGGCGGCCGCATCGCGGGCACGGCTGGCCCTCACGCCCGTAGGCGTTCAGCGAGTGCGCGAAGTACCCGGCCTGGCCGTTCACGTTGACGTACTGCGCATCGAAGCTCGTGCCGCCTTCGGCCAGGGCCTTCAGCAGCACGGCGCGGATCTCGGCGAGCAAGCGTGTGACGGCGCGCGCCGGCACGCCGAATGCCGGCGTCTCGGGGTGGATCCTCGCCGCCCAGAGCGCCTCGTCGGCGTAGATGTTGCCGACGCCGCTGATGACCGTCTGATCGAGCAGCACCCGCTTGACCGCCGAGCGCTTCGCGCGCACCGCCCGCGAGAAGCGCGCGTCTGAGAACGCGGCATCGAGCGGGTCGCGCGCGATGTGCGCCACCTGGGAGGGGACGAACGGGGCATCCGTCCCCCATCCCCCGGCCGCGGTGTCGGGCGTGGCCACCAGGTGATCGACGGCGAGCGACCCGAAGGTGCGCTGATCCGCGAACACCACCGCCAGCTCGCCGTGCACCGGGTGGGTGATCTCGAGGCGCACGCGCTCGTGACGCTCGCGCGGCGCGCCCGCGGGGCGCAGCAGCAGCTGACCGCTCATCCCGAGGTGGCCCACGATGGCGCGACCGTGCACGCGCGGGTCATCGACGAGCGGCAGCCAGAGGAACTTTCCGCGCCGCGCGGCGACGCCGATGGTCGCGCCCGTGAGCAGCTCTTCAAAAGATGCCGCCCCGCCGGTGTGGCGGGTCAGCGCGCGCTCATCGAAGACCGAGACGCCGGCGATGCGCGCGCCGACCACGGCGGGTTCGAGGCCGGCGCGGACGACCTCTACCTCGGGAAGCTCCGGCACGGGTCAGTCGCGGTCGTTCAGAGCGTGCCACGCGGCCAGAGCGCCGGCCATCTCGGCCTGCTTCTTGCTCGAGCCGATGCCTTCGCGCGTCACGCTGCCGACCGTGACGGTCGCCGTGAACACCCGATTGTGATCGGGGCCCTGTGCGACGACGGCATAAGACGGCGGGGGCAACGCCGACCGCGCCGCAAGCTCTTGCAGGCTGGTCTTCGGATCCATTGCCGCGCCATACCGCTCAGGGTCGGCAAGCAACGGCGCCACCAGCCGCAGGACGAGGGCGGTGGATGCCTCGGCGCCGGCCGACAGGAACGCGGCGCCGATCACCGCCTCCATCGTGTCTGCGAGGATCGAGTCCTTGTCGCGCCCGCCGGTCTGGTCCTCACCGCGGCCGAGTCGCACGTACTCCCCCAGGCCGATACCCCGCGCGACTTCCGCCAGGGCGACCGTCGACACGACGCTCGCGCGCCGCTTGGCCAGCGACCCCTCGTCGAGACCAGGGTTGGTCGTGAACAGGTGCACGGTGACGGCTTGGCCGAGGATCGAATCACCGAGGAACTCGAGGCGCTCGTTGTGCGGAACGCCGCCGTTCTCGTACGCGTACGAGCGATGAGTGAGAGCAAGCGACAAAAGCTCGGGGTCGATGTCGACCCCGAGCTTGTCGGTGAGCCGCGGCGACTGGGTGAGAGTCGTGTGCTCGATCTTCGCGTCCATGAGGGCCGCGTCGATCAGATGTCTGCGACCTTGCGGCCCTTGTACTCGAGGAACAGCTCGGTGCCCTGCGAGTCGGTGACGACCTTCGCCTGGTGCGGGCGGCTGTAGACGACCTTGCCGTTCTCGATCGTCTTGACGAGCGGGGTCGGCTCAGCCTTCCACTGCGCGCGGCGCGAGCGGGTGTTCGAGCGGGAGACCTTCCGCTTCGGGGGGTTACCTGCCATGACTAACTCTTCTCTGTGTCGGAGGCGACGGGGCGCGCAGCCTCGTCGTCTTGGTCTGGGGTGAGGGCTTTCAACGCAGCCCAGCGCTCGTCGATCGGGGTTTCCGGCACGGCACCGTCTGCCAGCTTCTCGCCCGTGGCCGGATCAAGGCCTGGGCAGTCCGGCTGGCACACCGGCTGGAACGGAAGCGACAGGACGATCGAATCCCTGACCAGAATTTCAAGATCCACGTGGTCGTCTTGAACATCGAAGTCAGTCGCTTCGTCACCAGAATACCCGAAGAGCTCCTGAATCTCGACTTCGAGCGGTTCGGCCACGTCGGTGAGGCAGCGCCCGCACACGCCGGTGTACCGGGTCGCGACGGTCGCCGTGACCAGGATGCCCTCGTGGACGGCCTCGAGACGCACATCCGCCTCGACCGGCTCACCTTGCGCGACGGAGACGAGACCCTCGCCCCACTTCTCGGGGGCGGGCACGTCGACCTCGAACTCGCGCATCTCGCCCGAGCGGTGCAGGATGTCGCGCACCGGGAAGGCGAACGGACCGTTCACATGCTTTCTGACCACGTCTCCATCGTATCCGGAGGCGGCTGACAGGCGGCCGTCCGAGCCTCTACTCCCCTAGCGTGCCCGTATCGAGGAAGCGCGCCACCGGCGCGGGCACGAACGGCGAGACGTCTCCCCCGAGGCCGGCGACCTGTCGCACGAGCGAGCTCGACACAAGGGCGTGCGACGGATCAGGAAGGAGGAAGACGGTCTCGATCCCGGCGAGGTGACGGTTCACGATCGCCATGGGCGTCTCGTACGCGACGTCGACCTGAGAGCGGATGCCTTTGACCAGCACCCCGGCATCCACAT
Source organism: Microbacteriaceae bacterium PS02068 (assembly GCA_029959325.1). Lineage (GTDB taxonomy): Bacteria > Actinomycetota > Actinomycetes > Actinomycetales > Microbacteriaceae > Microbacterium. Next base: position 140,983 of record JASCPF010000001.1, read on the forward strand.
CCTCGGCGTAGTCCACGAGCAGGCCCATGCTCCACGAGGCGACGATCACGTTGCCGGCCACGTCGCCTTCGGCGATGGACTGCTCGAGCAGGCTGAGTCGCTGCGCGATCGGCAGCATCGCCTCTTTGCCGGGGTTGTGCACCACGAGGACGTGCAGTTCGTCGTAGAGCGCCGCCGCGCGGCGAATGACATCGAGGTGACCGAGCGTCGGTGGGTCGAAGGAACCCGGGACGACCGCGATGCGGGTGTTCATGCGCTCAGCATAATCCGGCGCGCGCCGTCAGTTCTTGGCGAGTGCCGCGCGCTCCTGCTGGCCGAGGCGACGCGTGAGCGCATCGGCGAGACCCGGATGCGCGAGGAGAGCGGGATCTCCGGCGAGCAGATCTTCGGCCGCGGCGCGGGCGACCGCGATGAGGTCGGCGTCGGCGACGACCCGCAGCAGTCGCAGCGACGACCGGGCGCCCGACTGGGCGTCACCGAGCACGTCGCCTTCGCCCCGCAGCTCGAGGTCGACCTCGGCCAGCGCGAATCCGTCGGTCGTCGACGCGACCGCGTCGACGCGCGACCGCGCGGGCGTGCCCTCGGGCGCCTCGGTGACGAGCAGGCACAGGCCGGGCACGCTGCCGCGACCCACGCGGCCGCGCAGCTGGTGCAGCTGCGAGACGCCGAACCGGTCGGCCTCGAGGATCACCATCGTCGACGCGTTCGCCACGTCGACCCCCACTTCGACGACGGTCGTCGCGATGAGCACGTCGATCTCGCCGCGCGCGAAGGCCTGCATGATGGCATCCTTCTGCTCACCCGGCATCTTGCCGTGCAGGGTCTCGACGCGGATGCCCTCCCACCCGGGCAGCGTGGCGGCCAGCTCTCGCACCTGCACGACTCCCCACCGGGTGCGCGGCTGCTCGCCCGCGACGACAGGGGCCTCATCCGAGGCATCCTTGCCCTTCGCCGTCGTCGCCTCAGCGTCGATCGCCGCACAGACCACGAACACCTGGTGACCCTTCGCGACCTCTTCGGCGATGCGCTCCCACACGCGCCCGAACCACGCCGGCTTCTCGGCGAGCGGTGCGACGAAGGTCGAGATCCCCGCGCGGCCGGGCGGCAGCGTGCGAATGGTCGACACATCCAGGTCACCGAACACCGTCATCGCGACGGTGCGCGGAATGGGCGTCGCCGTGAGCACCAGGACGTGCGGCGCGGTGCCCTTCGCGCGCAGGGTCTCGCGCTGCTCGACGCCGAAGCGATGCTGCTCGTCGACGACCACGAGACCCAGGTCGGCGAAGGTCGTCGAGGCGCTGAGCAGCGCATGCGTGCCGACGACGATGCGCGCCTGTCCCGACGCCGCGCGGAGCGCCGCCTTGCGGCGATCGGCCGCGGGCTGCTGCCCGGTGAGCAGCGTCGGCATGAGTTCGGGGGCGAGCTGCGGGCCGAGCATGCGCGCGATCGAGCGGACATGCTGCGCCGCGAGCACTTCGGTCGGCGCGATGAGCGCCGACTGGCCGCCCGACTCGGCGACCTGCAGCATCGCCCGAAGCGCCACGAGGGTCTTCCCCGACCCGACCTCACCCTGCACGAGCCGGTTCATCGGCCACGCGCCCTCGAGGTCGCTCGCGATCACATCGCCGACGGCACGCTGGTCGGCGGTGCGCTCGAAGGCGAGGTGCGCGTCGAACCGCGCCAGCAGGCCACCGGCAGGCCGGGAGGTCGCCGACATCGCCCGTACGAACTGGCGCTGCTGCAGCAGCGCCGTCTGCAGCACGAATGCCTCGTGCATGCGCAGCGTCGCCCGCGCCGGCTCGATCTGTTCGAACTCATCCGGAACGTGGATGCCGCGGAGGGCCGCATCGGCGTCGAGAAGCCCGTGCGCACGTCGAAACGACGCGGGCAACGGGTCATCGACCCTCTCGAGCCGCTCGAGGAGGTCGCCGATCGTCTTCTGGATCTGCCAGCTCGCGATCGTGCTGGTGGCCGGGTAGATCGGGATCGGCTCGTTCTGGCGCACGGCGGCGTTGAGCCTCGCGACATCCGAGTCGTCGAACAATTGGTAGTCCGGGTGCGCGAGCTGCTGCTGACCCTTGAACTGCCCGACCTTGCCGGAGAAGATCCCCTGCACGCCGACCTTGAGCTGGTCGGCGCGCCACTGCTGGTTGAAGAACGTCAGGCTCAGCGCGCCCGCGCCGTCGCTGATGACCACTTCGAGGATGTTGCCACGCCGCTGCTTCATCTGGCGGACCGTCGCCGAGCGCACTTCGGCGACGATCGTGACCTGCTCGCCGAGCGGCAGTGACGCGATCGGGGTGAGTTCGCCGCGGCGAGCGTACCGACGCGGGTAGTGGGTCAGCAGATCGCCCACCGTCGCCATCGCGAACGCACGCTCGAACAGGCCCGCCGTCTTCCCGCCGAGCGCGTCGTCGAGGCTCGTGTCGAGCGTCACCGAGGGCATGCCACGAGTCTAGGCACCGCCCCGGACGACCGGCGTCCGCTCGTACGCCCGGCGGGGAATGCGGCGCCGCGTACAGTTGCCTGATGCTTCGCCGACTGCTCGCCCGCCTGTACTGGACTGTCAGTCGGTGGACGCTGCGCACCGAACCGGCTCCGACGCGGCCCACGATCCTCATCGGCGCACCGCATACGTCGAACTGGGACTTCGTGCTGATGCTCGCCATCTCGTGGCGGCTCGGCATCCCCGTGCGCTGGCTCGGCAAGGCGAGCCTCTTCGCCGGCTGGCGAGGGCCGATCATGCGCGGGCTCGGCGGCATTCCGGTGCAACGAGATGACGCGAGCCGCGTCGTCGACGAGGTCATCGCGCGCGTGCGCGACGGCGAGGTCTTCGGGCTCGTCGTCACACCCGACGGCACCCGTGGCGGGAACGCCTACTGGAAGAGCGGCTTCTACCGCATCGCCCGTGCGACGGGGATGCCGGTGACGCTCGGCTACGTCGACCGCACCACGATGACGACCGGCCTCGGCCCGACGATCGAACTCACGAGCGACGTGGCACGCGACATGGACCGCATCCGCGCGTTCTACGCCGACAAGGCGGGGCTTCGCCCGGAACGTCGCGCCGAGCCGCGACTCGAGAACGAGGATGCCTCGAGGGACTGACCCGGCGCCGTCGTCCGGCGTCGTATTCTTGCACCGTGACGAGGATCATCGCCGGAGCCGCGGGCTCGCTGACCCTCACTGTTCCCGACGCGGGCACGCGCCCGACGAGCGACCGCGTGCGCGAGTCGCTGTTCGGAGCATTGGATGCCGCAGACGCACTCCGCGGCGCGGCGGTGCTCGACCTCTACGCCGGCTCGGGCGCGCTGGGGCTCGAAGCCCTGAGCCGGGGAGCGGCGTCGGCCGACCTCGTCGAGAAGTCGGCGCGCGCGGCATCGGTCGCCGAGCGCAACGTGCGCGCGGTGCTGCGCGCAGTGCCGGGCGCCATCGCACGCGTGCACACCGCGTCGGTGGATGCCTTCCTGCGCAGCGCCCCGGCGTCGTACGACCTCGTCTTCGTCGACCCGCCGTACGACCTCGACGGCGCGGCGCTGGGCGTGACGCTGGCGCTGCTCACCCCGCGCCTGACACCGGACGCGCGCGTGATCGTCGAGCGCGCGACGCGCTCGGGCGCTCCCGCGCTGCCTCCGGGGCTCTCAGTCCTCCGCGACAAGCGCTACGGCGAGACGACCCTCTGGTGGCTGGGGCTCGACGTGCCGAGCGCACGAGTCTCTGACGCCTGACGCGTCCGAAACTCGTTCCCGTCGAGGGTGGGACGATTCAGGCGACCGGAACGCCGCCGGTCAGCCGCGGCCGGCGTCCCAGTCACGGTGCGGGTCCCAGCCGAGGCGGCCCGTGACGGGCTCGCCCGCGATCATGACGGAAGCCTCGGTGCGCGCCCGTACCCGGCCGATCGCACGGAATCCCTCCGGAAGGGACGCGCCCGACGGAAAGCACGCGAGCAGGGCGTGATCTTCGCCGCCGCGCAGCGCGGCCTCGTCGAGGCCCGCGTCGAGATCCAGCGTGGCGCCCGAGGCATCCGCGAGTCTCGTGGCATCCAGCAGCAGCCCGTCGGAGACATCCATCATGGCGGTCGCTCCGCCGCGCGCGGCGGAAACGCCGCGCGCGATCGGCGGCTGCGGGCGCAACTGCGCCGCGAGGTCGGCACGCTCGTGCTCCGACAGTTTGTCGGAGTCGACGGTCACCGGGGCGCCCTGCGCGTCGCGGAACCGATCGAAGAGCAGCGTGAGCCCCCGAGCCGCCGCGCCGAGATCGCCCGCGACCGCCACCGTGTCACCGGAGCGTGCGCCGCTGCGCAGCACCGGTTCGAGGCCCTCGAGCACGCCGATCGCCGTCACCGCGACGGTGAGGGTGTCGGATGCCGTGAGGTCACCCCCCTCGATCGCGCAGCCGGGGGCCAGCCCGTCGCACGCGGCGCGCAGCCCGCGCGCGAGGTCGTCGACGAACCCCGCCGTCGTCTCGTCGGGAAGAGCCAGTGCGACGAACAACGCGGTCGGGCGCGCACCCATCGCAGCGACATCGGCGAGGTTGACGGCGGCGGCCTTCCAGCCCAGGTCGTAGCCCGACGACCACGCGAGGCGGAAGTCGGGGCCGTGCACCAGCGTGTCGGTCGTCACGACCACACGACCACCCGGCGCGGCGAGCACGGCGGCGTCGTCACCCGGCCCCACGAGCGCCTGAGACGAGCCGTCGAGGGCGGCGAAGATGCGCGCGAGCAGCGCCCGCTCACCCAGCTCACCGACGGTCACGTCGCGCTCTGCATGCATGCCTCCACGGTAGCCTGGTGGAGTGTCCCGCCCGCGATCTGCCGCTCTCGTCCTCGTGTCCGCTGCGGCGGTGGCGCTGCTCAGCGGGTGCACGTCGACGGTGTCGATGACGCCCGCGAAAGAGGCGAACGACCCCGCCTGCGCCGCCGTGATGGTGCGCCTGCCGAGCACGGTGGACGGGCAGGATCGCCGCTGGACGGATGCCCAGGCCACCGGGGCGTGGGGCGACCCCAGCACGGTGCTGATGACGTGCGGTCTCGCGGCTCCCGGTCCCTCGACGCTCACCTGCCAGACGGCGGGCGGCGTCGACTGGTTGATGGACGACTCCGAGGCGCCCAACTATCGCTTCACGACGTTCGGGCGCACCCCTGCCGTCGAGGTGTACCTCGACTACGACGTCGTCAGCGGCGCGCGGGTGCTGAGCGATCTCGCGACCGCCGTGCAGCAGCTGCCGTCGGACGGCCGCGCCTGCACCGAGCGCCCCTCGTCCTGAGCGGGCAAGTCCCGCCGGCCTACGCCTCGAGTGCGAGATCGATCAGTTCGCTGATCAGCTGCGGATACGTCATGCCCGAGGCGATCCAGCACGTCGGGAACATCGAGATCGGCGTGAACCCGGGCATGGTGTTCACCTCGTTCACGAAGAACTCGGTGCCCGTGAAGAAGAAGTCGACGCGTGAGAGCCCCTGACCGCCCACGGCCTCGAACGCGCGGGCCGCGATGCGCTGCATCTCGCCCAGTTCGCCGTCGCCGAGAACGGCGGGGCAGACCAGCTCGATGCCGTCGGCGCCGAGATACTTCGCGTCGAAGTCGTAGAACTCGCGTCCCGAGATCACGATCTCACCCGCCACGCTGACGCGCGACGCGCCGCCGTCGCGCCCCTGCAGCACCCCGCACTCGACCTCGCGCCCGACGATCGCCTGTTCGACGAGCACCGTGGCGTCCTCCGCGAAGGCAAGATCGAGCGCGGCATCCAACTCTGACCACTCCGACACCTTCGACACGCCCACGCTCGACCCGGCCCGAGCGGGCTTGACGAACGCCGGCAGCCCGAGCGAGCGGATGCGACGGTTCCAGAGGTCAGGATCGCGGGCCAGATCTCGGCGCGTCACGGTGACCCACGGCACGACGGGCACGCCGGCAGATTTCAGGATGCTCTTGGTGGTGTGCTTGTCCATGCCGATCGCCGACATGAGCAGCCCCGCGCCGACGTACGGCAGGTCGAGCAGCTCGAGGAAGCCCTGCACCGTGCCGTCCTCGCCGAAGCGGCCGTGCAGGATCGGGAAGACCACGTCGACGTCGCCGAGCGAGCGGGTGCCCGTGGCGTCCGTCACCTTCAGCTCGCGCGAGAGCGCCGAATCCGGCCAGACGACGCGCGTGCCGTTGTCGACGACCTCCGGAAGGTGCTCGGGGTCGAGGCCGAACTTGTCGGGTTCGTCGTCCTCGAGGACGAACGCACCGCCCCGCGTGATGCCCACCGGGATGACGTCGAAGCGCTCGCGATCAATCGCCCGAAGGACGCCCCCAGCCGTTGCGGAGCTGATCGAATGCTCGCTGGAGCGACCGCCGAAAAGCACCGCCACCACCGTTTTGTCCATTCTGGGTCCTCTCGCCCGTGGGCTTGTCGTCGTCGGTCGTCAGGTGCGGAGCGATCTCGCGCGGTTTCATCGTGCCGTCGAGCACCATCTTCACCTGCTCGACGATCGGCATCGACACACCGGCGTCATGAGCGAGCTGCAGGATCGGCGCGACCGAGGCGAGACCCTCGGCCGTCTGGTTCATCTGCTTGACGACGTCCTGGAAGCTGTAGCCCTGACCGAGCAGACGTCCCGCGGTGTTGTTGCGGCTGAGCGGCGACTGGCACGTCGCGATCAGGTCGCCGAGACCCGCGAGACCCTGCAGGGTCTCGGGCTGCGCCCCGAACGCCACGGCGAAATCGGTCATCTCGACGAGACCTCGCGTGATGATGGATGCCTTGGTGTTCTCGCCGTAGCCGACGCCGTCGACGATGCCGATCGCGACGGCGATGAGGTTCTTCAGCACTCCGCCGAACTCGGTGCCGATGACATCGGTGTTGACGAAAGTGCGGAAGTAGGCGTTGCGGGCGCGGAGCGCGACCGCCTCGGCCGTCTCACGACTCGTCGACGAGATCACGGCAGCGGTCGGCTGCTCGCGCGCGATCTCGAGGGCGAGGTTGGGGCCGGATGCCACAGCGATGCGCGACGGGTCGCAGTGCAGTTCCTGCTCGATGACCTGGCTCATCCGCAGCCCGGAGCGCTTCTCGACGCCCTTCATCAGCGAGACGACCGGGGCGTCGGTGTGCGCGATGAGCGGCCGGATGGCCTTGAGGTTCTGGCGCAGCGCCTGACTCGAGATCGCGAGGTACACCTGCGAGGCGCCGTCGAGCGCTTCGGACAGGTGCGATGTGGCCGACATGGTGCGGGGCAGGTTGATGCCCGGCAGGTACTCGCTGTTGCGATGTCCCTCGTGGATCTCTTGCGCCAGTTCAGACCGCCGCGCCCACATCACGACGTGGGCGCCACCGTCGGCCAGCACCTTGCCGAACGTCGTGCCCCAGCTGCCCGAGCCGATGACGGCGATGCGCGGTCCTCCCGCGGGGCCGCGGCTTCCCCCGCTTCTAGGACTCAAGGCGACCCGTTTCGTTCTGGCCGTGCAGGGCCGGGTTCCAGCGTTCCGCCGGCGGCTGCTCGCCGCGCAGGTCGCCGAGCAGGGCGGCGATGTCGGCCATCACCGCGTCGGTCGCGGCGATGAGGTTGGCGTTGCCGGTTCCGCCCGCCCGATAGGCATCCAGGTCCACCGCCGGGCCGAGCGCCACCTGCACGCGCTTGCGCAGCGGCCAGAGGCTGAGCTTGCCGTAGCGCGGCAGAATCCGCTGCACACCCCACGTGGCCATGGGAATGACGGGAATGCCCCCTTCGAGAGCGAGACGCACGGCGCCGCTCTTGCCGCGCATCGGCCACAGATCGGGATCGCGCGTGAGCGACCCTTCGGGATAGACGATCACGCCGCGGCCGTGCTCGACGAGCGCTTCGGCCTGCGCGATCGTCTGCTTCGCGGCCGAGGCCGACGACGCCCGCGCCACCGGGACCATGCCGGTCGCCCGCAGCACCGAACCCAACACGGGAACCTTGAACAGGCTCTCCTTCGCCATGAATCGCGGGCCGCGACCGATCCGCCACGTCGCGACGGCGACGATCACGGGATCGAACTCGCTGTAGTGATTGGGCGCGATGACGTACGGGCCCTCCATCGGCAGGTGCTCTGCCCCCGAGATGTCGATCTTGGCAATCAGTCCGGTGAGGGGAACGACGACGGCCGCCGCCGGCCAGAAGACGCTGGGGCGGGTCTTCTCGGCCGAGGCACGTCGGCGTGCGGTCGTGGCCACCGCGTCAGCCGATGACGTCGAAGTCGGCGCCGAGGGCCGTGAGCTTGTCGAGGAACTTCTCGTACCCGCGGCGAATGATCTCGACGTTTCGCACGGTCGACTCACCCTCCGCCGCGAGTGCGGCGATCACGTAGCTGTACCCGCCGCGCAGGTCGGGCACCACGACATCCGCACCGTGCAGGGGCGTCGGTCCGTTGATGACGGCCGCCTGCTCGAGCGCCCGACGCGGAACGCGCCGCTCGTCGCTCGCGATGCCCTCGGGGTGCACGACGATGTCGGCGCCCATCTGGTTGAGCGCCCGGGTGAAGCCGAGGCGGTTCTCGTACACGGTCTCGTGCACGGTCGAGGTGCCGTGCGCCTGCGTGAGCGCGACGATCAGCGGCTGCTGCCAGTCGGTCATGAATCCCGGGTGCACGTCGGTCTCGACGACGACGGGCTTCAGGTCGCCGCCCCGGCGGAAGCGGATGCCGTCCTCGGCGATGTCGAAGTCGCCGCCCGCCTTCCGGAAGACGTTGAGGAAGGTCAGCATCTCCTGCTGCTTCGCTCCGCCGACGAAGATGTCGCCGTCGGTCGCCAGCGCGGCACACGCCCACGAGGCCGCCTCGTTGCGGTCGAAGATGCAGCGGTGGTCGTAGCCGCGCAGCGAATCGACGCCTTCGATGAAGATGACGCGGTTCGGCTCGTAGGAGATGATCGCGCCCATCTTCTGCAGCACGGCGATCAGGTCCATGATCTCGGGCTCGATGGCGGCGTTGCGCAGCTCGGTCGTGCCCTTCGCGCGCACCGCCGTCAGCAGCACCTGCTCGGTCGCCCCGACGCTCGGGTACGGCAGCGTGATGTCCGCACCGTGCAGGCCCTGCGGCGCCGACAGGCGGATGCCGCTCGGCAGCTTGTCGACGGTCGCGCCGAACGCGCGCAACGCGCTGAGGTGGAAGTCGATCGGGCGATCGCCGATGCGGCATCCGCCGAGGTCGGGGATGAACGCCTGGCGAAGCAGGTGCAGCAGCGGTCCGCAGAAGAGGATCGGAATGCGGGATGCCCCCGCATGCGCGTCGATCTCCTCCATGTGAGCCGACACGGCACCGCTCGGGTCGAGGCGCAGCACGCCCTCGCCGTCGTCGTCGACCGTCACACCGTGCACCTCGAGGAGGGAGCGCACGACCTTCACATCACTGATGTCGGGCACATCGCGCAGCACGCTCACGGTCTCGCCGAGAAGGGCGGCGACCATGGCCTTGGTGGCGAGGTTCTTCGCCCCCTTGACTTCGACGCGTCCGGTCAGCGGGCGCCCTCCGCGGATCGCCAGTACTTGACCGGACCTGTCGCTGATGCTGTCGCTGCCGTGTCCGGGCTGCGATGCCGCGGATGCGCTCAGGAGGGTGTTCATCGATCGGACCTCACTTGTGTGTCGAGGGCGGGCCTGCATCTCCCCGGGTGCGGGGCGCGGGGCTCGGGCTAGCGAACGGGTAGCGTCCGCGGCCGCCACGCCTCTCGGCGCGCCTCGAACTGCGCGATCTTGTCTTCGTTGCGCAGCGTGAGCCCGATGTCATCGAGCCCCTCGAGGAGCCGCCACCTAGTGTAATCGTCGATGTCGAAAGCGACACGGAGATCGCCGAGCCGCGCCGTGCGCGCGGTCAGGTCGACCGTCATCTCGCTGCCGGGATTCGCCGCGATCGCCGCCCAGAGCGCCTCGACGTCTGCCTCGGAGATGACACCCGTGACGAGCCCCTGCTTGCCCGCGTTGCCGCGGAAGATGTCGGCGAACTTCGGGCTCAGGACGACACGGAACCCGTAGTCGCGCAGCGCCCAGACGGCGTGCTCACGGCTCGAACCCGTGCCGAAGTCGGGCCCCGTGACGAGCACGGACGCCCCGGCGTAGGCCGGCTGGTTGAGGACGAACTCGGGGTCCTGGCGCCAGCTGGCGAACAGCGCATCCTCGAAGCCCGTCTTGGTGACTCTCTTGAGGTACACCGCGGGGATGATCTGGTCGGTGTCGACGGCCGAGCGGGTGAGCGGCATCGCGATGCCGGTGTGCGTCGTGAACTTCTCCATGGTCAGGCTCCGATCCCGGTCGTTGAGCGAGCCGCAGGCGAGTCGAAACGGGCCAGATCACTCGGGCTGGCGAGCCGCCCGAGCACCGCGGTCGCGGCCGCGACCAGCGGCGACACGAGGTGCGTGCGGCCGCCCTTGCCCTGGCGGCCCTCGAAGTTGCGGTTGCTCGTCGAGGCGCACCGCTCCCCCGGCGCCAGCTGGTCGGGGTTCATGCCCAGGCACATCGAGCATCCGGCGAAGCGCCACTCGGCGCCGAAGTCGGTGAAGACCTTGTCGAGGCCTTCCGCCTCGGCCTCCAGCCGCACCCGGGCTGAGCCGGGGACGACCATCACGCGGACGTTCTCGGCCTTGGTGCGGCCGTCGACGATCGACGCGAAGGCGCGCAGGTCTTCGATGCGACTGTTCGTGCACGAGCCCATGAACACGGCATCCACCGTCACGTCCTTGAGCGGTGTGCCGGCCTTCAGGTCCATGTACTCGAGCGCTCGCTCGGCCGCGGCGCGCTCGTTGGGGTCGCTGAAGGATGCCGGGTCGGGGACCGTCTGGCTGAGCGAGACCCCCTGCCCGGGGTTGGTGCCCCACGTGACGAACGGCTCGAGCTCGTCGGCGTTGAGGAAGACCTCGGCGTCGTAGACGGCACCCTCGTCGGAGGGCAGGGTGCGCCAATAGGCGACCGCGTCCTCCCAGTCCTGACCCGTGGGAGCGTGCGGGCGGCCCTTCACGTACGCGAAGGTGGTCTCGTCGGGGGCGACCATGCCCGCGCGGGCACCCGCCTCGATCGACATGTTGCAGATGGTCATGCGCCCCTCCATCGAGAGGCTGCGGATCGCGCTGCCGCGGAACTCGAGCACGTAGCCCTGGCCCCCGTTCGCGCCGATCTTGGCGATGATCGCGAGCACGACGTCCTTCGCGGTGACGCCCGGCTTCAGCTCACCCTCGACGGTGATCGCCATCGTCTTGAAGGGCTTCAGCGGCAGGGTCTGCGTCGCGAGCACGTGCTCGACCTCGCTCGTGCCGATGCCGAACGCCATCGACCCGAACGCGCCGTGGGTCGACGTGTGCGAGTCGCCGCAGACGACCGTGATGCCGGGCATGGTGAGGCCCAGCTGCGGGCCGACGACGTGCACGATGCCCTGTTCTTTGTCGCCCAGCGAGTGCAGGCGCACACCGAACTCGTCGGCGTTGCGGCGCAGCGTCTCGATCTGGGTGCGGCTCGTCAGGTCGGCGATGGGCTTGTCGATGTCGAGCGTCGGCGTGTTGTGGTCTTCTGTCGCGATCGTGAGATCGAGTCGGCGTACCGGACGCCCCTCGGTGCGCAGGCCGTCGAAGGCCTGCGGGCTCGTCACCTCGTGCAGCAGGTGCAGGTCGATGTAGATGAGGTCGGGCTCACCGTTCGCGCCTTTGACGACGAGGTGGTCGTCCCAGAGCTTCTCCGCCAGCGTGCGGGGGCGATCGGGAATGGCGATGTCACTGGTCATGTCTGTCTCGTTCTCCAGATAGGGATCAAGCCCACCACGAACTCCGCGACGAGAGAGGGCTCAGAACGAGGTCTCGTCGCGGCCGCTAAGGAGGAGGAGGGCGATCCGCACGGGCCCAGACTATCACCGGGTGACGTGGGCCCGGCGCCGAGGCATCCGGGCCCACGCCTCAGCGACCTTCGACCGTCGGCGGCGTGCCCTTCTCGTCGGCGACCGCTTCGGCGGCCTCGAGGGG